>NZ_CP054925.1:8500000-8809108 GCF_013364075.1 Amycolatopsis sp. Hca4
AGCAGCCACCCTTGAAAGAGTGCGTAATAGCTCACTGGTCAAGTGGTCCTGCGCCGACAATGTAGCGGGGCTTAAGCACACCGCCGAAGCTGTGTCATTGACACAATAGATCCATGCGGGCCCTTGAGGTTTGTGTGTAGTCGTGTTGATGGGTAGGGGAGCGTCCTGCACCCAGGGAAGCCGTGGCGGAAGCTAGCGGTGGAGGGTGTGGGAGTGAGAATGCAGGCATGAGTAGCGAATGCAGAGTGAGAAACTCTGCCGCCGGATGACCAAGGGTTCCTGGGCCAGGCTAATCCGCCCAGGGTAAGTCGGGACCTAAGGCGAGGCCGACAGGCGTAGTCGATGGACAACGGGTTGATATTCCCGTACCCGAGCATGTGCGCCCATGACGAGGCGTTTGATACTAACCACCCAAAGCCACGGACTTAAGTCTTCGGATGGAGGTCTGTGTGTGGAGCGTGGGACCTGATTTCGTAGTAGTCAAGCGATGGGGTGACGCAGGAAGGTAGCTCCGCCAGGCGATGGTTGTCCTGGTATAAGCGTGTAGGCCGAGTGGTAGGCAAATCCGCCACTTATATAGGCTGAGACGTGATGTGTAGCCGTTTGAGGCGAAGTAGAGTGATCCTATGCTGCCGAGAAAAGCCTCTAGTGAGTGCATGCACGGCCCGTACCCCAAACCAACACAGGTGGTCAGGTAGAGAATACCAAGGCGATCGGGTGAACTGTGGTTAAGGAACTCGGCAAAATGCCCCCGTAACTTCGGGAGAAGGGGGGCCAAACATCCTGAAGCTCTTCTCGAGCTAGGGGTGGGTGGCCGCAGAGACCAGCGGAAAGCGACTGTTTACTAAAAACACAGGTCCATGCGAAGTCGCAAGACGATGTATATGGACTGACGCCTGCCCGGTGCTGGAACGTTAAGAGGACCGGTTAACTCCTTCGGGGGTGAAGCTGAGAATTTAAGCGCCAGTAAACGGCGGTGGTAACTATAACCATCCTAAGGTAGCGAAATTCCTTGTCGGGTAAGTTCCGACCTGCACGAATGGCGTAACGACTTTCCGGCTGTCTCAACCACAGGCCCGGCGAAATTGCACTACGAGTAAAGATGCTCGTTACGCGCGGCAGGACGGAAAGACCCCGGGACCTTTACTATAGTTTGGTATTGGTTTTCGGTTCGGCTTGTGTAGGATAGGTGGGAGACTGTGAAGCTGCAACGCTAGTTGTGGTGGAGTCGTTGTTGAAATACCACTCTGGTCGAATTGGGAATCTGAACCTCGGGCCATGATCTGGTTCAGGGACAGTGCCTGATGGGTAGTTTAACTGGGGCGGTTGCCTCCTAAAGGGTAACGGAGGCGCCCAAAGGTTCCCTCAGCCTGGTTGGCAATCAGGTGTTGAGTGCAAGTGCACAAGGGAGCTTGACTGTGAGACAGACATGTCGAGCAGGGACGAAAGTCGGGACTAGTGATCCGGCACCTCCTGGTGGAAGGGGTGTCGCTCAACGGATAAAAGGTACCCCGGGGATAACAGGCTGATCTTGCCCAAGAGTCCATATCGACGGCATGGTTTGGCACCTCGATGTCGGCTCGTCGCATCCTGGGGCCGGAGTAGGTCCCAAGGGTTGGGCTGTTCGCCCATTAAAGCGGCACGCGAGCTGGGTTTAGAACGTCGTGAGACAGTTCGGTCCCTATCCGCCGCGCGCGTAGGATACTTGAGGAAGGCTGTCCCTAGTACGAGAGGACCGGGACGGACGAACCTCTGGTGTGCCAGTTGTTCTGCCAAGGGCATGGCTGGTTGGCCACGTTCGGAAGGGATAACCGCTGAAGGCATCTAAGCGGGAAGCCTGTTCCAAGATGAGGTATCCCACCCCTTTGTGGGTTAAGGCCCCCAACAGACCATTGGGTTGATAGGCCAGAAATGGAAGCACAGTAATGTGTTGTCGAGTTGACTGGTACTAATAGGCCGAGGACTTGCCTACAAAGATGTTACGCATCCACTCTACGGTTCTGAAACACCACATCAGGTGTGTTGTTTCGGAGTGTTTCGGTGGTTTTAGCGTCAGGGAAACGCCCGGTCCCATTCCGAACCCGGAAGCTAAGCCTGACAGCGCCGATGGTACTGCAACCGAAGGGTTGTGGGAGAGTAGGACACCGCCGAACTTACTTAGGAAAGGCCCCGGTCGAGAACCTCACGGTTCTCCCGGGGCCTATCCGCATGTCCGCCCCCAATCACGCGGGTCCCGCCTCCGATCACGCCGGGTCCCGCCTCCAAGCACGAGATCCGGCCTCAATCACGCGAGATCCGGCTTGAATCACACGGGTCCCGCCCCGGATCACGCATGAAGCCTCGCCAAGCACGCGCGATGCCTCGCCGAGCCCGCAGCCGACCCTCCCGGTACGCGAGTCGTCCATCCAGGTACGCGAGTCGTCCGTCTGGGTACGCGTGTCGTCCCCACCCGGTACGCGCGGCCGGCGTGCTCCGGGCCGGAACTCGCGTGATCAGACCCGTAACCCGCGTGATTGAGGACGGAACTCGCGTGACGGGAAGGGCATCACGCGTGATTGGGGAGGCATCTCGCGTGTCTGGAGGGGCATCTCGCGTACCTGGGCGGTCGGGTGGCATGCCTGGAGGGTCGGGTGGGTACGAAGAAGGGGGTCAGGAGCGGAGCTCCTGACCCCCTGACGGGAAGAACTGTTTACTTGATGGCGGAGCCGGCTTGCCAGTCGGCCCAGGACTTGGACCAGTCGCCGTACAGGTCCCACACCGGGAGCTGGGGGCCGCCCGAGTTGGTGACCTCCACGACGTCGCCCAGGCCCATGTTCTGGAAGAACCACTGGGCGTTCGCGTCGTTCAGGTTGATACACCCGTGCGACACGTTCGAACTACCCTGCTGGCTCACGCTGTTCGGGTTCTCGTGGACGAACTCACCGTCGTTCGAAATGCGCTCCGACCACTTCTCGTTCGAGCGGTACGCCTTGGGATCCGGCGGGCAGACGCCATACGTGCAGGAATCCATCGTGTAGTTGGCCTGCTTGTCCGAAATCACGTGCGCGCCCAGGTGGGTCGGCGTGGCGTCCTTGCCCATCGAGATCGGCATGGACTTCACCATTGCGCCGTTGTGGAAGATCTGCATCTGCTCGGTGTTCCCGTCCGCCTTCGCGATCCAGGAATCGTGGACCTTGTACGTTTCCGAGCGATCCTCCGCACCGAACACCCCGCCGCCGAAATCGACGCCGTAGATCTTCGCCGTCACCTTCAGGGTCGTGCCGGCCTTCCAGTACTCCTTCGGCCGGTAGTGGACGTTCGAGTCGTCGATCCAGTACCAGCCGCCGTCCTGCTTCGGGGTCGACTCCACCGTCAACGCCTTCTCGACCGCCGCCTTGTTCTTCACCGCGATCTTGCCGAAGCTGAACACGATCGGCTGGCCGACGCCGACACCCGTGCTCGCCACCGCGGACGGCGCCGGGATCAGGTTGGCGTTCGCCTGCTTCTTCGGCGACAGCGTCGTGATCTGGTTGTCCTGCTCGATCGGCTTCCCGTTGGCGCCCTGGGCGTGCGCGACGATCTTGTACGTCGCCCCGTAGCCGAGCGGCTCGCTGGACGTCCAGCTCGACCCGTCGGCCGCCAGCTGGCCGGCGACCGTCTTCCCCTTGGCCGCGTTGGTCACCGTGACGTCGAGGAGTTTCCCGTTGGCCGCCTTGACGACGATCGGCGACGCCGGGTTCACCGCCGTGCCGCCCGCGGGCTCGAACGTCACCGCGACCGGCGTGTCGGACGCCGAGGGGGCTCCCGACGGCGCTCCACCGGCGGGCGAACCGCCGTCGTCACCGGACGAGCAGGCGGAAAGCAGCAGTGCTCCGGCGAGGATTCCGGCCACCGAAAGTAAAATCTTCTTGGGGAGCATATTGTCTCTTTTTGGGAATTGGGATCGGCGGGCATTCGTCATCAAAACTACGCGATAGCGATGACGTTCTTACCAGCGGATCGGTGCATCGGCGTGACGTGGATCACTTGACGACGAGCCCGGGTGCGCCGTAAAGCCCCGGTCCGTCCACCGAAAGCGCGCCGAGGTACTCGCGCGCCGCTGTGTACGCCTCATCCGCCAGCGCTTCCGTGTGCCCGAAGTCCAGCGGGTTCACACGTACGGGTGCGGGACCCGGCAGGTAGACCACCGGTACCGAAGCCGCCGCCACCTGCGCCTCCAGCACGGCCTGGTTCCGCATGCTGATCATCGCGGTGAACATCATCACCTCGGCGAACGTCCGCGGCGCGCTCGGCAGCTTCCCAGGGAACGCGCAGTCGAGCACCACCAGGGACTGCGCGCCCATGGCGAGGGCTTGGCGCATCGGCACGTTCGCGACGAGCCCGCCGTCGTAGAGCAGCTGCCCGTCGTGCTCCACCGGCGGGAAGATCCCCGGGATCGCGCAGCTCGCCAGCAGCGGTTCGAGCAGCCGCCCGGAGCGGATCAGCAGCGGCTCGGCCGTGTCGACCTGCGTGGTGACGACGCCGAGCGGCAGCGCCAGGTCCTCGAAGCGCGTCGAAGCGCCGAGGTGGTCGGCGATGATTCCGGCCAGTCCGGTGTTGGGGAACAGGTGCGTCTTGCTCTGCGTCAGCGTCCGGACGCGGCTCAGCACGCCGCCGGGGAACGCCTCGGCCCGCGTCATGTGCGCCCAGATCTCGTGCAGCCGCGCGAGTGCGTCGGTGCCCGAGCGGGCCAGCACGGCGGCGTTCAGCGAGCCGACCGACGTCCCGGTCACCAGGTCCGGCGTGAGCCCGGCCTCGGTCAACGCGCGCAGCATGCCGACCTGCATGGCGCCGAGGCTGCCGCCGCCACCGAGCACGAACCCGATCGGCCGGGGAAGATCCGCGAGACTCATGCGCCGAATGTAGTACTCAGGGCACGCGTTCGGGCTCCCGCTCCGGCTCGGCGAGCACCTTGCGCTTCTTCAGCCGCAGCAGGAAGAACACCGCAACCGCGGCGAGCACGCCGACCACGATCAGGCCTCCGGTGTTCAACGCGCCTTCGATCCGTTTTGCCGCTTCGCCCAGCGCCGCGCCGATGCCGATGTGGACCAGCGACCAGCAGAACGCGCCCGCCGCGGCGGCCGGCAGGAACCGGCGGAACGGCAGTCCGGACGTCCCGGCCGCGGCTGGCGTCAGCGTCCGGATCACCGGCAGGAACCGGGCGAAGAACACCGCCCAGGCGCCCCGGCGTTCGAGGACGCCGGTGGCCTTGTCCCACGCTTCCAGGCCGTACTTGCGGATCAGTTTCGTGTCACGCAGGCGCGGCCCGAAGCGGCGGCCGATGCCGTAGCCGAGCGCGTCGCCCGCCGTCGCGCAGACGGTGACGACCAGCCACAGGACCAGGAACCGCGGGACGGTGTTCGCCGTGGTCGCGGCGATGAGCAGCCCGGACTCGCCGGGGGCCAGGAAGCCCAGCCCGATCGTGCACTCGGCGAACACCAGGCCGCCGGTCGCGGCGACGAGCCCCGGTTCCGGGAGTCCTTGCAACCAGCTGAGGAGGTCCGAAACCAGGGCCATGCCGCCACTTTACCTATCCTTTAAGGATGGTGGGGTGACGTGCGTCACCGCGCCAGGAGCGACGCGGCCTCCTGAGCCGCGGGTCCTTCGGCGGCCAGGTGCTGCAGGTTTTCCGGCAGGACCTCGCCGCGGTGGGCCTTGGTCTGGGCATAGAGCCGTCCCGCGCGGTACGAAGACCGCACCAACGGCCCCGCCATCACACCCGCGAAACCCATCGCCTCCGCGGCCTTGGAGTGCTCCACGAACTCCTCCGGCTTCACCCACCGATCCACCGGATGATGCCGCGGCGACGGACGCAGATACTGCGTGATCGTCAAGATCTCGCACCCCGCATCCACCAGATCCCGCATCGCCGGAGCCACCTCGTCAGGCGTCTCACCCATACCCAGGATCAAATTCGACTTCGTCACCAGCCCAGCCTCACGCGCCGCCGTGATGACCTCCAACGACCGCGCATACCGAAACCCCGGACGGATCCGCTTGAAAATCCGCGGCACCGTCTCCACATTGTGCGCCAGCACCTCCGGCCGGGAGCCGAACACCTCGGCCAACTGCGCCGGATCCGCATTGAAGTCCGGGATCAACAGCTCCACACCGGTACCGGGGTTCAGCGCGTGAATCTGCCGGACAGTCTCGGCGTAGAGCCAGGCGCCGCCATCTTCCAGGTCGTCACGAGCGACACCGGTGACAGTCGAATACCGCAAGCCCATGGCCTGCACCGACTCCGCCACCTTCCGCGGCTCAGCCCGATCCAAAGCCGCAGGCTTACCCGTGTCGATCTGACAGAAATCACACCGCCGCGTGCACTGATCCCCACCGATCAGAAACGTCGCCTCACGATCCTCCCAGCACTCGTAAATGTTGGGACAACCCGCCTCTTCACACACCGTGTGCAGACCCTCACGACGAACCAGACCCTTGAGCTCCGTGAACTCCGGCCCCATCCGCACCCGCGTCTTGATCCACGACGGCTTCTTCTCGATCGGCGTCTCACTGTTGCGAACCTCGAGACGCAGCAGCTTCCGGCCTTCTGGCGCAGCACTCACGCCCTCAACCGTACGCCCGTCCGGGCTACGCGGGATCCGGGGTGACGCCGGTCAGCTTTGCGGTGACGTCCCACAACGCGGCCCCCAGCGACTCGCTGCGCGCGGCGGCCACCGGCGGCACCCTGGCCGGGTATCCACGCAGGTTGCCGAGGCCGCGGGGCCCGAAGTAACCGCCGCCTTCGACGCCCTCCGCCGTCGCCGCGTACAGCTGCGGGAGAGTGCCGATGCGGGTGTTCTGGGCGAAGAGCGCCTCGCCGATGCGGTGGCCGCCCGCGATCAGCGAGCGCACCACGGGGTTCGAGTACGAGCGCGCCATGCCGCTGCCGAGGCCGGTCGCGGTGTACCCGGGGTGGGCGGCGACGCTGATCACGTCCGAGCCGGCCGCGCGCAGCCGCCGGTCCAGCTCGAGCGCGAACACCTGGTCGGCGAGCTTCGACTGCCCGTACGCGGCGGCCGCGTTGTAGCGGCGGTGCTCGGCGTTCGGGTCGTCGAGGTGGATGCGGGCGCCGACGGCGGCGAGGCTCGACAGCGTGACCACGCGGGAGCGCAGGGCGGGCATCAGCAGCCACGTCAGCGCCGCGTGGCCGAGGTAGTTGGTGCCGAACTGCAGCTCGAAGCCGTCGGCGGTGCGGCCGCGGGCGGTCGCCATCACGCCGGCGTTGTTGACCAGCACGTCCAGCGCGTCGCCGGTCAGCTCCCTGGTCGAAACGGCGGCCGCGCGCACCGAGGCGAGCTCGCTCAGGTCCAGTGGGATGAGCTCGGGCTCGGCGCCCGCGGCGGCCGCTTTGACGATGTCCAGTGCCTTCGCCCCGCGTTCGGCGGAGCGGCAGGCGAGAAGCACGCGGGCCCCCTTGCCCGCGAGAACTTCGGCGGTGCGCAGCCCGAGCCCCGAATTCGCCCCGGTGACCAGGACGGTCTTGCCGGTCTGGTCGGGGATGTCGGCTTCGGTCCAGCGCTCCGTCATGTGCTTACTAAACCCTGTTCACGCACTCGGCGCGAGCAGGCGCCGCAGGGTTCCCATCATCGGGGCGCGGCGGCGGGTTTCCGAGCGGCTCGTGCGCAGCAGCGCCTCGAACGCGTGACCCACCTTGGTGATCTCTTCGGCCGGCTCGCGCGGGTCGGCCAGTCCGGCCGTGACGGCGAGCATCCGCAGCTCGCTTTCGCGCATCCGGCGCAGCGGCGCGTG
This sequence comes from Amycolatopsis sp. Hca4, assembly GCF_013364075.1. Taxonomy (GTDB): domain Bacteria; phylum Actinomycetota; class Actinomycetes; order Mycobacteriales; family Pseudonocardiaceae; genus Amycolatopsis. The sequence continues at coordinate 8,507,768 of NZ_CP054925.1, forward strand.
CCGCTCGCACGCGCCGTCGAGGACTGCGCGCAGGTCGGCGTGCTCTTCGACGGCGGCGCGCCAGGCGCGGGTGACGGCGTCGACGTGGTCGCCGAGGCCGTCGGCGTCGTCCGGGTCGGCGACCTCGGAGCGCAGGCGGCCGCTCAGCGTGCGCGTCCACTGGTACTGCAGGGCGGTGAGGACGTTTTCCTCGGTGCCGAAGTGCTCTTCGGCACCGGGCACCTCCTCGAGCGGCAGCGGCTCGCCCGGGTTCCGGGCGGCCAGGCGGACGGTCGCTTCCAGGATTTCCTGACGTCGGTAGAAGTCGGTCCAGCTCATCTGTGGCTCCCCTTCCGTGGCCCGGGTCATACCGCGGGTTTGCGGCATACTCCCGGTACGGACCTGACGCGCTGAACATACCATGAGTATGGAGAGCTGTTCCCGGCGTAAAGTTGTGAAGGTGGCGACAATGAGGTCCAGACGACTCGACTACTCCGAGTCGACGCGGTCCGCGCTGGTCGACAGCGCGGTCGAACTGTTCACCAAACGCGGTTACGCGGGTACCTCGCTCGACGAGGTCGCCAAACGCGCCCGGGTGACCAAGGGGGCGCTGTACCACCACTTCAGCGGTAAGCAGGCGCTGTTCGAGGCCGCGTTCGAGCAGGTCGAAAGCGTCGTCTTCGACCGGCTGGACAAGATCATGACCGGCGAGGGCACGCCGTGGGAGCGGGCGCTGGCCGGGCTGAACGCGTTCTTCCGCGCCTGCCTCGACGCCTCCTACCAGCGGATCGCCATCCACGAGGCGCCGGTCGTGATGGGCTGGGAGCGGTGGCGCGAAGCCGAGGAGCGGTGCAGCTTCGGGCTCGTGCGGTCCGGTCTGCAGTCGCTGATCGACGCGGGCGAGGTCGAGCCGGTGCCGGTCGAGGTCACCGCCCGGCTGCTGTTCGGCGCCCTGTCGAGCGCGGCGACCGAGATCGCGAGTTCGCCGGACCCGAAGAAGGTCGGCGCCGAGATCGAGGACGTCATCGTCCGCATGCTGGTACGGCTGCGGCGCACGGAGCCCGACGTCTCTATAGGCTGATCTTCGTGGACTTGAGGATCTTCACCGAGCCCCAGCAGGGGGCCAGCTACGACGATTTGCTGCGCGTCGCCAAGGCGACCGAAGCCGCCGGGTACGACGCCTTCTTCCGCAGCGACCACTACCTGAAGATGGGCTCGGCCGACGGCCTGCCCGGCCCGACCGATGCGTGGATCACACTCGCCGGCCTGGCCAGGGAGACCAGCCGGATCCGGCTGGGCACGCTCGTCACCGCGGCGACGTTCCGCCACCCGGGGCCGCTGGCGATCTCGGTCGCGCAGGTGGACCAGATGTCGGGCGGCCGCGTCGAGTTCGGCCTCGGGGCGGGCTGGTACGACGCCGAGCACGCGGCGTACGGCCTGACGCTGCCGCCGCTGAAGGAGCGCTTCGACCGCTACGCCGAGCAGCTCGAGATCATCACCGGGCTGTGGAAGACGCCGGCGGGCTCGACGTACTCGTTCGACGGCCGGTACTACCAGCTGTCCGACTCGCCGGCGCTGCCGAAGCCTTCGCAGTCGCCGGCCCCGCCGGTGATCATCGGCGGCGGCGGCAAGAAGCGCACCCCGGCGCTGGCGGCCCGCTTCGCCGACGAGTTCAACCTGCCGTTCACCGACGCCGAGACGGCGGCGGCCCAGTTCGCCCGGGTCGAGGCGGCCGCGGCGGAGATCGGCCGCGACCCGAAGGAGATCCTGCGCTCGGTGGCGCTGGTGGTGGCCGTCGGCCGCTCCGACGCGGAGGTCGCCCAGCGCGCTTCGGTGATCGGGCGGGACGTCGACGACCTGCGGGCGAACGGCCTGGCGGGGTCGCCGGCGGAGGTGGTCGACCGGATCGGGCAGTGGCGGGAGAAGACCGGGATCACGCGGGTCTACCTGCAGCTGCTGGACCTGGCGGATCTGGACCAGATCGACTTGATCGCCGCCGAGGTTGCGCCGCAGCTGGACTGAGCAGCCCCCGATTTCCACGCTAGCGGAAGGGACCGACAGTTCCGGACGCCGAAGCGAGGCCGGCCTCCTGTTGTCCACAGGAGGCCGGCTTGCTTTCGGTTCGGGAAGGCTGGTGTCTTCCGCTTCGGCGAAGGCGATCGGCCGCGGTGAGCGGAACCGGCTTGCCGGCGGGTCGGGTGCGCGCGGCCTGCCTGGCCGAGGGGCGGGTGAGGGCCGACCCGGTCGCCCGACCGGGTCGGGCGGCGGCCGATTGCCTGGGGCGGGCTACTGCCACTGGCACTCGCGCTGGTTCTGGGGCCTGCGTTACCTCTGGTCTGCACCCCAGTGAGCCGCCGCTCAAGACCATCTGTCAGCTCGTCGAGTCGGTCGACGACACCCTGAAGCCAGCGGAAGGGACCGACAGTTCCGGACGCCGAAGCGAGGCCGGCCTCCTGTTGTCCACAGGAGGCCGGCTTGCTTTTGAAACCAGAGGTCAGTTCTGCAGAGCGAACGTGACCCCGGGAGCCTGGGGAGCCTCCGGCCGCGGCAGCCAGCGGTCCTCGCTCACCGGCAGCTCACCCTCCAACGCCGCCAGCACCGCGTCGCGGGCCAAGGGGAGGACCGCCTCCACCGTCACGTCCCTCTGCAGCTCGTACGACAACGACGTCACCCCCGCATCGCGGATTCCGCACGGGACGATCGAGTCGAACGCCGCCAGGTCCGCGTTGCAGTTCAGCTCGAAGCCGTGCATCGTCACGCCTCGCTGGACGCGGATGCCGATTGCCGCGATCTTGCGCTCGATGCCACGGTCGTCCGCCGGGATCCAGACCCCGCTGCGGCCCTCGACGCGGCCGGAGTGCACGCCCAGCTGGTCGCACACCCGGATCAGCGCCTCCTCGAGACGCCGGACGTAGTGGACCACGTCGATCGGGTCCGCGAGCTTCACGATCGGGTAGCCGACCAGCTGGCCCGGGCCGTGCCAGGTGATCTTGCCGCCGCGGTCGACGTCGATCACCGGGGTTCCGTCCGTGGGGCGGTCGGCCTCCTCCGTGCGCTTGCCCGCCGTGTACACCGACGGGTGCTGCAGCAGGAGCATCGTGTCCGGCGCGGTGCCGTCCGCGCGGGCGGTCAAGAAACCGCGCTGGAGCTCCCAGGCCTCGGTGTAGTCGATCGTGCCGAGCTCGCGGACGTCGACGGGCTCGGTGCTGGCGCGGCAGGAAGTGCGGGAAGAACTCACCCGTCGAGGCTACGCCCGTCACCCGGGGGAAGCAGCCGCAAGGCGCACGCTGAGAGCAGCCCGACACCGGTCACCGCCAGCACTGCGCCGATCGTGTCCGACACCCAGTGCACGCCCAGCAGCACCCGGCACGCGGCGCTCAGCACCACCGCCACCGCCGAGGCCGCCGCGACCCGGCGGACCAGCCGCGGCCACAGCCACGCGCACAGCAGCACCAGCACGAACCCGACGCTCGCCACCGACGTCACGTGCCCGCTCGGGTAGCTCAGGTCGGGGTAGTCGCGCGGGCGCTCCCGCAGGAAGAGCGGCTTGGCCGCCACGCTGGTCAGCCGGCACAGCAGCAGCACGACGGCGAGCCGCACGCACAACCCGGTGTGCTGCCGCTGCCGCAACCCCAGCGCGAGCAGCGCCACCCCGAGGACCCAGGGGAGCACCGGGCCGAGGACGTCGCTGCCGATCTGCGCGGCCCGCCCGAGCGGCTGCGTGTAGACGCCGTGGAGGGCGTTCGCCACCTGCGAGTCCAGCGTCAAGGGGTGCCGGGCGACGCCGAGGCCCAGCGCGACGAAGGCCGCCGCCAGCGCGAAGCCGACGACGAGCCAGCGTTTGACCGGGACAGTCACGCCGCTGCGAGCGCCAGGTCGAGGGTCGGGTGGCGGAACGCGTACCCGGACCGTTCCAGCGCGGCGGGGACGGCCCGCTGCCCGAACAACGCCATTTCCTCGCCGGCCTGGCCGAGCACGGCCTTGAGCGCGACACCCGGCACCCACCAGGGCGCCGGGCGGTGCAGCGCGCGGCCGACCGCCCGGGTGAACTCGGCGTTGGTCACCGGCGCCGGACCGGTCAGGTTGACCGGGCCCGCCACGTCCGCCGTCAGCACGTGGGCGATCGCGCCGACCTCGTCCTCGAGGGAGATCCACGACATGTACTGGCGGCCGTCGCCGAGGCGGCCGCCCAGGCCGAGCCGGAAGAGCGGCCGCAGCGTGCCGTACAGGCCACCCTTCGCCGACAGCACGAGCCCGGTGCGCAGGTGCACGACCCGCGCGTCACCGGCCGGCGCGGTGGCGGCCTCCCAGGCTTCGCAGAGCTCGGCCAGGAACCCGCCGCCCCGCGGCGCCGACTCGTCCACAGTGGACTCGTGGGTGTGGCCGTAGTACCCGACGGCGGAAGCGTTGAGGAACACGCCGACCCCGTGCTCGGCCACGGCTTCGGCGAGCACCTCGGTCGGTTCGACGCGGCTGTCGGTGAGCTCCTGCTTGCGCATCGCGCTCCAGCGGCCGGGGAACAGCGGCTTCCCGCCCAGGTTGACGACCGCGTCCACCCCGTCGAAAGCGCCGTCGGCGATGGTCCCCGACGGCGGGTTCCAGCGGAACTCGCCGCTGCCGCGCGCCTCGCGCCGCACCAGCCGGCGGACCTCGTGGCCGTCGCGGCCCAGGCGGTCGCTCAGCGCCGACCCGATCAAGCCGCTCGCTCCGGCGATCAGTACTCGCATCCCTCGATCGTTGCGCATTCGCTCCGCTCCCGCACTTCCGGCCCGGACACGGCGAAGGCCGCCACGGGAATTCCCGTGGCGGCCTTCGTCAGAGGTGGCTCAGAGACCGAGTTCGCTCTCGAAGTTGCCCTCTTCCAGGCGCTGCTTGATCGTCGTCAGGAAGCGGCCCGCGTCGGCCCCGTCCACCAGGCGGTGGTCGTAGGTCAGCGGCAGGTACGCCATCGACCGGACGGCGATCGTGTCGTTGCCGTCGGCGTCCGCGATGACCACCGGGCGCTTGACGACCGCGCCGGTGCCGAGGATGCCCGACTGCGGCTGCACGATGATCGGCGTGTCGAACAGCGCGCCGACGCTGCCGATGTTCGTGATCGAGAACGTGCCGCCCGACAGCTCGTCCGGCTTGATCTGGCCCGACCGCGCGCGGCCCGCCAGGTCGGCGATCCGGTGCGCGAGACCGGCCAGGCTCAGCTCGCCCGCGTCGTGGATCACGACCGAGAGCAGCCCGCGCTCGGTGTCCACCGCGATGCCCAGGTGCACGGCGCCGTGGTAGGTGATCTCCTTCGTGTCCTCGTTGTAGGACGCGTTGACGTTCGGGTGCTGCTTGAGCGCCTCGACCGTGGCCTTCGCGAAGAACGGCAGGAACGTCAGGTTGACGCCCTCGCGCTCCTTGAAGGCCGCCTTCGCGCGCTGGCGCAGCTTGGCGATCTTCGTGACGTCGACCTCCTGGACCTGCGTGAGCTGCGCGGCGATCTGCAGCGACTCGCGGGTCTTGGTGGCCGTGATCTGGCGGATCCGGCTGGCCTTCTGGACCGTGCCGCGCAGCGCGGCGAGCTCCGGCGACACCGCGGCCGCGGGACGCGCGGCGGGCGCCGACGGGGCGGCGGCAGCAGCCGGGGCGGCAGCGGCCGGCGCCGGCGCGGCGGCGGCCTTCTGCTTCTCCTCGGCCGCGGCCAGCACGTCCTGCTTGCGGATCCGGCCGCCGACACCGCTGCCGGTCAGCGTCGACAGGTCGATGCCGTGCTCGGACGCGAGCTTGCGGACCAGCGGCGTGACGTACGGGCCGTCCGCCGAGCCGTCCTTCGCCGCGGCGGCCGGGGCCGACTGCGTGGCGGCCGAGGCCGGGGCGGCCTGCGGCTTGGGCTCGGGCTTCGGTTCCGGCTTGGGCTCGGGCTTCGACTCCTGAACCGGCTCGGGCTTCGGCTCCGGCTTGGGTTCCGGCTTCGGCTCGGGCTTGGGCTCCGGCTTCGCCTCGGCCTTCGGCGCCGCACCGGCGTCACCGATCACGGCCAGCACGCCGCCGACCTCGACGGTCTCGTCCTCGCCCGCGCGGATCTCCAGCACCGTGCCGGCCACCGGCGACGGCACCTCGGTGTCGACCTTGTCGGTGGAGATCTCGAGCAGCGGCTCGTCGACCTCGACCGAGTCGCCGACGGCCTTCAGCCAGCGGGTGACGGTGCCCTCGGTGACGCTCTCGCCCAGCTCGGGCAGCTTCACCTCGGTGCCTTCGCCACCGGCCGCCGGCGCGGTGTCCGGCTTGCTCGGCGCCTCGTCGGAGGCCTGCGGCGCGGCCTCTTCCTGCTGCGGCTCGGGCTGCGAAGGCGCGGCCTCTTCCTGCGCCGGGGCCGACGACCCGGACGACTCCGGAACGCCGCCGGTGCCGTCGTCGATGACGGCGAGCTCGCCGCCGACCTCGACGGTCTCGTCCTCCTGGGCGCTGATCTTCACGACCGTGCCCGCCACCGGGGAGGGCACCTCGGTGTCGACCTTGTCGGTCGAGATCTCGAGCAACGGCTCGTCGACCTCGACGGTGTCGCCCTCCTGCTTAAGCCACCGGGTGACGGTGCCTTCGGTGACGCTCTCCCCGAGCTCCGGCAATGTGACGGAGTAGGCCATCGTTCGCTGACTCCTCTTCCAAGTTCTGCGTGGTCTGGATTCTGCTGGTGGGACGTCAGCTGTGCACGTGCAGCGGCTTCCCCGCGAGGGCGAGGAACGCTTCACCGAGGGCCTCGGTCTGGGTGGGGTGCGCGTGGATCAGCGGGGCGACGTCCTCGGGGAACGCCTCCCAGCTGTAGATCAGCTGCGCTTCGCCGATCAGCTCGCCGACGCGGTCGCCGACCATGTGCACACCGACGACCGGGCCGTCCGGCGCCTTGACCAGCTTGACCCCGCCGGAGGTCTTGAGGATCTGGCTCTTGCCGTTGCCGCCCAGGTCGTAGGTGAACGTCGTGACGTCGGACCCGTACTTGTCCTTCGCCTGCGACTCGGTCAGCCCGACCGACGCGACCTCCGGGTGCGAGTAGGTGACCCGCGGGATGCCGCTCTCGTCGATGACGCGCGGGTTCTGCCCGGCGATCTCCTCGGCGACGAAGATGCCCTGCTGGAAGCCGCGGTGCGCGAGCTGCAGGCCGGGGACGATGTCGCCGACGGCGTAGACGTTCGGCAGGTTCGTGCGCAGCCGCTCGTCGGTGAGGACGAAGCCGCGCTCGATCTTGACGCCGGCCTCCTCGTAGCCGTGGCCCGCCGAGTTCGGCCCGCGGCCGACGGCGACCAGCAGCAGGTCGGCCTCGATGGTCTCGCCGGACTCCAGCGAGACGCTCACGCCGTTGTCGTCCTGCTTCGCGCCGGTGAACTTCACGCCGGTCTTGAAGGCGATCTTGCGGCGGCGGAAGGCGCGCTCGAGCTGCTTCGACGCGAACTCGTCCTCGTTGGGGACCAGCCGCGGCAGGGCCTCGACGATGGTGACGTCGACGCCGAAGGAGGCCCACACGCTGGCGAACTCGACGCCGATGACGCCGCCGCCGAGCACCACGACCTTCTTGGGGACGTAGTCGAGGGCGAGGGCCTGCTCGCTGGCGATGATGCGGCCGCCGAGCTCCAGGCCGGGCAGCGTGCGCGAGTACGAGCCGGTGGCGAGGATGACGTTCTTGCCGGTGTAGCGGGTGCCGTCCACCTCGACGGTCGTGCCGCCGACGAACGTGCCGCTGCCCTCGACGAGGTTCACCTTGTGCGCCTTGGCCAGGCCCTGCAGGCCCTTGTACAGGCGGGCGATGATCCCGTCCTTGTACTTGTTGACCCCGGCGATGTCGATGCCCTCGAAGGCGGCCTTGACGCCGACCGCTTCGGCTTCACGGGTCTCGTCGGCGACCTCGGCGGCGTGGAGCAGGGCCTTGGTCGGGATGCAGCCCCGGTGGAGGCACGTCCCGCCCAGCTTGTCCTTCTCGATCAGCGTGACGGAAAGGCCCAGCTCGGCCGCGCGGAACGCCGCGGCGTAGCCGCCCGATCCGCCTCCCAGGATCACGAGGTCGGCGGAGGTGTCGGTCACTTCATTAACTCCTCGGCAAGCAGTGGGGTGTTGCTCTGTCGTCGCGCCCGCGCCCGGTATAACCGCGCGCGCGACACCGCCATCTTGTCACTACGCCGGACGGGGCTGCGAGCTAGCCGGGTGTGCGACGCCGAGCACACGCGGACATCGGGATAATGAGTGGGGTAGGTCTCGGGAGGGAAGGTGGTCGTGGTGGGGCTCTTCGACTCGCTGCGGAGGCGGGCCAAGGGTGGGCAACGGGCCGGTACGCTGCGGAAAGCCAGCTCCGAGGACACCCGCCACCTCGACGAGTGGGCAGCCACCCGAAGGGGTGTCGAGGCCTTCGTGGAACCGAAGACCAACGTCACGGAGACCACTGTGGTGTTGATCGCCCACGACGGCGAATGGACCCGCCGCCGCATCGGCAGCCTGGAGGCCGCGCAGCAGTTCGGGCACCGCCGGTCGATCCCGGTGTACGAGGTCGCGCGGGTCGGGTACCCGAAGCGGATGCGCGAGTACACCGAGCGGAAGAAGCGCGGTCAGGTCTAGGGACTAGATGTACTGCCCGAGGAGGTTGCGATCGTGGCGACACGTGATCGGATGATCTTGGTGTGAGGGAGGGCCTCCGGGTTCGGTCTGGATTGCGACGTCTACACCGAGCAACGGAGGCCCTCGTGACCCACGCTAACGCACCCCTGACCCCGGCCGGCAGGCTGCGCCTGGCCCGCTGCGTCGTGGACGAAGGCTGGCCGTTGCGGCGAGCCGCAGAGCGATTCCAGGTCTCGGTGGCCACCGCGCAGCGGTGGGCCGCCCGCTATCGCATCGACGGACAGGCCGGCATGACCGACCGGTCCAGCAGGCCGCGGACCAGCCCGAACCGGACACCGACCCGCACCGAACGGCGGATCATCAAAGTCCGCGTGCTGCGGCGGTGGGGGCCGGCGCGGATCGCCTTCCTGCTGCACCTGGTGCCTTCCACGGTGCATCGGGTGCTGACCCGCTACCGGCTGGCCCGCCTGTCGCATCTGGACCGGGCCACCGGCCGGCCGGTCCGCCGCTACGAGCACTCCGCGCCAGGCGAGCTGGTGCACGTGGACATCAAGAAGCTGGGCAACATCCCCGACGGCGGCGGACACCGCATCCACGGACGACAGGCCGGTGACGTGCACAAACGTGCCAGCACGACGCTGCGCCGCCACAACAAGCCCGTCATCGGCTACAGCTACCTGCACAACGCCGTGGACGACCACTCACGCCTAGCCTACAGCGAGATCCTGCCCGACGAACGCAAGGACACCGCAACCGCGTTCTGGACCCGGGCCCACGCCTTCTTCGCCGCCCACGGCATCACCGTCAAGCGCGTCCTCACCGACAACGGTGCCTGCTACCGATCACGACCCTGGCACGAGACCCTGACCGCAGCCGGGATCACCCACAAACGCACCCGCCCCTACCGGCCACAAACCAACGGAAAGGTCGAACGCTTCAACCGAACCCTGCTCGAGGAATGGGCCTACGCCCGTCCCTACCAACGCGAAACCGAACGCCGCGAAGCGTTCCCGCACTGGCTGCACACCTACAACTACCATCGCGGCCACACCGCACTCGCAGGCCAACCACCCGCCAGCCGCGTCCCCAACCTCACAGGGCACTACAACTAGAGCTCGATCCGGCCGACGACCTCGCCGTGGTGGGTCTGGCCGGTGGGCCGGAAGCCCAGCTTGCGGTAGAACCGTTCCGGGCCGTCGTCGCCCGGGAGCCACAGCACCGTCGCGATCTTTTCGCTCCGCCGCCGGGCCTCGTCCAGGACGGTTTCGACGGCGAACCGGCCGTAGCCGCGGCCCTGCACGCAGGCGCCGACGTTGAGCCGCCAGATCCCGCAGCGGAAGAAGTCGAGCTCGGCCGCCGGGTCGAAGCGGCCCATCACGAAAGCGACGGGTTCGCCGTCGTCGGCGATCACCCGGGGCCAGGCGATCTCGGGCTGGGCGTAGGCCTCGGCGAGCGAGACCGCCACGGGGGCGACGAACTTCTTCTGGTGTGGCTGGACGGCCAGCTGGCACGCGGCGGCGACGTTTTCCGGGGTGATCTTCTCCACGGTGAGGGTGGTCACCGAGCCCAACCTAGCCTGACTGGGCGAGCAGCGCGGCGTGCTTGACCAGCGCCGCCCGGAAGGACGAGTGGACCGTCGTGCCCAGCACCGGGTCGACCTCCACCACGTGCCCGGCCGACAGCAGCAGCACCGCGGGTTCGCTGAGGATCACCACGCCGTTCTCCACCCGCAGGTCCGCCGTGCCGAGCAGGCGCGGGAAGACCACGTCGGCGGGGAGGCCGTCGCAGGTGCGCAGGAATTCGCGGTGGTCGGCGGGCAGTTCGACGCCCAGCCGCAGCTCGGCCGAGCGGATCGCCGCTTCCGACGCCGGGGGAGGGGCCGTGGCGCCGCCGCGCAAGCGCAGGATCGAAGCGATCAGCTCCGGCCAGCCGCCCAGGTCGGGCGGGTACCGCTCGTGCAGCGCCGCGACCAGCGCTCCCGCGCAGACCGGCGCCCATTCGCGGAGGCCGAGCGGGTCCGCGCCGGCGACCAGCGCCGGTGCCGACGCCCGGGTCGCCGCCAGCGTGGCGACGTCGGGGTGCGGCCCGGCGAGGGAGGCCCAGAGCTCCAGGTCACCCTCGGCGAGGGCCGTGCGGACGCGGTCCGGCCGCGACGGCGCCACCTGCTTGACCACCTCGGCGACCGATCCCGGCGGGAGGACACCTTCGAGGTCGGAGACCGGACGACGCAATGAAGCCGTGTGCACGCGCTCTTCGGCGTCGAGGTCGAGTGGCGGCAGGCCCTCGGCCCAGTCCGGCCGCGCGCCCCGGGCCTCGAACAGCATCGCCCACGCGCGGGCCCGCACCGGGTCCGCGGCCAGCGCGGTCACCGGCCGCTCGGTCCGGGCCAGCCACTGCGTGACCAGCCGGTCGGCTTCGTCGAGTGCCCCGGCGGTCGCGAGCAGCAGCGCGGCGTACCCGATCCGGTCGTCCACAGTGGACGAAGCGGCGGTCAGGACGTCCCTGACCGCCGCTTCGAGGTACTCGCCCGGCTCCACTCAGCCGTTGGCGGCGATGTCCGCCAGCACCGCGGCGATCGAGCGCACCGGGACACCGGTGCCGCCCTTGCCGGTGTAGCCCCACGGGGAGCCGGCGTTGAACGACGGGCCCGCGATGTCGATGTGGACCCAGTCGAGGCCGTCGGCGACGAACTCGCGCAGGAAGATCCCGGCGGCGAGCATGCCGCCCCAGCGGTGGCCGGTCACGTTGGCCAGGTCGGCCAGCCGCGAGTCGAGGTCGGCGCGCAGCTCCTCGGGCAGCGGCATCGCCCAGCCGTTCTCGCCGGTGGCCTGCATCACCGCGGCGACGCGGTCGCGGAACTCGTCCGACCCCATCACGCCGGCGGTGCGGTTGCCGAGCGCGACGACCTGGGCGCCGGTCAGCGTCGAGGTCTCGATCAGGTAGTCCGGGTTCTCCTCGGCCGCGCGCACCATGGCGTCGACCAGGACCAGCCTGCCCTCGGCGTCGGTGTTGAGCACCTCGACGGTCTTGCCGCCGTACATGGTCAGCACGTCACCCGGGCGGTACGACGTCCCGGACGGCAGGTTCTCCGCCAGCGGGATGTGCGCCACGACCTCGAGCGGGTACTTGAGCTTCGCGGCCAGGACGACCGAGGCGAGCACGCCGGCCGCGCCGGACATGTCCGAGGTCATGTGGTCCATGTTCGCGGCGGGCTTGAGCGAGATGCCGCCGGAGTCGAAGGTGATGCCCTTGCCGACCAGCGCGACCTTCTTCGCGGCCTTGGCCGGCTTGTAGCCGACGCGCACCAGGCGCGGCTGGCGGGACGAGCCGCCGCCGACGCCGAGGATGCCGCCGAAGCCCTTGCGCTTGAGGGCCTTTTCGTCCAGCACCTCGAACTCGAGGCCGTTGTCCTCGGCCAGCTTCTTCGCGCGCTCGGCGAAGGAGGCCGGGAAGAGGTCGTTCGGCGGGGTGTTGATCAGGTCGCGGGCGACGATGACGGCCTCGGCGATGAGGCCGGCCGCCTTCAGCGTGGCCTTGTGCTCGCGGGCGGTGCCGACGGCCGGGCTCGTGAAGTCGGCCTTCGCCAGCGGGGCGTCGCCCTTCTCCGAGCGGTAGTCGGTGAAGACGTAGGAACCGAGGATCGTGCCCTCGACCGCGGCCTGCAGGTCCAGTTCCGAGAGCGTGACGAGTGCGCGGTCGGTGCCGGCCAGCGCGCGGCCGGCGGCGCCCGCGGCGCGGCGGACCTGCTCGGGGGTGACGGCGTCGCCGGCCTTGCCGAGACCGACGGCGAGCACCACGCCCGCCGGGAGCTTGCCCAGCGTCGGGACCTTCACGACCTCTTCGGCCTTGCCGCTCGCGCCCAGGGTGGCCAGCAGGCCGGCGAGCCGGCCGTCGAAGGCGGCGTCCACGGCGGCGGCGCCGGGGGCGAGCACGGGACCGTCCTCGCCGGCCAAGGTGCCGATGACGACAACGTCGGCGCGCGTTTTGGCCAGTGCCTCCCCGGTGTTGTCGGACAGGGCGAGCTTAGGCACGGTCACTTCTGGCTCCTCGCGCGTTCTCGTGTGGCACCGGGCACCGGCCCGGTCGGGATCGTGAGCCATGCTAATGACGAGCTGACCACGGGTGAACAGAGGGCGAGGGAGGGCCGCGTGCGGCTGGGCGGTGGGCTGCTGGTGGCACTGGCGGCGGCAGCGGCGGGCGCCGGCTGGTGGCTGCCGGCCGGGCTGGTGCTCGCCGCGATCGCCGCCGGCGTGACCGCGCGGGTGCCCGAGCCGGGGGATGCCCTGGTGGACCGGGTGGTGATCGCCGTCGCGCGACTGTCCGAAGTGGCCGTCTACGCGATCGCGTTCGCGTCCTACGTCTTCCCGGAACACCGGCCGGCGGCCGCCGCGGCGTTCGTCGTCGTGGTGACCGGCGCCGGGTTCGCCGGACTGGAGATCCCGACGATCGTCGTACGGATCACCGGCGGGCTGCTGCTCATCGCGGGGCTCGTGCTGGTCGCGGTCTGCGTCGCGGTGCCGCCGGTGGGGACGGCGGACGGCCTCCGGGCGCCGGACTTCGCGGGCGTGCTCGTCGCCGCGGTGGTCTTCCTCCCGTTCCTGCGCGCCCGGCGACGGGAGAACGCCGGGTGGCGGGCGCTGCTGCTGGGGGTGGTCGCCGTGCTGGTGGCCTTCGCCGCGCTCTACCAGCTCGGCGCGGTCCGGCTGGGGCTGTCGGCGACCTCGTTGCGGGACCTGCTGTCCGCGGCCGACGCGGACGCCTTGCAGCCGGTGCTCACGGTCGTGGCCGTGGTCGCGACGGCCGGGCCCGCGCTCGCCGCCGGGACCGAGGTCCGGGCCCGCGCCGGCGTGTCCGGCTTGGCGGGGCTCGCCGTCGCCGCTGCGGCCGCGTACCTGCTGCCGGTGCTGCCCGTGCTGGTGGTCGCCGGCCTGGCGACCGTGTTCGAGTTGCTACTGGGCGTACGCGCGCGCAGGTACAGTGGGACGCGTGAGTGATCGACGCTGGCGGCCGGGGGAGACGGTGGTCGAGCGGTTCCACCGCCCCGACGGCTCGATCGGCCAGGTCCACCCGCTGCGCGTGCTGGAAGACGACGGCCGCGTCCTGCGCGGCTGGATCCCGGCGGGCACGTCGATCGTCGGCAGCAGGCTCGCCGACGGCCGCCTGATGCGGGACGCCCCGCTGGAGCAGCGGTTCCGCATCCCGCGGGTGCCGGTCCCGGACTTCTGGCACGGCGCGTCGACGCTGCGCCGGATCGCCGAAGACGAGTGGTCTTCGGTCTGGTGGTTCTTCGACCTCGAAGGCCGGTTCAAGAACTGGTACGTCAACCTGGAGATCCCGCTGGGCCGCTCGGCGGGCGCGGTCGACCGGATCGACGGCGTGCTCGACGTCGTCGTCGAGCGCGACGGCAGCTGGCGCTGGGACGACGAGGACGAGGCCGAGGCGGCGATCGAGGTCGGCCGCCTGACGCTCGAGCAGTTCGACCGGCTGCGCGCGGAGGGCGAGCGGATCGGCGCGCTGGCCGACCGCGGCGCGTACCCGTTCGACGGCACCGACACCGAGTTCCGCCCGGACCCGGGCTGGACGGCGCCGGAGCTGCCGTCGGACCTCAGCCCGCGGTCAGGAGAAGGATCAGCGTCAGCACGGCGATGACGACCGCGAGGATGACGACCGACTTCGTCGGGAGCACCTTCGGGAACGCCTTGCCGTGGATCTTCCGCCACCACACGACGCCGAAGACGCCGGCGATCAGGCCGAGGAAGCCGCCGAACCCGCTGTCCAGCACGGCCCAGCCGACCATGCCGAGCAGGCCGACGCCGAAGGTCAGCAGCGTCGCGGCGACGAAGGTCTTGATGTCGGCGCCGGTGGTCTTGGGCCGGGGGACCGGCTCAGTGGAGTGGTAGGTCACAGCGTCATCCTAGAGTGGTCACGCCGCGGGCGCGGGGAACCCGGAACAGATGGACATCCGACTAACGCGCTTCCGAGCAAGCGGTATCGTCTAGCCATGACGACCACGACACAGTTCGCCCATGTCCCGCACCCGAGTCCTGCGAGCGCGGACCGTGTCGCGGAGGTACTCGCCGCCCCCGGGTTCGGGGTGTACTTCACCGACCACATGGTCACCGTCAAGTGGTCGAAGGCCGAAGGCTGGCACGAGGCCCAGGTCGGCCCGTACGCGCCCTTCACGCTCGACCCGGCGACGTCGGTGCTGCACTACGGCCAGGCCATCTTCGAGGGTCTCAAGGCCTACCGCCAGCCGGACGGCTCGATCGCGTCGTTCCGCCCGGACGCCAACGCGTCCCGGTTCCGCCAGTCGGCCGAGCGGCTGGCCATGCCGCAGCTGCCGGAGGAGGTCTTCGTCGAGTCGCTGCGGGAGCTCATCGCCGTCGACGGCCGCTGGGTGCCCACCCGCCAGGGTGATTCGCTGTACCTGCGGCCGTTCATGATCTCGACGTCCACCGGCCTCGGCGTCAACAGCCCGGCGGCCGACTACGTGTACACGGTGATCGCGTCCCCGGCGGGTTCGTACTTCTCGGGAGGCGTGAAGCCGGTCAGCGTCTGGCTGTCGACGGAGTACGTCCGGGCGGCACCGGGCGGCACCGGCGCGGCCAAGTGCGCCGGCAACTACGCGGCCTCGTTCGTGGCGCAGGCACAGGCCGTCGAGAAGGGCTGCGACCAGGTGGTCTGGCTCGACGCGGTCGAGCGGCGCTGGGTCGAGGAGATGGGCGGGATGAACCTGTTCTTCGTCTTCGGCTCCGGCGAGAACGCCCGGGTGGTCACCCCCGAGCTGACCGGATCCCTGCTGCCGGGCGTGACCCGCAAGTCGCTGCTGCAGCTGGCTTCGCGCCTCGGCTACAAGGTCGAGGAGCGCCGGATCTCCACGGAGGAGTGGGAGAAGGCAGCGGCCTCGGGCGAGCTGACCGAGACGTTCGCGTGCGGAACGGCGGCGGTGATCACGCCGGTCGGCCACGTGAAGCACGCGAACGGCGAGTTCACCATCGCCGACGGCCGGCCCGGCACGCTGACGATGAAGCTGCGCGAAGAACTGACCGGGATCCAGGAGGGCACCCACCCCGACCCGGACCACTGGATGGTCAAGCTCGGCTGACCCTTCGACAAAACGGCCCCCGGTGTACACCGGGGGCCGTTTTCGTCAAGGCTGCGGCAGACAAGCCAAAGCATCGTCAGGAAAGCCGCGGCAGACCCGCCAAAGCAACGGTGAAGCCAAGGCGCCCCACCGACAAACGCCAGGCCGAAGAACCGACGGGAACCACCCAGACCCCCGCAACCCCGATCCGAAGCCAGCACACGGACGGTAGTGCCGGGTCAAGGCACGCTTTCCCGCCTTGACGCGGTACTACCGTCCGTAGTCACAATTGGGCTTCGGGGTGGCGGCCCCTGAGCTAAAAACCCTGTAGAAGCAGGGCCGGTTCAGGAAGCAGGAGCAGCAATGAGCGGCCCGGAAACCCCAGCCTGCTCATGAGTAGCAGTCTCGGCAAGAACCCGAGCAGCCATCATCAGCAGAGGCAACGCGGTAACAGCCCCGGTCCCTTCACCAAGCCGAACATCCAGCTCCAGCAGCGGACCGAGATCCAGGTGCTCCAAGGCAAGAGCATGAGCAGGCTCACCGGTCCGCTGCCCGGCAACCCACCACCGCCGCGCTCCCGGAGCGAGGTCTTCCGCAACGAGCGCAGCAGCACAGGCGACAAGCCCATCCAGCACCACAGGCGTCCGCCGCACCGCGGCCTGAGCGAGAAACCCGGCCATCGCGGCAATATCCGCACCGGCCGCGGTGCGCAGCAGGTCAACCGGATCGGCCAGCACCGAGCGAGCCCGTCGCAGGGCGTCGCGAACCGCGGCGGCCTTCCGCATCCAGGCGGCGTCGTCGATCCCGGACCCCCGCCCGACCACGGCCACCGGCTCGCTCCCGGTCAGCGCCGCCACCAGCACCGACGCCGGCGTGCTGTTCCCGATCCCGAGATCACCCGGGATGAGCAGATCGGCCCCGCCGTCGACCTCGGCATCGGCGATGGCGATCCCGGCCCGGATCGCCTTCCGCACCTCTTCGGCGGTCAGCGCGTCTTCGACGTCGATGGACCCGGAACCGCGCCGGACCTTGAACTCGCCGATCGACCGGGTCGCCGGAGCCTCGGTGTCGACCGCGAGGTCGACCACCCGCACGCTCGCGCCCGCCGCGGCGGCCAGCACGTTGATCGCGGCCCCGCCGGTGAGCATGGTGCCCAGCAGCTGCCCGGTGACCTCGGCGGGATAGGCGGAGACGCCCTTGGCGGCGATGCCGTGGTCCCCGGCGAAGACGACCACCCGCGGCCGGGTGAACGGCCGCGGCGGCGACTGCCCCTGGCAGGCGGCGATCCAGACGCCCAGCTCCTCGAGCCGCCCGAGCGACCCTGCTGGCTTGACCAGCTTGTCGTGCAGCGCGATGGCGGCCGACCGGGCGTGGTCGTCGGGCGGGGTGATCTCGGGGAACTCGATGTTTTCCGGCTCCACACCAGGCCCTTCCTGTTCCACGGCAACCGCTGCGGCCAACTTACCGGGAAGGGGCGGCCGGTAGTCTCGCGGCTCGTGGAGACGACGGCGGCCGCGGTGGTGCTGGCCAGCGGCGCGGGCACCCGCGTCGGCGCGAAGCTGAACAAGGTCTACCTGCCCCTGGCCGGGCGGCGGGTGGTGGCGTGGTCGCTCGACGCCTTCCGGAAGGTGCCCGGCATCGGCGTGCTCGTGCTGGTGATCCGGCCGCAGGACCGGGAACTGGCCGACGAGGTGGCCGGCGCGGGCGTCGAGATCGTCCACGGCGGCGACACCCGCCAGGCCTCCGAGCTCAACGCCCTGCGCCACCTCGCCCCGCGGATTGCGGGCGGCCGGGTCGACGCCGTGCTGCTGCACGACGCGGCCCGGCCGCTGGTCCACCCCGGACTGGTCGGTGCGGTGTTGGCCCGGACACGCGAGGACGGGGGGCTGTGCCGGGCCTGGCCGCGGACGACGTCGTCGAGGTGGATGCCGGGCACCTGGTCGCCCAGGTGCCCGGCGCGATCCGCGTCCAGACGCCTCAGGGCTTCCGGGCCGGACCGCTGCTCGAGGCCTACGAGAAGGCCGAGCGCGATGGCTTCGTGGGTACGGACACTTCATCGTGCATGGAGCGGTTCTCCTCCCTGCCGATCCGCTGGGTCCCGGGTGCTCCCGAGAACCTCAAGATCACCTATCCCCACGACCTCGTCGTCGCGGAGCGGCTGCTGGCCCGCCGCTAGGCGCACGCGGGCGGGCCACCGCCGCCGTCGTCTCCCTCCGTGGGCCGCCCGGTCGGCCGGATGGTGACGTCCCCCCGCAGTTCGGGCGGGATCCGGCAGTCCGGCTGTGGCCGGAGTGCCTGCAGCGGTGCGCCCGGGGTGCCGGGCTCCGCCAGGGTGAGCACCGCCCGCAGCGTCCACACCGGGGTGGCGTGGTACTGCCAGGTGACGACCCGCGGGCTGAACACGTCCGTGCCCGGGAAGGTCGGGACGCGGTAGGCGCTGGCCCGGTGCTCGTCGCGGAGGATGATGACGTCCGCGCAGGTCGGCCAGCGGTGCACTGCGGCGTAGATCTCCGGTGCCTCGCGGCCGCCGAACAGGTGCAGCACCCAGTTGCGGCGCCGGAGTTCCTCGAGGAGTTCCTCGAGGCCCTGGCCGCTGGAACCGGAGTGTGGTGTGGGCGGGGACACACTTTCGAGGGTAACTTGCGTACTAGAGCGCAGTCCAGTGCGTGTACTAGTACACCTGGGTGGTTCTGAACAGGTCTTTGAGCGACACCCTCCGGCGTGCTAGAACACTTGTGCGTGTTGTCCCTGTGAGGAGCCGCCTTGCCCACCCTCGATCGCCCTGAGCCGCCGTACCTGCAGATCGCGGGCCGGATCCGTGACGACATCCTGTCCGGCCGGCTGCAGGAGGGCGATGCGGTGCCCTCCGCCCGTGAGATCGCTCGTACCTGGACCGTCGCCATGGCGACGGCCACCAAGGTGCTGGCCACCCTGCGTTCGCAGGGCCTCGTGCGGCCCGTGCGCGGCGTCGGCACGGTCGTCGACCGCGGCGGCCTGCACCGCACGGCCCGCGACCGCAGCGCCGCTTCGGCGCGGACGGGCCGGATCTACCCGCCGGGTCACTACGCGGTGATCCGCTCGGCCGGCCTGGAGCCGGCGCCCGAGCGGGCCGCGGCCGCACTCGGCCTGGAGGAGGGTGCCCCGGCGATCCACCGGCGGCGCACCACGTACGGTCCCGATTCGCGGCCGTTGTCGACGTCGACGTCGTGGTTCGACGGCGCGCTGTCGGCGAAGGCGCCGGCGCTGCTGGTGGCCGAGCGGATCGTCGAGGGCACCGCGACCCACGCGGCCACCCGCCTGGGCACGAAGATCGCGACGACGCAGGAACGGCACGCGGCCGGCCGCGCGAGCGAGGAAGAGGCGGTCGAGCTGGGGCTGCCCGCCGGGTCGCCGGTGCTGCTCGGCCGGAGCACCTTCCTGGCGGCCGACGGGACGGTCGTCGAGTACGGTGAATCCGCCGCCTTGCCCGACCACTGGGTTTTCTACGAGTACACGACTGAGGACGGCGAATGAGAAAGATCCACGCGGGCAAGGTCCGCGACCTGTACGAACTCGACGGCGGGGACATCCTGCTGGTCGCGTCCGACCGGGTCTCGGTCTACGACGTCTCGCTGCCGACGCCGATCCCGGACAAGGGCAAGCTGCTCAACCAGCTCTCCGCGTGGTGGTTCGACCGGATGGCCGACGTCGTCCCGAACCACGTCGTGTCGACCACCGACGTGCCGGAGGAGTTCGCCGGGCGCGCGATGCGCTGCAAGCCGCTGAAGATGGTCAAGGTCGAGTGCATCGCCCGCGGCTACCTCGCGGGCCTCGGCCTGCGCGAGTACCAGTGCGACGGCCGGATCTCCGGCGTCGCGCTGCCGCCGGGCCTGGTCGAGGGCGACAAGCTCCCGGAGCCGATCTTCACGCCGACGACCAAGGAGTCCGACACCGGCCACGACGAGTTCATGACCTTCGACGAGGTCCTGAACGAGATCGGCGAGGACACCGCGAAGCGGCTTCGCGAGCTGACGCTGGAGATCTACACGAAGGGCGCCGAGCACGCGGCGGCCCAAGGCGTGATCATCGCCGACACGAAGCTGGAGTTCGGCTTCGACGCGGAAGGCACCCTGACGCTGGGCGACGAGGTCCTGACCTCGGACTCGTCGCGGTTCTGGCCGGCCGACGAGTGGGAGCCGGGCCGTCCGCAGCACGCGTTCGACAAGCAGTTCGTCCGCGACTGGTCGCGGTCGACGGGCTGGGACCAGACCCCGCCCGGGCCGGAGATCCCCGCGGACATCGTCGAGCAGACGCGGCAGCGCTACACCGAGGTCTACGAGCGGATCACCGGGAAGACCTGGGTCCGTGGGTGAGTACGACCCGTACCGGCTGATCGACGACGTCGAGAGCCTGCTCGTCTCGCGCGGCCTGGCGCCCACCCGGGTGCCGGGCCGCGGCGGCGACCGGCTGGCGGGCGCCGGGCGGCTGCTGCGCGGGTTCGGGCTGGAGCCCCGGATGGCCCCCGAGGACGCGTTCGACCTCGGGGTGCCGTTCCAGGGCCGGATCAACCAGGACTAGGGGCTCTTGGTCAGGCTGGCGTCCCGCTCGACGACGTCGCCGAGGACGTCGTCGATGGCGGTCAGCAGGTCGGCGTCGAGCTTCTTGCCGGCAGCCTTGACGTTCTCGTGCACCTGCTCCGGGCGAGAGGCCCCGATGATCGCCGAGGCGACGTTCGGGTTCTGCAGCACCCAGGCGACGGCCAGCTGGGCGAGGCTCAGCCCGGCCTGCTCGGCGAGCGGCTCGAGCTGGGCGACGCGCTTGAGGACGTCTTCGTCGAGGAAGCGGGCGACCATGTCGGCGCCGCCCTTTTCGTCGGTGGCGCGCGAGCCTTCGGGGTAGGCCTGGCCGGGCTTGTACTTGCCGGTGAGCACGCCCTGCGCGATCGGCGACCAGACGATCTGGCTCAGGCCTTCGCGCTCCGAGGTGGGGATGACCTGCTCCTCGATGACGCGCCAGAGCATGTTGTACTGCGGCTGGTTCGAGACCAGGGGGATGTTGAGCTCCCGGGCGAGGGCGGCACCGCGCGAGATCTGCTCGGCGGTCCATTCGGAGACGCCGACGTAGAGCACCTTGCCCTGGCGCACGAGATCGGCGAAGGCGACCATGGTCTCTTCGAGCGGGGTGTGCCGGTCGAACCGGTGGGCCTGGTAGAGGTCGACGTAGTCGGTACCCAGCCTTTCGAGGCTCGCGTGCGCCGACTCCATGATGTGCTTGCGGGACAGGCCGCGGTCGTTGGGGCCCTTGGGGCCGGTGGGCCAGAAGACCTTGGTGAAGATCTCCAGGCTCTCCCGCCGCTGGCCCTTGAGCCCCCGCCCGAGCACGGCCTCGGCGGCGGTGTTGGCGTAGGCATCGGCGGTGTCGAAGGTCGTGATGCCGGCGTCGAGCGCGGCCTGGATGCAGGCGCGGGCCTGGTCTTCCTCGACCTGGGAACCGTGGGTGAGCCAGTTCCCGTACGAGATCTCACTGACGTTGAGGCCACTGCGGCCGAGACGACGAAACTCCATGGCCCGAGCTTAGGCGGTAATCGTTTGCTTTGCTAACGACCTGGAGTGACTCCACCCTCACTCGGGCGGTTCGTCCTTCTTTTCGGCCGGTGGGCCCGTCTCGATCTCGAAGAACGGCATCTTGAGGCGGAAACGTTCGCCTTCTCGGCGCTTGGCGAGGTGGAGGCGGTAGAGCAGCCAGGCGCCGAGGAAGACGATGACGAGGATGGCGGCGATCGCCCAGAGGCTCGCGGCGGACATCCCGACGACGCGGGACAGGACGACTTCGAACGACGACACGCGCGCCCCTCACCGCCGACGAGTCCGGAGCGTCCTCACCGGCCGGTCAGGGTCGGTGTTCACGTGGGTACCGCGTCGCCGGCTCACGCCGGCGGCCGTGCCGCGGTGTTCCGGCCCCGGATGACCGGTCCCCATTTGCGACGGTCAGGCGGAACACCTTTGGAGCGACGGTCCCCACGCCGAGGCCCGGGAACCGAGAAAAGGGGCGGGGCAAACTCCTCGCGCTACCGTGCGTGTCGCGCGATAACGCTAGGGGGATGCCCCGCTCCGGCTCCTGCCCAGAATACGCGCCGGAGGTCCCGTGCACAGCAAGAAGCCGGGTCGAGGCTCGCTCGACCCGGCTTCTCACAACCGGCTCAGTTCGGGATCGGGTCCCCGGGCTTCAGCCGCGGCTTCGGCATCCGCAGCCGCCGGATCTGGGACGCCCGGACGAACGCGTACCAGCCGATCGACCGGCCGTTCACCGCTTCCTTCGGGAACTTCTCCCGCACCAGCTTCGCGATCTTGCGCCCGTTCACGAAGCCCTCGATCGCCATCACCAGCAGCATCGCCGTGCACAGCAGGGTGATGTACGACTGCACCTGCGGCAGCGGCACCAGCAGCGCCAGGAACACCACGATGGCCAGCGGCATGAACAGCCCGAGCAGGTTGCGCCGGCTGTCGACCAGGTCGCGGACGTAGCGCTTGACCGGCCCGCGGTCGCGGGGGAGCAGGGCGCTGTCGTCGCCGCGCATCATCGCGTCGCGGCGGGCCTTGGTGGCCGCGCGGCGCTCTTCCTTGGTCTGGGGGTTCGCCTTGCGCAGCTCCTTGTTGCGCTTCATCGCCTCACGCATCGTCGTGGGCGGCGGCGCCACCGGGCCGCGCTTCTTCGCCTCCGCGTCGCGGCGCTTCGGCGTAGCCTTGCCCTTACCGGGCGTGTACGCCTTGCCGGCGACGTCGACGGCTTCGCCCGTCTCCGGCTCTTCGGCGGCGGTGTCTGTGGTGCTTCGGCGCAGGAACCTCACGTCATCAGGGTATTGCAGGCGTCACGCCGCCGTTCACCAGGTCGATCCATGTGCGACCATGGTGGGGGAACAGATCGGACGCTCCGGGTGTTGAAGACGTCAGCACGAGGAGTATCCGCAGCGAGTTCGAACTTTGAGGGAGTGCCATGACGACCGCTGAGCACGCCGGCGCGACGCAGGCCGAGACCGCCGAGGAGACCCACGGCGTCACGTTGACCGACGCCGCGGCTTCCAAGGCGAAGGCCCTGCTCGAGCAGGAGGGCCGCGACGACATGCACCTGCGCATCGCCGTCCAGCCCGGTGGCTGTGCGGGCCTGCGCTACCAGCTGTTCTTCGACGAGCGCACGCTCGACGGCGACCTGTTCCGCGACTTCGACGGCCTCAAGGTCGCCGTGGACCGGATGAGCGCGCCGTACGTGTCGGAAGCCGTCATCGACTTCGTGGACACGATCGAGAAGCAGGGCTTCACGATCGACAACCCGAACGCCACCGGCTCCTGCGCCTGCGGCGACTCGTTCCACTGAGCGACAGCGAAGAAAGGCCCCGTCTCCCGGCTGGGAGGCGGGGCCTTCTCGCGTCTGCGGGCTACACGTAGGCGTCGAGCTCGGCCACCTGGGCGTGGCACGCCTCGTCGACCTGCCACGGCTTGGCCGTGACGCGGGGCAGCGGGAGGCTCTCGGCCTGGAGCGTCGCCGGGATGAGCGCGCAGTCGGCGATCAGCTCGGACAGGGTCTCGGGTTCGGTGACGGCGTTCACGATTCGTAACGCTATTGATCCGCGCTCGACTGGAACAGGAGTACCAGCCGGTAGTGTCGGCTGGGCACGCGCGAACTACCCGGATGGGGCACGACCCGGGGGTAACTTCGCGCTTTTTGCCGTGAGGTCGAACACGAAGGAGCAACCGGTGGCAGAAAAGGCCAGGATCGCGGTGTCCGGCAGTATCGCGACCGACCACCTCATGCACTTCCCGGGCAGGTTCGCGGAGCAGCTGGTCGCCGAGCAGCTGCACCGGGTGTCGCTGAGCTTCCTCGCCGACGACCTCGTGGTCCGGCGCGGCGGCATCGGCGCGAACATCGCCTTCGGCCTCGGGGTGCTCGGCGTCAAGCCGGTGCTGGTGGGCGCGGTCGGCGCCGACTTCGCCGACTACCGCTCCTGGCTGGAGCGGCACGGCGTGGACACCTCGGGCGTGCACGTGTCCGAGGTCGCGCACACCGCGCGGTTCGTCTGCACGACGGATGAGGACCTGTGCCAGATCGCGACGTTCTACGCCGGCGCGATGGCCGAGTCCCGCAACATCGAGCTGCAGCCGATCGCCGAGCGCGCCGGCGCGCTGAGCCTGGTGCTGATCAGCCCGGACGACCCGGAGGGCATGATCCGCCACGCGGAGGAGTGCCGCCAGCGCGGGTACGCGTTCGCCGTCGACCCGTCGCAGCAGCTGGCCCGGATGACCGGCGAGCAGGCGCGCGCGTTCGTCGCCGGCGCGAAGTACCTGTTCAGCAACGACTACGAGTGGGAGCTGCTGCTCCAGAAGACGGGCTGGACCGAGGCCGACGTCCTCGACCAGGTGGGCCTGCGGATCACCACGCTGGGCGAGAAGGGCGTCGAAATCGTCGGCAAGGACGGCGTCGCCCTGCAGATCGGCGCGGTGCCGGAGCGCACGAAGGCCGACCCGACGGGCGTCGGCGACGGCTTCCGAGCGGGCTTCCTGGCCGGCCTCGACGGCGGCTTGAACGTCGAGCGCTCGGCCCAGCTGGGGTCGCTCATCGCGGTCCTGGTGCTGGAGACGGTCGGCACGCAGGAGTGGACGTTCGACCGCGCGGAGGCACTGGCCCGCATCGGCGAGGCGTTCGGCCCGGACGCGGCCGACGAGATCTCGGCGGTCCTGCCCGCCGCCTGAGTTCCGGAACACGAAAAGGCCCCGCACCGAGCCGGTGCGGGGCCTTTTCGCAGCTGAGGCCCCGGGGCGGCGGAACCGACGAAGGCCCCGGATCGGTGCGGCCAAGGCGGCGAGCCACTGCGCCCAGCCCGGCCGGTTCGGGCTTCGGTGAGCCGGCACGGCGGGGCGCCAGCCGGACTCGTCGGCATCGCGGGGACTGTCCGCAGGGACGACCTGCTGCGCTGACGGTTCGCGGAGCCGGCACCTCGGCCCGCCGCCGTGGCGGGCGGGGCCGATGCGGGGCGCGCGAAGGAAGGGTTCGCCCGACGCGGCCGACGAGATCTCGGCGGTCCTGCCCGCCGCGTGAGCCCCGGCATCGAGTCGTGCGGGGCCTTTTCGCAGCTGAGGCCTGATGCCCCCGGGCGGCGGAACCGACGAAGGCCCCGGATCGGTGCCGCCGAGGCGGCGAGCCACCGCGCCCGGCCCGACGCGGCCGACCAGATTCTCGGCAGTTCTGCCCGCCGCCTGAGTTCCGGAACACGAAAAGGCCCCGCACCGAGCCAGTGCGGGGCCTCTTCACGAGCGTGTCAGAGCTTGACCGGGTACACCGGCTCCGGGATCTCCGGCTTGATCCGGTGCTCGACGAAGATGCCGTGCCACAGCATGAACACGATCAGCGCCCACAGCTGGCGGCTGCGGTCCAGCTGGCCCGCCTTGTGCTCCTCCAGCAGCGCCAGGATCGCCTTCTTGTCCAGCAGCTCCTCGGTCTTCGAGTCCGAGATGATGCCGCGAGCCCAGTCGTACATCTCGTTGCGCAGCCACAGCCGGATCGGGACCGGGAAGCCGAGCTTGCGGCGGTTGAGCACGTGCGCCGGGATGATCTTCGCCAGGGCCTGGCGCAGCGCGTACTTCGTCGTCCCGTTGGCGAGCTTCTGGTCCAGCGGGATCGAGGCAGCGACCTTGAACACCTCGGCGTCGAGGAACGGCACCCGCAGCTCCAGCGAGTTCGCCATCGTCACCTTGTCGGCCTTGACCAGGATGTCGCCGCGCAGCCACGTGTAGAGGTCGACGTGCTGCATGCGGGCCACCGGGTCCCAGCCGCGGGACACCTCGTACCAGGGGGCCGTGACGTCCTTGAAGCCGACGCCCTCCTGGTACGTGCGGAGCACGTTGCGCAGCTGGTCGTCGCGGAAGTTGCGGGCGTTGCCGTAGTAGCGGTCCTCCAGCGGCAGCGCGCCGCGGCGGAGCAGGTCCTTGCCGCGGGTGCCCTCGGGGATCTTCGTCGACACCTTGCCGATCAGCTTGCGCATCCCGCCCGGGATCTTCTCGAACGGCGCCAGCGAGATCGGCTCGTTGTAGATCGTGTAGCCGCCGAACAGCTCGTCCGCGCCCTCGCCCGACAGCACCGCCTTGACGTGCTTGCGGGCTTCGCGGGCGATGAACCACAGCGGGACCAGCGCCGGGTCGGCCACCGGGTCGTCGAGGTACCAGACGATGAGCGGCAGCACCTCCATCATCTCGTCCGCCGAGACCGTCCGGACCACGTGCTTCACGCCGATCGCGGCGGCCGACTCGGCGGCGACGTCGACCTCGGAGTAGCCCTCGCGCTCGAACCCGGTGGTGAACGCGATCAGGTTCGGGTTGTGCTCCTTGGCCAGCGTGGCGGTGGCCGTGGAGTCGATGCCGCCGGAGAGGAACGCGCCGACCGTGACGTCCGGGTCGGAGATCATGTGCTTGCCGACCGAGTCGCGCATCACATCGGCGATCCGCTGGTACAGCTCCTCGGCCTCGGCGGGCGAGTTGACCGGCTTGGCGCTGAACTGCGGGTGGAAGTAGCGGGTGAACTTCACCTCACCACCGGGCACCACCTCGAACGAGGTACCGGACTCGACGCGCCGGATCGCCGTGTGCAGCGACTCGGGCTCGGGCACGTACTGCAGGACCAGGTAGTGCTGCAGGGCCTTGCGGTCCAGCTCCTGGGCGACGCCGAGGACGTCCGACAGCTCCAGCAGGCTCTTCTTCTCGCTGGAGAACGCCACCCCACCCGGGCCTGCCGAGTAGAACAGCGGCTTGATCCCGAACGGGTCACGCGCGCCGAAGACCCGCTTCTCCTGCGAGTCCCAGATCATGAAGGCGAACATGCCGCGCAGGCGCTTCACCCAGTCCGCGCCCAGGTAGTGGAAGCCGGCGACGATCGCCTCGCCGTCACCCTCGGTCTCGAACTTCGCGCCGTGCTGCTCGGCGAGCTCCGCCCGCAGCTCCAGGTAGTTGTAGATCTCGCCGTTGAAGTTCATGGTGTAGCGGCCCGGCGCCTCCGGCGGGCCCCAGACCAGCGGCTGGTGCGCGTGCTCGACGTCGATGAAGGCGAGCCGGTTGAAGCCGTAGACGACCTCGGCATCGGCCCAGGTGTCCTGCTCGTCGGGGCCGCGGTGGCGCTGGCAGCGCATGGCCGCGCCGACGGCGTCACGCGCGTTCGCCGCGCCGGTCTCGGTCGCGCAGATCAGTCCAAGCAGGCCGCACACGGGGACTCACACACCTTCAGGGTCTTCGCCGGGCTGGGGAAGGCCCCAGTATGCCGGGGCGGTCGTGGCGAGTACCACGCGCGTCGATGGTTACCCCTTGGTCAGCAGGATGGGCCAACTCGGCTAGAGTCCGGCTGTCACAAAGATCTGTCGTAGGAGGCTCTGGGTGAAAGGGCGAGGCGCAGTGGGACAACCCGAGCGCACCCTGGGGAAGCGGACCTTGCGCGTCGCCGCGCTGGCCGTGCTGGTCGCGCTGACCGCGACGGGCTGCTCCGGCGACGAGATCCTCCGGTTCGGCTGGCCGGTCGGTGTCACCGAGCAGGCGAACCAGATGCGGACGCTCTGGACCTGGACCGTGGTCGCGGCGCTGGTCGTCGGCGTCATCGTGTGGGCCCTGATCTTCTGGACCGCGACGTTCCACCGCAAGAAGAAGACGGCAGGCGACGGCGAGCCGGAGGAGCTGCCCCGGCAGTTCCAGTACAACATCCCGCTCGAGCTGTTCACGGTCGTCGTCCCGACGATCATGGTCTGCGTGCTGTTCTTCTTCACCGCGACCACGGAGTCGAAGGTCCTCGACAAGATCCCCAACCCGGACGTCAAGGTCCAGGTCGTGGCCTTCCAGTGGAACTGGGAGTTCAAGTACGAGGACGAGTCCGCCAAGCGGGCGGACGGCCAGCAGGTGAGCACCGTCGGCTCGTCCGGCGAGATCCCGCTGCTCGTGCTCCCGGTCGGCAAGACCATCCAGTACGACCTGGTCTCCACCGACGTCATCCACTCCTTCTGGGTGCCGGAGTTCCACTTCAAGCGGGACGTCATGCCGAACCCGGAGAAGAACAACCAGGACAGCTCCTTCCAGAACAAGATCGACCGCGAGGGCTCCTTCGTCGGCCGGTGCGCGGAGCTGTGCGGCACGTACCACTCGGTGATGAACTTCGAGGTCCGTGCGCTGTCGCCGGACAAGTACGACCAGTACATCGCGCTGCGCAAGCAGACGAACCCGGCGACCGGCCAGGCCTTCACCGCGGCCGAGGCGCTGGCGAAGATGAACTGCGGCGAGCTGTGCACCCCGCACGCGGTCACCACCCAGCCGTTCAACACCGACCGCACGGCGCGGACCGCGTCCAACTGACGCCCGGCGAGACACAGGAGTAGGAAAAGACCATGAAGGTCGAAGCCCGCATCTTCTTCATCGTGGCGATCTTCGCCGTGTTCATGGCGGGGGTCTACTGGCTGTGGACCGCGCTGGCCGCGACCCACGGTGCCGAGCCGGTGGGCATCGTCGCGCTGTTCCTCACCGGCGGTCTGGCGTTCCTGGCCGGCAGCTACATGCAGTTCGTCGCGCGCCGGATCGAGCCGCGTCCGGAGGACCGCGAGGACGCCGAGATCAGCGACGGCGCGGGTGAGCTGGGCTTCTTCAGCCCGGGCAGCTACTGGCCGATCGGCATGGCGGCCACCGCGGCGCTCGCGGCCGTGGCGCTGGCGTTCTTCCACATCTGGCTGCTGGTCATCGCGCTCGTCGCGCTGCTCATCACCATCGGCGGCCTGGTGTTCGAGTACCACACGGGCCCGTCGCACGACTGAGTCACTTTCCGGAACCGGCCGTCACGCTCACCGCGTGGCGGCCGGTTTCGTCTTCAGCCCCGGAACGCCGTCCGGTAGGACGACGGGCTCGTGCCCCGCAGGCGGCTGAACTGGTGCCGCAGCGCCGCCGCGGACGCGTAACCGCACGCCGTCGCGATGTCCTCCACCGACAGGCGGCCCTCCTCCAGCAGGGCCTGGGCGCGGTCCAGCCGCCGCTCGGTCAGCCAGCGGTGCGGTGTGGTGCCCGTGGCCGCCGAGAAGCGGCGCAGGAACGTCCGCTCGCCCAGTCCGCTGCGGCGGGCGAGCTCCGCCACGGTGAACGGCTGGTCCAGCCGCCGCTCCACCCACTCGAGGGCCTCCGCGACCACGGCGTCGTCGCCCGCCGCGGTCGCCGGGACGGGTGCCTGGACGAACTGCGCCTGCCCGCCCGCGCGGTGCGGGGCCGCGACCATCCGGCGGGCCAGCGTCGTGGCCGCCGCGACGCCGCGCAGCCGGCGGACCAGGTGCAGGCACAGGTCGACCGCCGCGACCGTGCCCGCGCTGGTCAGGATCCCGCCGTCGTCGGCGTACAGCGCCTGGGGGTCCACCTCGGCCGCCGGGAAGCGGGCGCGGAACTCCGGCTCGTACACCCAGTGGACGGTGCAGCGGCGGCCGTCCAGGAGGCCCGCGTAGCCCAGGGAGAAGACACCGGCGCAGAAGCCCGCCACCCACGCGCCGCGCCCGGCCGCGTCCCGCAGGACGTCCAGCACCGGCTCGGGCGGCGGTGCCGTGCGGGGCGCGCACGTCGGCACGATCAGCAGGTCCGCCGACGCCGCGAAGTCGAGGTCCCGCAGGCCGGACAGCCCGAAACCGGACCAGCTGGCCACGCCGGAGCCGTCCGGCGAGCAGACGCCGAAATCCCAGCCCTCGATGCCGTCGGCGCTGCGGTCGGTGCCAAACACCTCGCACGCGACGCCCAGTTCGAACGGCGAAACGCGGTCGGCGAGCACCACGGCCACCCGGTTGACGTCCATGCCGGCCAGTGTGTCACAAGTTTTGCGGCCGTTGTCATCTCTGACACTGGTCGATCGCCGCCGGCGCGACGAACCTGGTCGGCATGACGAACTCCGAAACCCGCCCGCTGCTCCAGTGGTCCGCGGCGATGGCCATGTCCGGCACGATCGGTGCCGTCGTCCTCGAGAGCGGCGCGGCCGCTCCGGCCGTGGCCTTCGCCCGCTGCTTCGTCGGCGGCGCGCTCCTCGTGCTCTGGTGCCTTTCCCGCGGCTGGCTGCAGGCGTGGCGGCCGTCCCGTCGCGACCTCGGTCTCGCCGTGCTGGGCGGGTTGTTCCTGGTCGGCAACTGGGTGCTGCTGTTCGCCTCGTACGCGCTGTCGTCGATCTCGGTCAGCACGGTCGTCTACCACACCCAGCCGCTGATCCTGGTCGGCCTGGCGGCGGCCTTCCTCGGCGAGAAGGTCGCCAAGAGCCATCTGGCCCGGGCCGGGATCGCCTTCGGCGGCGTGGCGGTGATCTCGCTGTCCGCGCACGGCGAGGACGGCAAGCCGGTGCAGCTCGCCGGCATCGCGCTGGCCCTCGGCGCGGCGCTCCTCTACGCCGGGGCGTCCTTCGTCGCGAAGCAGCTGAAGCACGTCCGCCCGCACCTGCTGGCCGCCGTGCAGACGACCGTGGGCGCGATCGTCCTGGCCCCCGCGCTGCTGCTGACGCCGCTGCCGTCGACGACGTCGGGGCTGCTCTGGCTGGTCCTGCTGGGCACGGTGCACACGGCCCTGATGTACGTGCTGATCTACGCGAGCATCGGCAAGCTGCCGACGACGACGGTGGCGCTGCTGTCCTACGTCTACCCGGTGGTCGCGGTCCTGGTCGACATCGCGTTCTACGGCCACCGCCCGAGCTGGCTGGAGGGCCTGGGCATGCTCGCAGTCCTGGCGGCCGCACTGGCCCCGCAACGCGGCCGCAAGCCCGCCGCCGCACCGGAGAAGCCGGCCGGCCCGGCAACCCGCCCCGAACCGGCCTGCCGCTCGTGCCCGAGCCCGGATCCCGCGTGACCAGACCCGTCACCCGCGTGATCAGGGACGTGACCCGCGTGATCGGGGCCGGAACTCGCGAGTTCCGGCCCCGATCACGCGAGTTCCGGCTTCAGTCACGCGAGTTGCGGCCCCGGTCACGCGGGAGCGGGTCAGGAGAAGGCGATCCAGCGGTCCAGCAGGGTGGCCGCGGCGCCGGAATCGATCGCCTCGGCCGCCCGCGCCAGGCCGGCGCGCAGGTCGTCCTCCAGGGACTCCGAGAAGCCCGTGAAGGCCGCCAAGGCCGCCGCCGCGTTGATCAGGACCGCATCGCGGACCGGGCCCGGCTTGCCGCCCACCAGCTCGCGGACCACCTGGGCGTTCGCCGCCGCGTCGCCGCCGCGCAGGTCGTCGGCCGTCGCGCGGGGGATGCCGACCGAGGCCGGGTCGAAGCTGCGCTCGGTGACCGTGCCGTCCGCGACCACCCAGACCGTCGACGTCGTGGTCGTGGTGATCTCGTCGAGCCCGTCGTCGCCGCGGACCACCAGGGCGCGGGTGCCGCGGCGGGCGAACGTCTCGGCCAGCACCCGGGTCTTGTCCGGGTACGCGCAGCCGATCAGCGCCGCCCCCGGCTGGGCCGGGTTGGTCAGCGGCCCGAGCAGGTTGAACGTCGTCGGGATGCCGAGCTCGCTGCGCACCGGGCCCGCGTGCCGCAGCGCCGGGTGGAACGCCGAAGCCAGGAAGAACCCGATGCCGACCTCGTCGAGGCTGCGCCGGACGTCCTCCGGCGGCAGCGAGATGGTCACGCCGAGCGCCTCGAGCACGTCCGCCGCGCCGGACTTCGACGACGCGCTGCGGTTGCCGTGCTTGGCCACCGGGGCGCCCGCCGCCGCCGTGACGATCGTCGCCATCGTGGAGATGTTCACCGAGTTCGAGCCGTCGCCGCCGGTGCCGACGATGTCGACCGCCGGGCCGTCCAGCTCGACCCGCCGGGCGTGCGCCAGCATCGTGGCCGCCATGCCCGCGATCTCCTCGGGCGTCTCGCCCTTGGCACGCAGCGCGACCGCGAACCCGGCGATCCGGGCCGGGCTCGCCGCGCCGCTCATGATCTGGTCCATCGCCCACGCCGTGTCCTCCGCCGAGAGGTCGACGCCGGCGACGAGCTGCTTGAGCAGGGGCGGCCAGGTGCGGGGGACCGGGGCGGTCACCGGGCTCAGCCGTTCACGACGGGGACCCGCCGCGCGCGCAGCACGTCGGCGACGGTCTCCGCGGCGGTCAGCGGGTCCAGCGGGTGCACCAGCACGGCGTCCGCCTGCGACCAGGTGGCCAGCCACCGGTCGTCCTTGCGCCGCACGGCGACCACGATCGGGGGGCAGTCGGCGATTTCGCTCTTCAGCTGGCGGCAGAGGCCGATGCCGCCGGTCGGCTGGGCTTCGCCGTCGAGGATGGCCAGGTCGACGTTGCCCTCGTCCACCTCGGACAGCACGTCCGCGATGCCGGCCGCCTCGACGTAGTCCACGCGCGCCAGGTCGGCGGCGGGCCGCCGGCCGACCGCGTTCACGATCGCCTCGCGCACCTCCGCCTTGTGGCTGAACACCAGGACCCGCATCGACCGCTCGCCCATGTTGGACACGCCTCCATCTCGTCACCGCACGTCTCCCTGGATCGTATCGGCCGAGACCGACATCACGCGGTCGGCTCCGGCTGTTGCGCGTCCCAGCCGAGCGCGTCGCCGCCCAATCGTTGCGCGAGACCCGCCATCCGCGACCGTTCCTGGGCGCAGTGCAGGGCGTCGAGCACCTGGACGCGCACGGCGAGCACCCGCGTCAGCTCCCCGTCCGGAGCCTGTTCTCGCAGCTCGTAGCCGTCCTGCGCGAGGATCGACGCCGCGTCTTCGACCCGGTCCGGCGGCAGCAGCAGGTGGTGCCGCAGAACGGCCGGTGCCGTGCTGACCCAGTCGGGTGAAGCGGCGAGGACGGCGGAGTCCGCGACGACCGGGTCGAAGGCCTCGGCGACGATCTTCAGCCCCGGCGCGTCGGCCGTCAGACCGGGCGTTTCCCGCTTCTTGACCAGGTCAAGCAGCCGGTCGAGTAAACCCATGAGTAGCTCTCACCTTCCCGGGCATCCGGTGTGATCGGTTACGCAGACGGCTCGCCGTGGACCCACCCGGCGGAGCGGCGGTGCGAGAGGACATAATGCGACGCGTGACAACGGCAGCTCCCACCATCAGTCAGCGGGTCCACTCGCTGAACCGGCCGAACATGGTCAGTGTCGGCACCATCGTGTGGCTTTCCAGCGAGCTGATGTTCTTCGCCGGACTGTTCGCGATGTTCTTCACCGTCAAGGCGCAGAACTCGTCCGGCCAGTGGCCGCCGCCGCTGCACGGCGAGGAGTTCCACCTCAACG
The DNA here is from genome assembly GCF_013364075.1 of Amycolatopsis sp. Hca4. GTDB lineage: Bacteria > Actinomycetota > Actinomycetes > Mycobacteriales > Pseudonocardiaceae > Amycolatopsis. Next base: position 8,540,621 of record NZ_CP054925.1, read on the forward strand.
TGGCGTACGCGATCCCGTTCACGGTGATCCTCGTGCTGTCCTCGCTGACCTGCCAGTTCGGCGTGTTCGCGGCCGAGCGCGGCGACGTCTACGGGCTGCGCCGCTGGTACATCATCACGTTGATCATGGGCGCGATCTTCGTCGGCGGCCAGGCCAACGAGTACCACAACCTGGTCGAAGAGGGGATGACGATCCCGTCCGGCCCGTTCGGCACGGTCTTCTACCTCGCCACCGGTTTCCACGGCCTGCACGTCATCGGCGGGCTCATCGCCTTCGTGTACCTGCTCATCCGCACGAAACTGAGCAAGTTCACGCCCGCCCAGGCCACGTCGGCGATCGTCGTGTCCTACTACTGGCACTTCGTCGACATCGTGTGGGTCGGCCTCTTCGGTGTGATCTACCTCCTTCCGTAGGTCCACCCAGCCGCCACCACCTTCACCATCGGCCTGAACTGACAGCAAGGGTTGCCGCAAGATGACCACCAGCACCAAGTCCTCGGAGCGCCGCTACCGCGCGCGGTCGAAGCTGCGGAGGCGGTTCGCCGGCCTGCTCGCGCTCGGCATCGCGCTGGTGGGTGCCGGCGCCCTGTACGCCGTGTTCGCCCCGGAGCCGCAGACCGCGCAGGCCCAGGGCACGCCGGCGCAGCTGCGCCTCGGCGAGCAGGTCTACAACAACACCTGCATCGCCTGCCACGGCGCGAACCTCGAGGGCGTGCAGGACCGCGGGCCGAGCCTGATCGGCATCGGCGACGCCGCGGTGTACTTCCAGACTTCTTCGGGCCGCATGCCCGCCGCGCGCCAGGAGGCGCAGGTCGAGCGGAAGCCGCCGAAGCTGACCGAGGCCGAGATCGACGCGGTCGGCGCCTACATCCAGGCGCACGGCGGCGGCGTCCAGCGTCCGGCCGAGAAGGGCGAGGCCCTGCGCGGCGACGACCCGGCCCGCGGTGGCGAGCTGTTCCGCCTCAACTGCGCTTCGTGCCACAACTTCACCGGCCGCGGCGGCGCGCTGTCGGCGGGCAAGTACGCGCCGAACCTGGACCCGGCCAGCGAAGAGCAGATCTACACGGCCATGCTCACCGGCCCCCAGAACATGCCGAAGTTCTCCGACCGGCAGCTGTCGCCGGAGGAGAAGAAGGACATCGTCGCCTACGTGAAGTCGGTGTCGGACGGCAACAATGACCCGGGTGGTAACGGCCTCGGCGGGGTCGGCCCCGCCTCGGAGGGCGTCATCGCCTTTATCGTCGGGATCGCCGCGCTGATCGGCGTGACGTTGTGGATTGGATCGAAGGCATGAGTGCCGAAGGGCCGAAGCCGCCGACGGAGGCGGAACTGGCTGAGATGGACCGTGACCAGCTGGTCAAGCTGGGCGGGGCGCTCGACGGTGTCGAGATCGTCGAGTACCCGACCCCGTGGCCCGTGGAGGGCACCCGCGCGGAGAAGCGGGCCGAGCGCCTGGTCGCGTTCTGGTTCGGCCTGTCCGCGCTGGCCGGGATCGGGTTCGTCGTTTCGCTGATCTGGTGGCCGTGGCAGTACGAGGCGCCGGACAACGAGAGCGGCCACTTCTGGTACAGCCTGTACACCCCGATGCTGGGGCTCACGCTCGGCCTGGCCATCCTCGGCCTGGGCATCGGCGTGATCCTCTACACGAAGAAGTTCGTGCCCGCCGAGGTCGCGGTGCAGCAGCGCAGCGACGCGGGCGGCGAGGGCTCGTCCGAGGTCGACCGCCAGACGATCCTGGCGCACCTGGCCGACGCCGGGAGCCGCAGCACCATCGCCCGCCGGTCGCTGATCAAGCGCTCGGCGATCGCCGGTGCGGGTGCGCTCGGCCTGGCCGCCGCGGCGCTGCCGGTCGCGTCCTTCATCAAGAACCCGTGGAAGGACAGCGAGTCCCGCGACTCGCTGTGGCACACCGGCTGGCAGCCGAACTTCCCCGGCGAGAAGGTCTACCTGCGCCGGGCCACGGGCAAGCCGGTCGAGGTCGAGCACGGCAAGCAGACCGAGATCTCCCTGGTCAAGGCCGAGGACCTGGACGCAGGCGCGATGGAGACGGTCTTCCCGTTCCGCGAGTCCGAGCGCAACGACGCGGAGGCGCTGGCCAAGGCGCTGACCCGGGTGGACAACCCGGTCATGCTGATCCGCCTGCGCCCGACCGACGCCGCCAAGGTCGTCAAGCGGGCCGGCCAGGAGGACTTCAACTTCGGCGACTACTACGCGTACACGAAGATCTGCAGCCACGTCGGCTGCCCGACCTCCCTGTACGAGCAGCGGACCAACCGCATCCTGTGCCCGTGCCACCAGTCGCAGTTCGACGCACTCCACTACGGCAAGCCGATCTTCGGCCCGGCGACGCGGCCGCTGGCCCAGCTACCGATCACGGTGGACGAAGAGGGATACTTGATCGCGCGAGGCGACTTCATCGAGGCCATCGGTCCGGCCTTTTGGGAGCGTAAGTCATGAGTTCACTCACCACGCCGACCAAGGGGTCGAGCCCGGTCGAGAAGGCGCTGGGCGAGGCCGCGAACAACGCGGACCAGCGCTACCACCTGGCCAAGGGCCTGCGGCACCAGATGAACAAGGTGTTCCCGACCCACTGGTCGTTCCTGCTGGGCGAGATCGCGCTCTACAGCTTCATCATCCTGCTGCTGACCGGGGTCTACCTGACGCTGTTCTTCGACCCCTCGATGCAGGAGGTCGTCTACCACGGCAGCTTCAAGAACATGCAGGGCCTGGAGATGTCCCAGGCGTTCCGCACGACGCTGGACATCTCCTTCGACGTGCGCGGCGGCCTGTTCATGCGCCAGCTGCACCACTGGGCCGCGCTGATCTTCGTCGCGTCCATGGCCGTGCACATGCTGCGCATCTTCTTCACCGGCGCGTTCCGGCGCCCGCGTGAGGCGAACTGGGTGATCGGCGGGCTGCTGCTGATCCTGGGCTGCTTCGAAGGCTTCTTCGGCTACTCGCTGCCGGACGACCTGCTCTCCGGGACCGGTATCCGGGCGACGCTGTCGGGCATCGTGCTGTCGGTGCCGGTGGCCGGGACCTGGATCCACTGGGCGCTGTTCGGCGGGGAGTTCCCGGGCGATCAGATCATCCCGCGGCTGTACACGCTGCACATCCTGCTCATCCCGGGCATCATGCTCGCGCTGGTCGGGGCGCACCTGGCGCTGGTCTGGTACCAGAAGCACACCCAGTTCCCGGGCGTGCGCCGCAAGGAGACCAACGTGGTCGGGGTGCGGATCATGCCGTACTTCGCGCTCAAGGGCGGGGCGTTCTTCACCCTGGTCGTCGGGGTGCTGGCGCTGATGTCGGGGCTGTTCCAGATCAACCCGGTGTGGAACTTCGGCCCGTACAACCCGGCGCAGGTGTCGGCGGGCTCGCAGCCGGACTGGTACATGGCCTGGGCCGACGGCATGCTCCGGATCTGGCCGGCGTGGGAGGTCTACCTCGGGAACTACACGATCCCGGCGGTGTTCTTCCCCGGCGCGGTCGGCATGCCGATCCTGTTCGGCCTGCTGCTGGGCTACCCGTTCATCGAGCGGAAGCTGTCCAAGGACACCGCGCACCACAACCTGCTCCAGCGGCCGCGTGACGCACCGGTCCGCACCGCGCTGGGCGCGATGGCGCTGGGCTTCTTCATGGTCATCGAGCTGTCCGGCTTCAACGACATCATCGCCGACCAGTTCGACATCTCCCTGAACGCGACGACGTGGGCGGGCCGCATCGGCGTGCTGATCGTGCCGCCGCTGGCCTACTACTTCACCTACCGCATCTGCCTCGGCCTGCAGCGGGCCGACCGCGAGGTGCTGGAGCACGGTGTCGAGACGGGCATCATCAAGCGGCTGCCGCACGGTGAGTTCATCGAGATCCACCAGCCGCTGGCCGGAGTGGACAGCCACGGCCACGCGATCCCGCTCGAGTACCAGGGCGCGTCGGTGCCGAAGAAGATGAACAAGCTGGGTTCGGCCGGGCACGCCGTGCCGGGCACGTTCTGGTCGCCGGACCCGGCCGAGGAGACGGCGGCGCTGGAGCGCGCCAACGGCAACGGCCACTCCGGTGGCGAGATCGGCCAGCACGGCCAGCACGGCGAGTTCGACTCCGCCGAGACGGCGTCGGCCGCGAAGCACGACTAGTTCCATCGACGACGAAGGCCACCTCCCGCGGGAGGTGGCCTTCGTCGTTTCTACTGCTTGCCGGCGCTGTCGCGGAGCCGGGTGATGGCCTTCCCGGCCCTGGAGACGCGGGTCTCGGGCTTCTTGGCCTCCGCGACCCACTGGACGTACTCGCGCCGGTGGGAAGGCGGCAGGGCCTCGAACAGGACCGCCGCGTCCGGGGCGGCCGCGAGGGCGTCGGCCAGCTCCGCGGGGAGCTCGCTCAATCCTCGACGCCGATCGAGAAGGCCGATTCGGTGTCGGCGCGGCTGTAGGACCGGAACGCGATGTGCGTGACGGTGTCCAGCACGCCGGGCACCTTCCCGATCTTGCCGGGGATCAGGTCGGCCAGCCCCTCGTGCGTGGACACCTTGACGGTGGCGATGAGGTCGACGTCCCCGGCGCACGAGTAGACCTCGCCGACACCGTCGATGTCGGCGATCGCCTGCGCCGCGTCCGGGATGGCATCCGCCTCTGCCTGGATCAACACGATCGCGGTGATCACCTGGGTCCTCCAAGACTCGTCTGCGGGGTCGCCCGCGATCCTAGCTACGCCACATGGTGGCCCGCCCGGAGCGCGGCTCACGCACCCGGAGGGTCGGCCCGCGTACCCGGATGGTCGGTCGGCGTACCCCAACGGTCGGTCGGCGTACCCGGAGGGTCGGCTGGGTGGCAGGGACGGCCGGCCTCAACCCGACCCTCCGGGTACGCGCTCCGACCTTCCGGGTACGACGGCCGACTCTCCCGGCACGCGGGCCGACCCTCCGGGTACGCAGGCCGACCCTCTGGGTACGCGGGCCGACCTTCCGGGTACGCGGGCCGACTCTCCGGGTACCCGGGCCGACTGTTCCGGGGCTGGGGCTGGGGTCAGTGGATGTGTTCGAGGGAGTGGGCGTCGGCGACCAGGTCGAGCCAGCTCCGCCAGCCCGCGACCGCCGCGGGCTCGGCCCACGGGCGGGTGGTGCGGACCAGCCGGACCCCCGGGCGGGCCAGCCAGCGCAGCAGGACCCCCACCTCCTCCGGCGGGGCTCCGTGCAACGGCCCCGGCTCCGGCAGCACCGTCTCCGCCGACGCCACCAGTGCCTCCACCACCGGCATCGGCGGCACCCCCCGCCGGGCCACGCCCGCCGAGGCGAGGCGGCCGTACCTGATCACCGACAGCTCCCAGCCGCCCGCGCCGTCCGGGGCGGCCGCGATCAGCTCGCCGATCGCCGCCAGCGATGACTGCCGGTGCGCCCGGCCCAACGCCCGGATGAGCCCGGCCAGTTCGTCGCGGTGGCGGGCCGCCTGCTCGTAGTGCCTGCCCTCCGCCAGGCGCTCCAGGTGCGCCGCCGCCGTGTGGAGCGGGGTGCCGTCCCGGCCCGCGATCAGGCCCGACACCGACTCGACCGCCGGGCCGTACGCCTCCACGCTCTGGCGCCCCGCACACGGTGCTCCGCATCGCCCCAGCTCCGCCAGCACGCACGGGGTGCCGTTCGCCGACCTCGGCGAGATCCGCTGGGTGCACGTCCGCAGCCCCGACGCCCCGGCCAGGGTGTCGGCCGTCGTGCGGGCGTCCGCCTGGTTGCGGAACGGGCCCAGCACCCCCGGCCGCGGCAGCCGGACGACCGACAGCCGGGGGAACGCCTCGTCCGTCAGGCCGATCCACCAGCCCTGGTGCCGGTTCTTCGACCGCCGGTTGTACGCCGGCCGGTGCGCCGCGATCAGCCGCAGCTCGCGCACCTCCGCCTCCAGCGCGTGCGCGCACACCACGTGGTCGACGCGCTCGGCCAGCGCGACCATCTCCCGGATCCGGCTGCGGTTCTCCGAACCCGTGAAGTACGTGCGCACCCGCCGCCGCAGGTCCTTCGCCGTGCCGACGTACAGGACCTCGTCCTTCGGCCCCTTGAACAGGTAGACGCCCGGTGCCGACGGCAGGTCCGCCGCCAGGTGCCGCTTCGCCCGCTGGGCGACGGTCACCTCCGGCAGGTACCCCATCAGCTCCTCGAGCGAGTGCACGCCCAGGTTGCCGACCCGCTCCAGCAGGCCGTGCAGGACGTCGACCGTCGCCCGCGCGTCGTCCAGCGCCCGGTGCGTCGGGCGCGTGCGCGCGCCGAACAGCAGCGCCAGCGCCGTCAGGTTGTACCGCCCGACCTCGTCGCGCGGCACCACCCGCCGGGCCAGCCGGACCGTGCACACCACCGTCAGCTTCGGCCAGACGTACCCGTGGCCCTCGCACGCCGCCCGCATGTGCGAGGTGTCGAACCCGGAGTTGTGCGCCACCAGCACCGCACCCCCGACGAACTCGAGGAACGCCGGCAGCACCTCCTCGATCGGCGGCGCGTCGTAGACCATGGCCTGCGTGATCCCGGTCAGTGAGACGATCTGGGGCGGGATCGGCGTGCCCGGGTTCACCAGCGTCGCGAACTCGCCGAGCACCTCGCCCCCGCGCACCTTCACCGCGCCGATCTCGGTGATCCCGGACGGCCCCGGCGGGGCCCCGGTCGTTTCGAGGTCGAAGACGACGAAAGTGGTGTCCCGCAAGGGAGTTCCGAGCTCGTCGAACGCGAGCTGAGCCTGGACCGAACGCATGTGCGGGACTTTAGGGGCGACCACCGACAGTTTCCGCGCGTGGCCGGTCCGTGTGGTGCGCGGGGCGGGATGCGGGGGCGGGGCCTACCCTGGACCAATGCACCCGCAGCCGCTCGTGCCGGAGCCGCCGGAGGACCCCGTGGGTCCCTCGGGCGTCGTGTCGCGCCCCGAGCCGGCCGAGGAGCCCGCTGACCAGGCCGGACACCCCGACCCCGCCACCTGGCCCGCCCTGCCCGAACCGGTCCGCGACCGCATCGCCGAGCTCGCCGCGGCCGCCGTCGCCAAGCTGCCGGCCACCGACGTGCCCCGCCAGCTGCGGCCGGTCGCCAAGTTCGCCCCGGCCAAGCGCGCCAAGCTCGGCGGCGCCGCCCTGCTCGCGGCCCTGGGCGACTCGTCGCAGTTCCGGACCGCGGTCATCGAGTGGCTGCGCGAGCACCGCACCGACGCGCTGGACCCCAACGCCACCGACTCCGTCGCCGCGGCGGCCGCCGCCGTCCTGCTCGGCGAGTCCGGGGCCACCGGGCGCGTCCGGCTGGTCGCCCGCAACGCCGAGGAAAACGCCCTGCGCGCCGAGCGCGACGCCGCGCTGGCCCGCAACCAGCGGCTCGAAGCCGAGCTCGCCCAGGTCCGCGCCGAACTCGCCGAAGCGAAACAGGCCGCCGAAAACGTCCGCGGCGAGCGCGAGGGCGAAGTCGAGAAGCTCCTGAAGCGCCTGCGCGAACAAGGCGTCCAGCTGCGCCAGGCCCGTGACGCGGCCGAAGCGGCAGCCGCCGACGCCGAGCGCGGGTCCTCGGCCCATCACGACGAGATCGCCGCGCTGACCAGCCAGCTGGAGCGCGAACGCCAGCGCGTCGCCGGGGAACGCGCCCGTGCCGAGCGCGCGGTCGCCGACGCCGAGATCGCCCGCCAGTCCGCGCGCGAGGCCCGGCAGGCCGACGAGGTGCGGCTCGCCCTGCTCATCGACACCATCGACGGCGCCGTCACCGGCCTCCGCCGCGAGCTCGCCCTCGGCGCGCGCGGCGCCCGCCCGGCGGACATGGTGCGGGGCGCCAGCTCCGGCACCGGCCAGGGCGGCAAGATCGCCGACGTGTCCACCCTGGACCGCTACCTGGCGCTGCCCAACGTGCACCTGATCGTCGACGGCTACAACGTCACCAAGACCGGCTACCCGGAACTCGCGCTGGCCGACCAGCGCGACCGGCTGATCCACCAGCTCCAGGCCCTCGCCGCGCGCACGTCCGCCGAGGTCACCGTGGTGTTCGACGGGGCGGGCGTGCTGTCGGTGCCCGCCTCGGTGCCGCGCGGGGTGCGGGTGCTCTTCTCCGACCGCGGGGTGCTGGCCGACGACGTCATCCGCAACCTCGTCGCCGCCGAGCCCGCCGGGCGGCCGATGGTCGTCGCGACGTCCGACCGCGCGGTCGCGGACTCGGTGCGGGGCCGCGGCGCCCACCCGACGCCGTCATCGGTGCTGGTCAGCCGCCTGTCGAGGGTCTGACGCCCGAAATTGTCGGTGGTGGCGCCTACCGTTCTCCCCAGTCAGTTCCGACGTGAGGAGGACCACATGGGCGACACCCCCGAGCTGTCCGAAGTGGACGTCTCGCACATCGCCGTATCGGACATCGAGAACCTGGTGGTCGATTGCGACCGCTGCGTCGTGCGCGGCATCTCCTGTCACGACTGCGTGGTGAGCGTGCTGCTCGGCGCGCCACCCGAGGTCGTGTGGGACGCGGACGAGCGGCGGGCGATCGACGCGCTGGCCGAAGCCGGCATGGTGCCGCACCTGAGGCTGGTCGAAGAACAACCGGTCCGGCGCACCGCCTGATTTCCACCGATTCGTGGCGGCGCGCCGAATGGTCGATTGAATCGGTGAACGGTCGGTAGTCGAAAAGCGCTCCGGAGAAACCCCAGCGTGTAACGCCCATCACATGGTGGCTCCCGCCCTGGTCCGATGGTGTTCAGCGGCGTCACTCAGCGTTTTTGGCGGCGAGGTGGTGGACGTGGTGGCGCTCTTTTCGTAACCTGTCCGAGATCTCGTGGCCCCCGGCCGTCTGCGGAGACGGCGACGCGGGATCGCCGCCGGACGCAGCTTTGTCGGGAAGCTGGGAACCGGAACCACCACCGCGTGCTTCACCTGTTGCGGCTCGTGCATGTCCAAAGCGCACGGATCGGGCGCGTGGTGGGTGGGACAGCGGTGAAGAGGAACTCCCCGGCCTCTTCGTGCCCCGGTCCCCGTCGGCGGCCGAGACCGAAGGAGACCCGCGCGACCGTGCAGTCGCATTCCCTCAGGCGCGTGGTTTCAGGTGCCCTCGCCGCGGCCTCGGTGATCACCCTCGTCACCGTGGCGCAGCCGTCGGCCACCGCCGCCCCCGTCCCCGTGCTCCAGACCCCGCCCACCGGCTCCGACGCCCTTGCCAAGTACCGCGACCTCGCGGCACAGGCCGAGAAGCTCAACGAAGACCTGCTTTCGGCCCAGGACGACCTGAAGAAGAAGCAGGCCGAGCTCGACAAGGCCACCGGCGACGTCAACGCGGCGAAGCAGCAAGCCGCCACGGCGTCGGAGAGCCAGAAGAAGTACCAGACCGAGGTCGACAAGTTCGCCGGTGCGTCCTTCACCAGCGGTGTCCAGCTGAACAAGCTGTCGGCGCTGCTGGCGGGCACGTCCACGCAGGACTTCCTCGACCGCTCCTCGGCGCTGGAGATCATCGCGACCGGCAAGAACACCGCGATGGGCAACCTCACCGGCGCCGTCCAGCAGGCCACCGACGCGGCCGCCAAGGCCAGTGACGCCGCGAAGCGCGCTCAGGACGCGCGGGACGCCGCGGCCAAGCTGACCCAGGACATCGAGGCCAAGCAGAAGAACCTGCAGGACCAGATCGACCAGCTCGAGGCGGCCAACAAGAACCTCAGCACGGCGGACAAGGCCGCTCAGAAGGACCGCGGCGGGTCCGCGCCCACCAACATCAAGGCCCCGACCGCGGCCGCACAGGCGGCGGTCGACGCGGCGCTGAGCAAGCTCGGCAGCCCGTACGTGTACGGCGCCACCGGCCCGAACAAGTTCGACTGCTCGGGCCTGACGTCGTGGGCCTACGGCCAGGCCGGCATCACCCTGCCGCGGACCAGCCGCGAGCAGTCCACCTTCGGCGCCGCGGTGCCGCGGGACCAGCTCCAGCCCGGCGACCTGGTGTTCTTCTACTCGCCCGTTTCGCACGTCGGCATGTACATCGGCGACGGCAAGATGGTCCACGCGCCCGACACCGGTGACGTCGTGAAGATCTCGCCGCTGCAGAGCCAGTACTCGGGAGCGCGCCGCCCGACGGCGTAGCCCCACCGGTCGGAGGGGCGGTACCGCACACGCGGTACCGCCCCTTCGCCGTTAGCCTCTGGGGCGTGCTCAAGACCCTGCTGGTGACCAACGACTTCCCGCCTCGGCCCGGGGGGATCCAGAACTACCTGAACTCCCTCGCCACCCGGCTGCCGTCGGACGACCTGGTCGTCTACGCGCCTGCGTGGGAGTCGCGGACGGGGTCGCACGAGCAGTTCGACGCCGCAGCGCCGTTCGAGGTCGTCCGGCACCCGACGTCGCTGATGCTGCCGACGCCGGACGTGCTCCGCCGGGCGAAGCAGATCATGCGGGCGCGGGACTGCGAAGCCGTCTGGTTCGGGGCGGCGGCGCCGCTGGCCCTGCTCGGGCACCCGCTGCGCCGGGCCGGGGCGCGCCGCGTCGTCGCCTCGACGCACGGCCACGAGGTCGGCTGGTCGATGCTGCCGGCTTCGCGGCAGGCGCTGCGGCGCATCGGCGACACCACGACGTCGTCACCTACGTCAGCCGGTACACCCGCGCCCGCTTCGCCGCGGCGTTCGGGCCGATGGCGGGGCTGGAGCTGCTGCCGTCCGGGGTCGACACCGCGGTGTACCGGCCGGACTCGGCCGGGCGGGCGGAGATCCGCGCCCGGCACGGCCTCGGCGACCGGCCGACCGTCGTCTGCGTGTCCCGGCTGGTCCCGCGCAAGGGCCAGGACCAGCTGATCCGCGCGCTGCCCGCGATCCGCGAGCGCGTGCCGGACGCGGCCCTGCTGATCGTCGGCGGCGGCCCGTACCGGAAGAAGCTCACCGAGCTGGTCACCGGGCTGGGCCTGGACCGCGACGTCGTGCTCACCGGTTCGGTGCCGTGGGCCGAGCTCCCCGCGCACTACGCGGCGGGCGACGTCTTCGCGATGCCCGCGCGCACCCGTGGCAAGGGCCTCGACGTCGAGGGGCTCGGCATCGTCTACCTGGAGGCCTCGGCGACCGGGCTGCCGGTGGTGGCGGGCAACTCCGGCGGGGCACCGGAGGCGGTGCTCGACGAGGTCACCGGGCACGTGGTCGACGGCCGGGACGTGACCCAGCTCGCCGAGACGCTGGCCAGCCTGCTGGCCGACCCGGTGCGCGCCCGCCGGATGGGCCAGGCCGGCCGGGAGTGGGTGACGGCGAACTGGCGCTGGGACGTGATGGCGCAGCGGCTGTCCGGCCTGCTGGACGGCGATCCGGTGGCCGTCGTCCGCTAGGTGTGGAGCTTCGGCGGGAGTCCGGGCGAGCCGGCGCCGTCGCTCCTCTACTCGGGACCGCGTCCCCCCCGGCACCACGACTAGGGCGTGTAGAGCGCCGGGTGCCGCGGGTCGTCGACGCGCACGACGACGTCGGCGAGCGAGCTCGGGTCCGCCTCCTCCTCGTAGCGCTCGTAGGCTGGGATCGCCCAGGTGTCCGGCACGCGGCGGCGCAGGGCGGCGGGGGAGAGCCACAGGTGCACGGCCAGGTCGAAGGCCAGCCCGGCGCCCAGCAGCAGCTCGCCGTCGAGGAGCACGACCGCGCCTTCGGGCAGCGGCACCCGCTCCGCGCGGGTCGCGCGGTCGCGGCCGGCGTCCCACAGGGACGGCAGGACCTCGCCCGATCCCTTGAGCGGCTCCAGGACTTCGCGGCGGAGGGCGCCGAGGTCGAGCCAGTCGGTGTAGCGGGCGTCGGGGTTCGTGCGGCCGTGTTCGAAGCGCAGGGACGCGGGGCGCAGGAAGTCGCCCGCCGACACGCGCAGGGTCGCGCGGCCGCGCAGGCGCAGCGGATCGACCAGGGCGTCGGCCAGTTCCGCGGTGGCGGTCGCGCCCGCCGCGCCGTCGACGGCCACCGCGAGCCGCGGCCCGGTGAGCGCGTCGATGCGGTCGGTGAGCTCCTCGGCGAGGACAGCGGGGGAGATCGGGCGGTAGCGCACGGGTTCCCATCCTCCACCCGGGCCACCCGCCGGTTTTGTCGTACCCCTTTGCGAGGATGCGCGCATGACTTCTTCAACGGGGAAGACGGCCGACGCCGGGTGGAACATCGGCGTTTCCCGGACCCTGCCGTACCCCGCCGGCGCGGTGTGGGACTTCCTGGTCAGCCGCGAGGGCGTGGCGATCTGGCTCGGTCCCGGTGTCGAGCTGCCGAAGGAAACGGGCGCGGAGTACGAAACGGCGAACGGCACGGTGGGCGAGATCCGCAGCTTCGTCGACGGCGACCGGGTGCGGCTCACCTGGCGGCCGAGCGACTGGGACCACGACTCGACCGTGCAGGTGCGGCTGAGCGGCTCGGGGGCGAAGACGACGCTGCGGTTCCACCAGGAATGGCTTGCGGGCGCGGAAGAACGCGAGGAACAGCGGGCATACTGGCAGGACGTGACCGAACGCGTCGTGACGGCACTCGCCGAGCGCTGACGCCGTGAGTGCTGGGGGCCGGAGATGACGACCGACGAAATCCTCGAGGTGAAGGACGACTTCGCCCAGGACGCGCACTTGTTCTCGGAAATGCTGCGCGGCGGCGGCCCGGTGCGCCGGGTGCGGCTGCCACCGCGTGGGCTGCCGGCCTACGTGGTGACCGGGTTCGCCGAGGCGCGGGCGCTGCTGTCGGATCCGCGGCTGCAGAAGAACAGCCAGGGCATCCGGGAGCTGTTCGAGGCGAAGCTGCCGCCGGAGTCCCTGCAGAACGGCCTGGGCCAGGACCTGAGCTGGCACATGCTCAACTCCGACCCGCCGGACCACACGCGGCTGCGGAAGCTGGTGAACAAGGCGTTCACCGCGCGGACCGTGGCCCGGCTGCGGCCGCGGGTGCAGGAGATCACCGACGAGCTGCTCGACGGGCTGGCCGGGCAGGAGCGGGCCGACCTGGTGACCTCGTTCGCCGCTCCGCTGCCGATCACGGTGATCTGCGAGCTGCTCGGCGTGCGCGAGGAGGACCGCGCGGAGTTCTCGGGCTGGTCCAAGACGTTGCTGAGCGCGGCGAGGAGCCCGGAGCAGATGCAGGCGGCGGCGGCGAGCATGTTCGCGTACCTGACGGACCTGATCGCCCAGAAGCGCGCCGAGCCGGCCGAGGACCTGCTCTCCGATCTGGTGCACGCCAGTGACGACGGCGATTCGCTGTCCGAGCCCGAGCTGGTGTCGATGGCGTTCCTGCTGCTGGTGGCCGGCCACGAGACGACGGTCAACCTGATCGCCAACGGCGTGCTGGCGCTGCTGCGCGAGCCGGAGCAGCTGGCCCGGCTGCGCGCGGAGCCGGCGCTGCTGCCGGGCGCGGTGGAGGAGTTCCTCCGCTTCGACGGCCCGATCCACCTGGCCACGCTGCGGTTCACCGCGGAGCCGGTGGAGGTGTCCGGGGTGACCATCCCGGCGGGCGAGTTCGTGCTGGTCTCGCTCCTGGGCGCGAACCGGGACGCGGAGCGGTACCCGGAGCCGGACAAGCTGGACGTCACCCGCGCGGCGGGCGGCCACCTGGCCTTCGGCCACGGCATCCACTACTGCGTGGGGGCGCCGCTGGCCCGGCTCGAGGCGGAGATCGCGATCGGCGGGCTGCTGGAGCGGTTCCCCGACCTGGCCTTGGCCGCGCAGCCGGAGGAGCTGGTGTACCGGACCAGCTCGCTGGTCCACGGGTTGGAGGCGCTGCCGGTCCGGTTGTGAGGCCGGGCCGTGTCGTGGGCCACCCTCAACGGAGGCGCTTCGCACCACTGTTTATCCGCCTTCCTCCCCGCCACCACCCTCAACGGAGGCGCTTCGCGCCACTGTTTTAATTCGAGGATGGACTCCGCCGACCTGCTCGCCCTCGACGCCCGGCACGTCTGGCACCCCTACGCGCCCATGCCCGCGAAGGTGCCGTCGTTGCTGGTCACCGAAGCGAGCGGCGTCCGGCTGACGCTGGCCGACGGGCGGGAGCTCGTCGACGGGATGTCCTCGTGGTGGTCCGCCGTCCACGGTTACCGGCACCCCGTGCTCGACGCCGCCCTGGCCGCGCAGGCCGGGCGGATGAGCCACGTCATGTTCGGCGGCCTGACCCACGAACCGGCCATCACCCTGGCCAAGACCCTGGTCGACGTCAGTCCCGAGGGGCTGGAGCACGTCTTCCTCTGCGACTCCGGCTCGGTCTCCGTCGAGGTCGCCGTCAAGATGTGCCTGCAGTACCAGCGTTCCCGCGGGCGCACCGGGAAGCACAAGCTGCTCACCTGGCGCGGCGGCTACCACGGCGACACCTTCACCCCGATGAGCGTCTGCGACCCCGAAGGCGGCATGCACGCGCTGTGGCGCGGTGTCCTGCCCGAACAGGTCTTCGTGCCCGCGCCACCGTCCGGATTCGACACCCCGCCCGATCCGTCCTATGTGGACGTCCTGGCCGCCGGGATCGAGCGGCACCGGGACGAGCTCGCCGCCGTCATCGTCGAGCCCGTCGTGCAGGGCGCCGGGGGCATGCGGTTCCACCACCCCGGCTACCTGCGTGCCCTGCGGGAACTCACCGAGGCCCACGACGTCCTCCTCGTCTTCGACGAGATCGCCACCGGGTTCGGCCGCACCGGCGCCCTGTTCGCCGCCGAGCACGCCGGCGTCACCCCGGACGTCATGTGCGTCGGCAAGGCCCTCACCGGCGGCTACCTCAGCCTGGCCGCCGCGCTGTGCACCCCGGAGGTCGCCGCCGGGATCGCGCAGGGCGAGCTGCCGGTTCTCGCGCACGGCCCCACCTTCATGGGCAACCCGCTCGCGTCCGCCGTCGCCAACGCCTCCCTCGGCCTGCTCGCCGACGGCAGCTGGCGCAGCGACGTCGCCCGGATCGAGAAGGCCCTCCTCGACGGCCTGGCCCCCGCCCGCGACCTGCCCTCGGTCGTCGACGTGCGGGTGCTGGGCGGGATCGGCGTGCTGCAGCTCGACCACCCCGTCGACATGGCGACCGCCACGGACGTCGTCACCGCGCAGGGGGCCTGGCTGCGGCCGTTCCGGGACCTCGTCTACGCCATGCCGCCCTACGTTTCGACGGCCGACGACCTCGCCGTGATCACCCGCGCGATGCTCGCGGTCGCCGAAAAGGCGTGATTTCAGCACATCGGGTGTGACCACCGGCACACCGAGACCCGAAGTTCCCTCATCGTCGCACTGCGTGGCAGTGCCTGGTCGAAACCACGCGAACGGTCGAGGCGGTAAGTGTGAAGGAGCCGGGAAACCCGGTCCGCCCTGTACCCGGACGAACGCGAGAAATGCTTGCGTAGCGGACTTTTCGCCCGGTTTCGGCGATCCTGCCCCCATGATCGAGATCGTTCGTGGCGAGCACGACACCGGACCCCCCAAGCCCTCCGAGCACCTGGAGAACCTCAAGCACGACTTCCTCGCGTCGATCGTCGTCTTCCTCGTCGCCGTCCCCCTGTCCCTCGGCGTGGCCTTCGCCGCCGGGGCGCCGCTGCTGTCCGGCCTGATCTCCGCCGTCGTCGGCGGGCTGGTCGCGAGCCTCCTCGGCGGATCGCCGCTGCAGGTCAGCGGTCCGTCCGCCGCCCTCACCGTGGTGCTGGCCGACACGATCGCCACCCACGGCTGGCCCGTCACGTGCGCGATCACCGTCGCCGCGGGCCTGCTCCAGATCCTCTTCGGCCTGACGCGGCTGGCCCGCGCCGCGCTCGCCGTGTCGCCCGCCATCGTGCACGGGCTGCTCGCCGGCATCGGCGTCACGCTCGTGCTCGGCCAGCTGCACGTCGTCCTCGGCGGTTCGGCGCGGGGTTCCGCGCTGGCCAACGTCCTGGCGCTGCCGAAGCAGATCGCCGCGCACCACGACCAGGCCGTGCTGATCGGCGTCGTCACCCTCGGCGTCCTGCTGGCCTGGCCGCGGCTGCCGCAGGCCGTCCGCCGCGTGCCCGCGCCGCTGGCCGCCGTCGCGCTGGCGACCGGCCTGTCCCTCGTGGCCGGGATGAGCCTGCCCCGCGTGGACCTCCCGGCCGGGCTGCCCGCACTGCACGTCGTGCCGCGGCTGCCGGACGGCGGCTGGGGCAGCTTCGCCACCGCCGCGCTCACCATCGCGCTCATCGCCGGCCTGGAGAGCCTGCTGTCCGCCGTGTCGGTGGACAAGCTCCGCGGCGGACGGCGCACCGACCTCGACCGCGAGCTGATCGGGCAGGGCGCGGCGAACGTCGCCGCCGGCGCGCTCGGCGGGTTCCCGGTCACCGGCGTCATCGTGCGCAGCATGACCAACTACGAGGCGGGCGCGCGCACCCGGACGTCGGCGATCCTGCACTGCGTCTGGATCCTCGCCGCGTGCCTGCTGCTCACCGGCGTGCTGCGGCTGATCCCGCTGGCGGCGCTGGCCGCGTTGCTGGTGTACGTCGGCACGAAGCTGGTGAACCTCAACGGGCTCAAGGAGGTCCGCCGGCACGGCGACCTGCCGGTCTACGTCGTCACGCTGGCCGGCGCGGTGGCGGTCAACCTGCTCACCGGGGTCGCGGCGGGGATCCTGCTGGCGCTGGCGCTGATGCTGCGGCGGATGATCTTCTCCGGCATCCACGTCGAACAGGACGGCGACCGCCACCGCGTCGTCATCGAAGGGGCGCTGACGTTCCTGTCCGTGCCGCGGCTGACCCGCGTGCTCGCCGGGGTGCCGCCGCACGCCGAGGTCACCCTCGAACTGCTTGTCGACTACCTCGACCACGCCGCGTTCGACTGCCTGCGCGGCTGGCAGCAGGCGCACGCCGGCCCGGTCACCGTCGACGAGATCGGGCACCCGTGGTTCGGACGCGGCCGGGCGGGGGAGCCGACCGTGCGCCGCAGCGTCGCCGCGCGGGTCGTGCCGCGGTGGCTCGCGCCGTGGTCGCAGTGGCAGGCCGAGCACGTCGTGCTGCCCGCCCAGCGCACGGCCAGCTCGCTGCTGTGCCGCGGCGCTTCGGAGTTCCAGCGCCGCACCGCGCCGCTGCTGCGCGAGACCTGGGACGGCCTGGCGCACGGCCAGCAGCCGCACACGCTGTTCATCACCTGCGGCGACGCGCGGATCGTGCCGAACCTCATCACCACCAGCGGGCCGGGTGACCTGTTCACCGTGCGGAACATCGGGAACCTGGTGCCGCCGTCCGACGGCACCGACTCGTCGGTCGGCGCGGCGATCGAGTACGCCGTCGGGGTACTCGGAGTCGCCGAAATCGTGGTGTGCGGGCACTCCTCCTGCGGCGCGATGAAGGCGTTGCTCGGCCAGGCCCCGGCCGGGCTCGACCAGCTCGGCAGCTGGCTGCGCCACGGCCAGGCGACGCTCCGGCGCCGCAGCCGCGAGGCCCCGCTGCTGCTCGACGGCGAGCGCCCGGCCGCCGAGGCCGACCAGCTGGCGCTGCAGAACGTCGTGCAGCAGCTGGAAACCCTGCGCGGCTACCCGGTGGTCGCGGCGGCCCTGGAGCGGGGCGCGCTGCGGCTCACCGGGATGTACTTCGACGTCGGCGCGGCCCAGGTGTCCCTTTTGGACGATGCGGCGCGCGGGTTCGTCCCCGCGGGTGCGCTGGAGCACTGATCCGCCCGAAGGCCGCTTCCGGGTCCCCGGAAGCGGCCTTCGCCGTGTCCGGCGCCGGAAACCCTTGTACAGGCACGGTTTTATCTGTCATGCGAGAGGTGGATGTGCGTTACCGTCGCGTTAACGCGATGTCCGATTTGTGACAAAAGGGTGAATTAACGCCAGTTGTTCACTCGATCGGGTGGTGCATAGCGGACATTTCACTCGATTTCCGGTTGCATGGCGATCATGAGACCCCTCGCCGTGCTCCGCCACGACCTGCCGGCCTCACTGGTCGTCTTCCTCGTAGCCGTCCCCCTGTCCCTCGGCATCGCCCTCGCCTCGGGTGCCCCGGTCGCCGCCGGGCTCGTCGCCGCCGTCGTCGGCGGCATCGTGGCCGGTGCGCTCGGCGGCTCCGCGCTCCAGGTGAGCGGGCCCGCCGCCGGCCTGACCGTGGTCATGGCCGAAACCATCCAGACGTTCGGGTGGGCCGTCACCTGCGCGATCACCGTCGCCGCCGGCGCCTGCCAGATCCTGCTGGGGCTGAGCCGCATCGCGCGGGCCGCGCTGGCCATCTCGCCGGCGATCGTGCACGGCATGCTGGCCGGCATCGGCGTCACGATCGTGCTCGGCCAGCTGCACGTCATCCTCGGCGGCAAGGCCCAGAGCTCGGCGATCGAGAACATCGCCGAGCTGCCCGCCCAGATCGTCGCCCACCACGACTCCGCCGCCATCGTCGGCCTGCTCACCATCGCGATCCTGCTCGTCTGGCCGAAACTGCCGGCCGCCGTCCGCAAGGTGCCGGGGCCGCTCGCCGCGATCGCGGCGGCCACGGTGGTGTCGGTCGCGTTCGGGATGACGCTCCCGCGCGTCGACCTGCCCGGCGACCTGCTGAACGTCCACCTCGTCCCGCAGCTGCCCGACGGCGGCTGGGGCGGGTTCGCGCTCGCCGTCGTCACCATCGCGCTGATCGCCAGCGTGGAGAGCCTGCTCTCGGCGGTCGCGGTCGACAAGATGCACACCGGGCCGCGCGCCAACCTCGACCGCGAACTGGTCGGCCAGGGCGCGGCCAACATGCTCTCCGGCGCGCTGGGCGGCCTGCCCGTCACCGGCGTCATCGTCCGCAGCTCCACGAACGTCGCCTCCGGCGCGAAGTCCCGCGTGTCGGCGGTGCTGCACGGCGTCTGGGTGCTGCTGTTCGTCGTCCTGCTCGCCGGGCTGATCGAGAGCATCCCGCTGGCCGCGCTGGCCGGGCTGCTGGTGCACGTCGGCGCGAAGCTGGTCAACCCCGGGCACATGAAGACCGTGCTGGCCCACGGCGACCTGCCGGTGTACCTGCTGACCCTCGGCGGCGTCGTGGTGTTCGACCTGCTCACCGGCGTGCTGGCCGGCATCGGCTTGGCGGTGGTGCTGATGCTGCGCCGCACGGTCTGGTCGGGCATCCACGTCGAGAGGGAGGGTGACGACTGGCGCGTCGTGGTCGAAGGCGTCCTGACATTCCTGTCGGTGCCGCGGCTGTCGAAGGTGCTCGGGACCGTCCCGAGCGGGGTCACCGTCCGGCTGGAGCTGGTCGTCGACTACCTGGACCACGCCGCGTTCGAGAGCCTGCACACCTGGCAGCAGGCGCACGAGCGGGCCGGCGGCACGGTGGAGGTCGACGAGGTCGGCCACCCGTGGTTCGGCGAGGGCAAGGCGGGCCGCCCGACGCGGTCCCGGATCGCCGCGAGCCGGGCCGTGCCGCGCTGGCTGGCGCCGTGGTCGGAGTGGCAGGCCGCGGAAGGCGTCGAGATCCCGGCCCAGCAGACCCGCCGCGGCGCCACGGAATTCCACCGCCGGGCCGCGCCGCTGCTGAAGGACACCCTGTCCGGGCTGGCCGACGGCCAGCGCCCGCGCACGCTGTTCATCACCTGCGGCGACTCCCGGATCGTGCCGAACCTGATCACCACCAGCGGGCCCGGTGACCTGTTCACCATCCGCAACATCGGCAACCTGGTGCCGCCGGGGCAGGCCGACGCGTCGATGAACGCGTCGATCGAGTACGCGGTGGGCGTCCTCGGCGTCGAGGAGATCGTGGTGTGCGGCCACTCGAGCTGCGGCGCGATGGCCGCACTGGCCGACGGCCCGCCGCCGGGGCCGCTGTCGGCCTGGCTGCGGTACGCGGAGCCGAGCGCCCACCGGCTGGGCTCGGCGACGCTCGACGGCGCGGTCCCGGACCGCGAGGGTGACCGGCTGGCGCTGCACAACGTCCTGCAGCAGCTGGAACACCTGCGCGAGTACCCGGCGGTGGCGGCGGCCGAGTCGGCCGGGAAACTGCAGCTGACCGGCATGTACTTCCACGTCGGCGACGCCCAGGTGTACCTGTTCGACGCGGCGGAGCGCACGTTCCGCCCGGCCGGGGCACCGGTGGCGGTGCCGGGCGCCTGACACCGGCGGAGGTCCGAGCCGGGTCCGTCACCGCGGGCCCGGCTCGCCTCCGATCACGGGCCGCGTGCGCGACCGGGCCCGGAGTCACTAAGTTGATAGTCCGTGACGATGCTGGTGATGACGGGGACCGGGACCGGGGTCGGCAAGACGATCACCACGGCGGCGATCGCGGCCCTGGCGGTGGCCGGGGGACAGCGGGTGGCCGTGCTGAAGCCGGCCCAGACCGGGGTGCGCCCCGACGAGCCGGGTGACCTCCAGGACGTCGTCCGCCTCGCCGGGCCGGACGTCACCACCCGCGAGCTGCGGCGGTACCCCGATCCGCTCTCGCCAGAGGCCGCCGCCCGGCGCAGCGGCCTGCCGACGCTCGACCCCGGCGAGATCGCCCGGGCCGCGTCCGACCTCGACACCGCGCACGACCTCACCCTCATCGAGGGCGCGGGCGGGCTGCTGGTGCGCTTCGACAGCGCCGGGGCGAGCCTCGCCGACGTCGCCTGGTCGCTCGGCTCGCTCGTGATCATCGTGGCCGAGGCCGGCCTCGGCACGCTCAACGCCACCGCGCTCACCGCCGAGGTCGCCACCAAGCGGGGGCTGACCGTCGCCGGCGTCATCATCGGAGCCTGGCCTGCCGAACCCGACCTCGCGGCGCTGTCCAACCTCGAAGACCTGCCGGTCGCGGCGGGCGCGCCCCTGCTCGGCGTGCTGCCCGCCGACATCGGCCAGGCCTCCCGGGAGGACTTCCTGGCCGCGGCGCGGGCCGGGCTCTCGCCGTGGTTCGGCGGCGAATTCGACCCCGAGCTCTTCGCCGGGTGCGCGTCCGCCGGGAAGTGACCTGCATCGCTGTCCCCTCGACGCCGCTTCGTGCACGATGAGGGACGTTTGCCGCACCACCTCGATCAAGGAGCCCGCCGTGACCGCAGTCCCGGACACCGACGTCAGTGACAGCCGGGGCTCCGCCCCGGGCCGGGGGCTCCGCCACCCGGAGCCCCCGGAAAGCCTGCTGGCCCGCGCGCGCGAGCAGGTCCTAGAAAACGGCGTCGGCCTGAACGAACAGCAGGTCCTCGACGTGCTGCGGCTGCCGGATGACCGCCTGCCCGACCTCCTCGCACTGGCGCACGAGGTGCGGATGCGCTGGTGCGGGCCCGAGGTCGAGGTCGAGGGCATCATCAGCCTCAAGACCGGCGGCTGCCCCGAGGACTGCCACTTCTGCTCCCAGTCCGGCCGCTTCCCGACGCCGGTGCGCTCGGCGTGGCTCGACATCCCGAACCTGGTCAAGGCCGCCCGCCAGACCGCCGAGACCGGCGCGACGGAGTTCTGCATCGTCGCCGCCGTCCGTGGCCCGGACAAGCGGCTGCTCTCGCAGGTCCGCGAAGGCGTCCGCGCGATCCGGGAGGACGGCAACGACATCCAGATCGCCTGCTCCCTGGGCATGCTGACGCAGGAGCAGGTCGACGAGCTCGTCGACATGGGTGTGCACCGCTACAACCACAACCTCGAGACGGCGCGGTCGCACTTCCCGTCGGTGGTCACGACGCACACGTGGGAAGAGCGCTGGGACACGCTGCGGATGGTCGCCGACGCGGGCATGGAGGTCTGCTGCGGCGGCATCATCGGCATGGGGGAGACGGTCGAGCAGCGCGCCGAGTTCGCCGTGCAGCTGGCGGAGCTGAACCCGCACGAGGTGCCGATGAACTTCCTCATCCCGCAGCCGGGCACGCCGTACGAGCACTACGAGATCGTCGAGGGCCGCGACGCGCTGCGGACGGTGGCGGCGTTCCGGCTCGCGATGCCGCGCACGATGCTGCGTTTCGCCGGCGGCCGCGAGCTGACCCTGGGCGACCTGGGCGCGGAGCAGGGCATGCTGGGCGGGATCAACGCGATCATCGTCGGCAACTACCTGACCAACCTCGGCCGGCCTGCTTCGGCGGACCTGGAGATGCTGGACGAGCTCAAGATGCCGATCAAGGCGCTCAGTGACAGCCTCTGAGAGTGCCTTCTGCGTCCACTGTGGACAGGAATCGCCGGGTGGGGCGGACCACCCGGCGTGCCACAACCCGCGGACGGCTTTGGAGCCGCCGCGGTACTGCACGTTCTGCGCGCGCCGGCTGGTGGTCCAGGTGAGCCCGCTCGGCTGGACCGCCCGGTGCAGCCGCCACGGCAAGACGGCGAGCGGCTGACGGGGTAACGGACCGGATCGTTCATTGCGCGGGCGTGCTGGCCGTGGCTGGACGAACTGGATCGTTCATTGCGCGGGTGTGGCGGCCGTGGACGGACCGGATCGTTCATTGCGTGGGTGCTGGCCGCAGTTGAACTAACCAGATCGTTCATCCGCGGCCGGGGCGACACGGGCGAGCGGCTCACGTCGCTCCCGCGTCGACCGGTTACGCTCGGTGGGCACGTTCAGGAAGGAGTCCGGGTGAGTGAGTCGTCGGGGCCGGCGCACCGGCCGTCGGCCGTGGCCGGGCCGTGGTCGGTGCCCGTGCTGTTCCGGGAACGGCGGCCGCGCGTGGTCGTCAAGGCCGACCTGCTGCCCGCCGTCAGCGTGCTCGGTGTCCTCACCCTGCTGAGCTTCCCGCTCGCCTTCGCGTGGTCGCGGCTCGCGCCGCCGGAGCGGGTGCGCATCGTCGCCGCCGACGGCACCCAGGGCGCGCTGGAGCTGGAGAGCTGGCACCGCTTCGACGACCTGGCCGTGTTCGGGTTCCTCCTGCTCGGCATCGGGATCGTCAGCGGCGTCGTCGTCTGGCTGCTGCGCGAACGCCGCGGGCCGGTGGTGTTCCTCGCCGCGGTGCTCGGCGTCGCCCTCGCCGGCGCGCTGGCCATGCTGCTCGGCGTCGGCTGGGCCAACAGCCACTACGCCATCGACTCCCCGCCCGCGCTGGGCGCGGTGATCGAGCTGGCGCCGCGGCTGGAGTCGTGGTGGGTGCTCCTGACCGGCCCGCTCGGCGTCTCGATCGCGTACACCCTGCTCACCACCTGGAACGGCCGCGACGACCTGGGCCGCCGCCTCGGCTGATCGCTTTCCCCTAAAGTGGTGCCCGTCACCTACAGGGGGGAACCAGAAGTGACCGAGGACATCGAAGTTTCGCGGCACAACGCCGTCCGTTTTCCCGGCATCAGCCCGCGCGCGTACGAGCACCCGGTGGACCGCGGCGCGCTCGCCACGCTGCGCGCGGTGCCGGGCTTCGCCCAGGTCGTCAAGGCCGTGTCGGGCTTCTACAACGAGCGCGGCGAGCGGCTGATGGCGCTGGCGTCGTCGATCCGCGTCGGGCCGAAGCAGTACCCGGAGCTCGACCGGCTGCGCCACGAGTGCGCCGAGACGCTGGACCTGCCCGCGGTGCCGAACCTGTTCGTCTTCCAGAACGCGCAGATCCAGGCGCAGACGGTCGGCATGGACGAGCCGTTCATCGCGATCAGCACCGGGCTCGTCGAGCTGATGAACCTGGAGTCACTGCGGTTCGTGATCGGGCACGAAATGGGGCACGTGCTGTCCGGGCACGCGGTGTACCGCACGATCATGGTGCGCCTGATCAGCCTGCAGCTGGCGATGTCCTGGACGCCGGTCAGCGCGCTCGGCATCCGCGCGATCGTCGCGGCGCTGCGCGAGTGGTTCCGCAAGGCGGAGCTGTCGTGCGACCGGGCGGGGCTGCTGTGCAGCCAGAACCCGACGGCGGCGCTGCGCGCCCAGATCCAGGTGGCGGGCGGCATCGACCCGGCCCGCATCGACGTCCCGTCGTTCCTGCAGCAGGCCGCGGAGTACGAGTCGGTCGAGGACATCCGCGACAGCTTCCTCAAGCTCAAGTCGGTCGAGACGGAGTCCCACCCGTTCGCGGTGGTCCGCGCGGCCCAGCTGCAGAAGTGGGCGGCTTCGGAGGACTACCGGGCGATCCTGGCGGGCGACTACGCGCGGCGGGATTCGGACACGCCTTCGTCGGACTGGAAGGACGACCTGAAGTCGGCGGCCCAGGCGTACAAGGAATCGTGGAACTCGTCGACGGACCCGCTGACGAAGGTGTTCAGCGACGTCGGGGAGGCGGTTTCGGGCGCGGCGGGCAAGGTGTGGAACAAGTTCGGCAACGGTTCCTGACGCGGTTCGGGGGCGGTTGTCCCCGGGTTCGGGGCGGTTGTCCTCAAGGTCCGGGGCGGTTGTCCCCAAGCCGGCCCGGGTGTGGACAACCGGGCCGGGATGGGGCTGTTCCGCCGGCTGCGTCGGGGGTGGGCGATAGACTGGACCGGGGTCAGCCCCCAGGGATGGGTGGGGTATCTCCAGTGGGGCCTCGGCCTCGCACAAGGGGCGAGATCGAGCGCTTCCACCGGGCCGCCTGCCCTTCTGCGCTCACCATCGATCCCACAGCGCAACCGGCGTCAAGCCGCCGGCCACCCTGCTGACCAACTTCCCCGGACATCGCACCCCGGGAATCTCCAGTGGTTCGGGTCAGTTCAAGCTGGCCGGCCGGCTCAGGTCCGTCAGTTCGCCCGGCGGCAGCGGCACCGCACCCAGCGTGTTCAAGAACCCCGCCTCCCGCGTCAGCAGCCGGCAGGCGATCCGCAGCCGGCGCAGCGGGTGGCGTTCCTCCAGCAGTCTCTGGCGGTCCTCCAGTGGCAGCAGGCAGTCCGCCGCCAGCACGTACGCCAGCTCGGCCATGTCCGTCTCCGGGGGTGGGGCGTGCCAATCGTCGCTGCGCCAAGCCGTTTCGCAGTAGCGCTGGTGGGCCGCGCGGGCGACCGTCGCCAAGCGCTCCGCCATGCCGCCGGACGGGGCCGGTGGGGCGTCGTCGACCCACTCCACCGAGGCGATCAGGTACGGGGCCGACACGCAGTCGAGGTCGTGCAGGCGGAAGCGGCGCTTGGCCTCCGTCACCACATCGAACCGGCCGTCCGGCAGGCGCTTGGCCTCGCGCAACACCGTGCTGCAGCCCACTTCGTACAACTGGTCCAGACCACGTACTTCGCGGGTCAGCGACGACCGCAGTGCGACCACGCCGAACTCGCGGCCCGGCACCGTGCCGCTCACCAGGTCCGCCGTCAGCTGCCGGTACCGCGGTTCGAAGATGTGCAGCGGAAGCTTGGTGCCCGGCAGCAGCACGGTCTGTAGCGGGAACAACGGCAGGATCGTCGTCGTCGCGTCACTATCCGGTTCCGGCTCGGTCACGCGTCCACGGTAAAGGGAGAACGCCGTTGGCGCAGCACGGTCACCTCGATGGCGGCTTGAACACCGCGAACGGATCCGTGATCTGCATGCCCTTGCCGCCGAAGGAGAACAGTGCCGCCGGACGCCCGCCCGAGCGGCCCGGCGGCGCCGTGTGCCCCGTCGGCACCAGCAGCCCGCGCCGCGACAGCACCCGCTGCAGGTTGGTCGCCGAGACCCGGTAACCCAACGCTGCCGAATACAGCCCGCGCAACGCGGAAATCGTGAACTCGTCGGGTGCCAGTGCGAACCCCAGGTTGGTGTAGGACAGCTTCGACCGCAGCCGGTCGCGGGCGCGCAGCACGATCGCCTCGTGGTCGAACGCCGTCCGCGGCAGCGAAGCGACGTCGTGCCACTCCGTGTCCTCCGGCACCTCCGGGTCGACGTCGGACGGGACCAGGCCGAGGAACGCCGTCGCCACCACCCGCGGCCCCGGGACGCGGTCCGGCGCGCTGAACACCGCGAGCTGCTCGACGTGCTTGAGCTGGCGGACGTCCACCTTCTCGGCGAGCTGGCGCCGGATCGACGTCTCGACGTCCTCGTCGAGCCGCAGCCGGCCGCCCGGCAGCGACCAGCGGCCCAGGTGCGGGTCGAGCGCGCGGCGCCACAACAGCACCCGCAGTGTGTCCGAGCGCACTTGAAGGACCGCGCCCAAAACCTCGTGGACCAAGGGGGCCTGGGTGTTAAGATGACTTCGCACGGTTTTCGATTGTAAGGCGAAAACCGGAGATCGGTCCAGGAGGGCCAACCATGACTTCGACGCTCGATCAGGACCTCACCCCCTACGGCGGGGTCGAGGCGAACGCGGCCTGGGCGGAGGAGGTGCGGCGCCTGGCGAAGCAGCGCGACGCGGTCCTGCTCGCGCACAACTACCAGGTCCCGGAGATCCAGGACATCGCCGACCACACCGGCGACTCCCTCGCGCTCAGCCGCATCGCGGCGAGCAGCGACGCGTCCACCATCGTCTTCTGCGGCGTGCACTTCATGGCCGAGACCGCGAAGATCCTCGCCCCGGAGAAGACCGTCCTGATCCCGGACGCGCGGGCCGGCTGCTCGCTGGCCGACTCCATCACCGGCGCCGAGCTGCGGGCCTGGAAGGCCGAGCACCCGGGCGCGGTGGTCGTCTCCTACGTCAACACCACGGCCGAGGTGAAGGCCGAAACCGACATCTGCTGCACGTCATCGAACGCCGTGGACGTCGTCGCCTCCATCCCCGCTGACCAGGAAGTTCTCTTCCTGCCGGACCAGTTCCTCGGCGCCCACGTCAAGCGCGTCACCGGCCGGGAGAACATGCACATCTGGGCCGGGGAGTGCCACGTCCACGCCGGCATCAACGGCGCCGAGCTGGCCGCGCGCGCGGCCGAGGAGCCGGACGCCGACCTGTTCATCCACCCCGAGTGCGGCTGCGCGACCTCGGCGCTCTACCTGGCCGGCGAGGGTGCCGTGGCGCCCGACCGGGTCAAGATCCTGTCCACCGGGGACATGGTCCACGAGGCCCGCGACACGCGCGCCAAGACCGTGCTGGTGGCCACCGAGATCGGCATGATCCACCAGCTCCGCAAGGCCGCGCCGGGCATCGACTTCCGCGCGGTGAACGACCGGGCGTCCTGCCGGTACATGAAGATGATCACGCCCGCGGCGCTGCTGCGCTGCCTGCGCGACGGTCTCGACGAGGTCCACGTCGACCTCGAGACGGCCGCCCGCGCGAAGGCCTCGGTGCAGCGGATGATCGAAATCGGGCAGCCCGGCGGCGGCGAATGACCACGCCGGTTAATGACCCACGGGCGAAAACTCCGGTCTGGGAAGCACGCGCCGACCTGGTCGTGATCGGCAGCGGCGTCGCGGGGCTGACCGCGGCGCTGCGGGCGCAGGCCCTCGGGCTGCACGTCCTGGTGATCACCAAGGCCGCCGTTGCGGACGGCAACACGCGCTGGGCCCAGGGCGGCGTCGCCGTGGTCATGGAGAACGAGCACGACCTCGACGACTCGGTCGCCAGGCACGCGGAAGACACGTTCACCGCCGGCGCCGGCCTGTGCGACGAGGCGGCGGTGCGCTCGATCCTCGACGGCGGGCCGGCCGCGGTGGCCCGGCTGCGGGCCGACGGCGCGCAGTTCGACGCTGCGGCGTCCGGCCTGCTCGCGCGGGCCCGCGAAGGCGGGCACAGCGCCTTCCGCGTCATCCACGCCGGTGGCGACGCGACCGGCGCCGAGGTCGAACGCGCGCTGGTCGCGCAGGCCGGGCAGACGGGGGTGCCGGTGCTGGAGCACCACATCGCCGTCGACGCGCTGCGCACGCCCGGCGGCCGGGTCGCCGGCGTCACGGTGCTGGACCACCACGGCGTACCCGGCGTCGTCCGCGCGCCGGCCGTGCTGGTGGCCAGCGGCGGCCTCGGGCAGCTCTACCAGGCGACGTCGAACCCGGAGATCGCCACCGGCGACGGCATCGCCCTCGCGCTGCGGGCCGGTGCGACGGTGGCGGACATCGAGTTCGTCCAGTTCCACCCGACCGTGCTCTACACGCCGGGCGCCCGCGGCCGCTGCCCGCTGGTCACCGAAGCGGTGCGCGGCGAGGGGGCGACACTGGTCGACGGCGCCGGCCTGCCGGTGATGCGGGGTGTGCACCCGCTCGGCGACCTCGCCCCGCGTGACGTCGTCTCGGCGGCGATCACGCGGCGGATGCTCACCGCGCCGGGCGGCATCGACGACCACGTCTTCCTGGACGCGACCGGCATCGAGGGGTTCGCGCAGCGGTTCCCTACGGTGTTCGGGGCGTGCGCGGCGCTGGGTCTCGACCCGGCCGTCGACCCGATTCCGGTGACCCCGGCGGCGCACTTCTCGTGCGGTGGCATCGTGACCACTGTGGCCGGTCGCTCGTCCGTGGCCGGGCTGTACGCGGCCGGCGAGGTCGCGCGCACCGGGCTGCACGGTGCGAACCGGCTGGCGTCCAACAGCCTGCTCGAAGGGCTGGTCGTCGGGCAGCGCGTGGCGGAGGCCGTCGCGGCGGACCTCGCGGCCGGGCTGCTGGCCGACCCGGCGCGCGGGCGCCTGCCGTCGTGGACCACCGCGCCCGCGGCGGAACGCGACTCGCTGCAGCGCGTGATGAGCCGGTACGCGGCCATCGGCCGGGACGCCGACGGGCTGGCGGCCGCCGGTTCGGTGCTCGATCTCTCCCTTTCGGACACTCCGTTGTGGACGCACGCGGCGGTCGAGGACGCGGCGCTGACCGTGGTGGCGCAGGCGATGCTCGCCGCGGCCGTCCGGCGCACCGAGTCGCGGGGCTGCCACGTGCGGACCGACTTCCCGGACCGTGACGACGCCTGGCGGCGCAGCCAGCTGATCCGGCTCAGCCCCTCCGGCCAGCCCGTGCTGGCCGACCCGATCCCCCTGGAGGGCGTGGCATGACGTTCCCGATCTCCGACACCGTCCGCCGGCTGGTCGCGGCCGCCGGGCTGGACGTCGACGACGTCGAGCGCGTGGTCACCACGGCGCTGGGCGAGGACCTGCGGTACGGGCCGGACGCGACGACGGCCTCGACGGTGCCCGCGGACGCGGCCGCGGTCGCCGAGCTGACCCCGCGCGTCGACGGCGTCGTCGCCGGGCTGCCGGTGGCGCTCGCGGTGTTCGACATGGTCCTCGGCGACGGGTACGAGGTGCTGGCCCGGCGCGAAGACGGTGACCGGCTGGTCGCCGGGGAACCGGCGCTGGTGCTGGCCGGTCCGGTGCGCGGGCTGCTCACCGCCGAGCGCACGGCGCTGAACCTGCTGTGCCACCTCTCCGGCGTCGCCACCGCGACCGCCGCCTGGGTGTCCGAAGTGGACGGTACCGGGTGCGCGATCCGCGACTCCCGCAAGACGCTGCCGGGGCTGCGGCTGCTGCAGAAGTACGCCGTCCGCTGCGGCGGCGGGGTCAACCACCGGCTGGGACTCGGTGACGCGGTGCTGATCAAGGACAACCACGTCGTCGCGGCGGGTTCGGTGACCGCGGCGCTGGCCGCGGCCCGTGCGCACGCGCCGGAACTGGCCTGCGAGGTCGAGGTCGACACGCTCGACCAGCTGGACGAAGCGCTGGCCGCCGGGGCGGACGAGGTGCTGCTGGACAACTTCACGCCCGAGCAGTGCCGCCGGGCGGTGGCGCGCCGCGACGAGGTTTCGCCGAAGACGCGGCTGGAATCCTCTGGTGGGCTCACCCTGGACCGTGGTAGGGCGTACGCACTGTCCGGTGTGGACTACCTGTCGGTGGGCGGGCTGACCCACTCCTCGCCGGCGTTGGACCTCGGCATGGACCTGCGCTGAGGCGTGCCGGGCGGCTAGACTGGCGGTGGCGGAATTCCTTGTCCGCCACCGTCTTTCGGCTTCGGGGGTTCGGGTGCGGTTACCGGCGGTGCTCGCGGTGGCAGGCCTTCTGACGGCGTCGGGCGTGCTGGGGGCTCCGGCCGCTTCGGCGGAGGGCTGCGCGAACCCGTCCGGCACCTACACCGGCGAGGTCCCGTGGGGCCAGCGCCTGGTCGACCCGGCGCGGTTGTGGCCGCTGACCCGCGGCGACGGCCAGCTGGTGGCCGTGCTCGGCACCGGCGTCGACGCGCAGAACGCGCAGTTCGCGCCCGGCCAGCTCGAAGGCGGCGCCGGCACCGAGCGCACGGACTGCGACGGCCGCGGCACGATCGCGGCCGGGATCGTCGGCGCGCAGCCGGATCCGGCGACGACGTTCGCCGGCGTCGCGCCCGGCGTGCGGCTGCTGCCGATCCGGTACACGGCGGGCGACGGCGGCGATCCGGGCCAGCTGGCCGACGCGATCGACCGGGCCGTGGACCGGCGCGCGAGCGTGATCCTGGTCGCCGTGCCCGCGGCGGCCGACAGCCCGGCGCTGTCCGGTGCGGTGGCGCGGGCGCGGTCCGCCGGTGCGGTGGTCGTCTCGGCGGCGTCGGCGACCCAGCAGGGCGCGCGGACTTATCCGACGGCGACGTCCGGGGTACTGGCCGTGGGGTCGGTGAACCAGGCGGGCGAGCCGGTGCAGACGGAAGCGGGGGACTACGTCGGGGTCGCGGCACCGGGCGCGGACCTGGTGAGCACATCGGCGGGCGCGGGCGGCGCGGCGGCGCACCGCTGGCCGGTGACCGATCCGAGCCTCGCGGCGGGGTACGTCGCCGGGGTCGCGGCGCTGGTGCGGGCCTACCACCCGGAGCTGTCCGGCGACCAGGTCGTCACCCGCCTGACGTTGACGGCCCACCGCCCGCCGTCCGGGGCACACGACCCGCGGCTGGGCTGGGGAGTCCTGGACGCGTACGCGGCGGTGTCCTCGACGCTGCCCGCCGACGTCCCGCCGCCCGGTGCGGTTCCGCCGTCGGCCTCGGCCCCGGCGGTGGTCCCGGCCGCCGCTCCCGCACCGCCCCCGTCGGACGTCCCGGCGGGCACGATCGCCCTGGCCGGGGTCGCCTTGGCCGCGGCCGCCGGCGTGACGGTGGCGGCGGTCCGCCGCGCCCGCCGTCGAGGCTGGCGTCCCACCCGCTTCACCCCGTAACCCGTGTCGATCCTCCAAACACGTGTGATGCCCCTTCAATCACGAGTGATGCCCGCTCAGTCACGCGAGATACCCCTTCGGGCACACGAGCTCCGGTGATCGGGGACGGGATTCGCGTGATTGAGGGCGGATCTCGCGTGATTGGCGGGCGAACTCGCGTGACTGGAGGGGCATCACGTGTGTGGAGTTGCCCCGGTGGGGCGGACACGGGGTTTTCAGGCAGCCAGGGCTTGAGCGTAGTTGGTTCGGGCTTCGGCCGGGGTGTGCTGGCCGATGGCGGAGTGCAGTCTCTTGTTGTTGTAGTAGCGCAGCCAGGTGAACACGTCGTGGCGGGCTGCTGCTCTGGTGGGCCAGATCGTGGTGCCGATCTCGGTCTTCAACGTGGCGAAGAAGGCTTCGGCGACGGCGTTGTCGTAGCAGGACCCGACCCGCCCCACTGACGGGCGGATCTTCCTTTCGGCGAGCGCGGTGCGGAACTGGCCGGAGGTGTACTGGACGCCGCGGTCGGAATGGAACACCGCATCGGGCTGGATGAGGCCGCGGGCTGCGGCGAGGTCGATGGCCTGGCAGACCAGGGTGGTGCGCATATGGTCGGCCATGGCGTGGCCGACGATTTCGCGGGTGTGCAGGTCGATGACGGTGGCCAGGTAGAGCCAGCCCTCGAAGGTGGGCAGGCAAGTGATGTCCCCGACCAGCCGGGTGCCGGGCGCGGATGCGGTGAAGTCGCGGCGGATCAGATCACCGACCGGCGCGGTCGGGCCGGCCGCGGGCCGGGTCAACGCTCGGCGTTTGCGGCGGGTGATCCCGGCCAGCCCGTGCTCCCGCATCAGCCGCTCCACCCGCTTGTGATTCACCACGATCCCGCGCCGGTGCAGCTCCGCAGTCACTCGCGGCACCCCATAAGCACCCCGGTGCTCGGCGTGAATTCCGGCGATCACCCGAACCAGCCCGGCCTCGGCCTCCGCCCGCGCGGCCCGGGCCTCCTCGGCGGCGACCCACTCGTGGAAGCCCTGCCGGCGCAAGCCGAGGACCTGGCACAACCGCTTCACACCGAAGGTGGTGCGGTGTTCGGAGATGAACCGGTAGCGGTAGATCATCGATCCATCTCGCGCGCAAAATAGGCGGCCGCTTTCCGCAGGATCTCCTTCTCCTTCTGCAGCTCAGCGACCTGCTTCCGCAACCGCGTCACCTCATCGGTCACCGCCGGGTCCTCTGCCGGCGGCCCGGCTTCGGCGGCCTGCTTGGCCACGTTCACCCACGAGCGCAGCGTCTCGTGGTTGACCCCGAGTTCGCGGGCGATCTGCCGCAACGGCCGGTCACTCGAGTTGACCAGCTCGACCGCGTCACGACGGAACTGCTCCGGATACTTCGACCTGCGAGACACCAGGACATCCTCCCTCCAGACCACTGTCTGGAATCAAGGTGTCCGGCCCCACGGGGCAACTCCATGTGATTGGAGGGGCATCACTCGTGATTGGCGGGGCGACACGTCAGGCGGGGACGGGGCGGGTGGAGCCGATGATCGTCACCGCGCCGGCGACGTGGATCGTGAAGTCGGCTCCCTCGCGGGTGAAGCGGGTGATCTGCTCGCGGGGGGTGCTGCGGTCGTGGGATTCCCAGCCGGCCTCGTGGAGGGCCGGGATGAGGGACGCCAGGTGACTTTCCGGCGCGGCCGGGTGGTCGACGCGGACGCCGTACTGCCAGCACAGGAGGTGGCCCGGGCTGGTCGGGTCGCAGTCCAGCTCGCCGGACAGCGTCGGGTCCGCCGGGCCGCCGAAGGCGGCCGCGACGTCGTCGATCACCGTGGTCAGCTCGGCCGCCAGGCGGGTCAGTTCCGGGGTCATCGGAGGTCACCGCCCGAGGTGAGCACGCGGTAGATGTTCGTCCACGAATCGGAACCCGGCTTCAGCACGTCGTTGTGCGACGACACGCCCCACAGCGCCGAACCGGAAGCGTCGTTGCCGGTCGGCAGCTCGGTCACGCCGGAGAAGACGTCCGGGTCCGCACCGTGGCCGATGCCGGTCCACTCCAGGCCCCACGCGTTGCCCTGCGCGAGCACGATCGGGTCCAGCGGGGCCGTCATCGAGAACCGCTGGACGCCCGCCTGGCTCGCCGGCAGGTCGGACGGCGACCACACGCCGTGGCCCATGCCCGCCGACTCCACGTGCAGGACGCGGTCGACGTCGAGGCCGTGGGCCTCGGCCAGCCCGACCGTCGCCCCGCCGTAGCTGTGCCCGATCGCGGTCAGCGAGACGCCGGAGCCCGCGTGGCTCGCGATCTCGCCGCGCAGGTCGTCGGCGAAGTGCTTGAGGTCCGGCGCCATCGCCTGCGCGTACCCCGCGTCCGGCCCCTGCGCCACCGGCCCCTGCGGGAACACCCCGTCGGCCCAGACGACGACCGCCGTGCGCCCGGACGGGTCCGCGGCCACCAGGCTGCGCCCGAGGCCGGCGTAGGCGTCGAAGTTCGACATCTGCGTGTTGACGCCCGGCACGAACAGCCCGACGTTCCGCGTCCCCGGCTCGATGTGCCCGACCAGCTCGACGATCCGCCCGTTGCCGGACGGATCGAACCGCAGGATCTGCCGGTCGTGCGCGAGGATGTCCTCGTACAGCTTGATCCGCGCCTGTGACCGCGCGACCTCGTCGGGATCGGTCAACGCGGCCAGCCGCAACCGCTCGGCGGTCAACGCGTCGGCGACCTTGCCGCGGTTGTCCGCGATCGCGTGCGCCCACGCCCCGGTGTCGGCCGAGCCGCCGATCCCGGCCGGGTTTCCCGCGCGGGGCAACGGGTCCTCGGGCAGCAGCGCCCGGTACATCGCCGCGACCTGTGCGTCCGCCCGCCGGTAGCCGGCCGCGCAGGCCGTCAGTCCACTTTGGAGTGTCCGGAGCCGGGACACGCTCGATTCGAGCTTCGCGCCCAGCTCCGTCATCGTCTTCTCGAACGTCTTGGCCGCGGCCGCGGACTCGCTGACCTGGCCGAAGGCGGCGGCGGGCAGCTTCTCGCCCGCCACCGCCGACTGCGCCGTGCCCAAGCTTTCGGCCCGCGAGCCGAACTCGCCCGCCACGGTGTCCAGGCGCGCCGGGGCGACGCGGTAGCCCGCCGCCGTCATCGGACACTGCCTTTCATCAGACGCTGTCTTCGCCGATGACCGGGGGCGCGACCGGGGCCGACTGGCCCCAGACGTTCTCGGTCTCCACCAGCCACGCCGGGATCCGCCGTCCGGAGCCCATGTCCCCGCCGCCGCCCATGCCCATCGGCATCATGGGCATCATCGGCATCGCGCTCTTGGCCGCCGCCGCGCCCACGGCGCCCGCCGCCCCGCCCGCGAGCCCGCTCAGCGCGTTGCCCGCGCCGCCGTCCCCGGCCAGGCCGGAGTGCGCCGCCGGGACCTCGCCCGGGCCGGTGAGCCCACCGCCGACCGGGACACCGCCGCCGCCGAGCGAAGGCGCGTCACCGCCGCCGATCGGGATGCCGCCGCCGGTGCCGCCTTCGACACCGGCGCCGCCCCCGCCGAGCTTCGTGCCGGGAGGCTGTTCCTTGTCGTCCTTGGGGTCCTTGCCGGTCGCCCACGACGGCACCTTCGGCATGATCGAGCCGAACCGGCCGAACGCGGCGGCCGAAGCCGCGGCGAGCCCGGCGGTGAACATGTCGCCGAACAGCGGGTTCGACGTCGGCACGGTCGTCCCCGGCTGGGTCGTCGTGCCGCCACCGGGCAGCGGGTGCCCGTCGGTGGGGGTGACGACGACACCGGGACCGCCGGTCATGCCGTTGCCGACGAGCCCCGGTGAGCCGGTGCTGCCCGCGCCACCGCCCGCGGGCGGCGTCGCCGGTGTCTGGACGGCGTTCGGCGAAGCCGGGATCGACTCCTCCGCGACGGTGTACTCGCCGGCGAGCTGGGTCATCACGACGATCGCTTTGCCGTGCGCCGACCCGGCGGCGTTCGCGGCGGCCTGCTGCGCTTCGACGTTCGCGATGGCCTGCTGGCGCTGCTGCGCCGCGGCCTGGATAACAGCCGGGGAGGCGTCCGGCGGCAGCAGCGGCGGGTTCACCGCGAGCGCGACGTCGGCCGGGGCGACGTCCGGCACCGAGACCGGCGGCGGCATCTCCTTCTTGGCCTTGACCAGCGCGTCGGCGGCGTCGTCGAGCATCACGTTCATCGCCTCCGCGGTCTGCGCCACCTTCGAGATGCCGTTCGCGAGGTCGATGATCATCCGCTGGTACTGGTCGGCCGCGCCACCTGTCCACTGGTCCTTGAACTCGGTCAGCTCGGCGTTGAGGTTGTGGGCCTGCTCGTGCAGGTGCAGCGCGGCGGACTTCCACTTGTCGGCGGCGTGCCGCGCGCTGTTCGGGTCGCCGGCCTGCAGCATCGCGTACAGCTGCTGGTGGCTGTAGGCGGCGAAGTTCGTGTGCGCGGTGTTCGTCATC
Organism: Amycolatopsis sp. Hca4; assembly: GCF_013364075.1. GTDB lineage: Bacteria > Actinomycetota > Actinomycetes > Mycobacteriales > Pseudonocardiaceae > Amycolatopsis. Next base: position 8,575,656 of record NZ_CP054925.1, read on the forward strand.
CCTTGCGGCTCCCGTTCGTGTCACCCGCGCCGAGCAGGCCGAGCACCGGGTCGAGCAGGCCGGTGACGGCGCCCGAAGCGTGCAGGTCCCCGGCCACCGACTGGTCCGCGTGCTGGTAGCCGTCGGCGACCGTGGTGGTGACGTCCTGGGCGAACCCGATCGCGCTGCGAACCTGGTCGAGCAGGCCCTGCATCTCCGAGACGGCGGCGCGGTGGGCGTCGGCCAGCGACCCGGCCTCGCCGAACTCGCCGAACAGCAGCGGCTCCTCGCCGAGGGTGAGCAGGAAGTCGTTCGGTTTCGACATCGCGTGGATCTGGGTCTCCAGCTCCCGCACGAAGTCCTTCAGCGATTCCAGGTGGACGTAGTACGACTGGTCTGGCATCGGTCCCGGCTCTCTGGCGCGATGAGGCTGACAGGGGGAAAGCCGGTCGGCCGGTGCGAGCGGGGGGTTTCCCGCACCGGCCGACCGACGTCTGGGGCGCGGGTCAGCCCGCGAACAGTCCCTGGTTGCGGTTCTCCAGCGACTGCTGGAGGTCGTGCGCCTCGCCGACCTTCCCGCCGAACTGCGCGATGATCGCGACGATGTCCGCGGTGGCCTGGCGCAGGCGCGTCTCCGCCTGGCGGGCGGCGTCACCGGCGGAGCTGCCGGAGGCGTACCAGGTCGCGGTGATCGGCTGCAGGTTCTGGTGCAGCTGCTCCAGCTGCGAGGTGAGCGCCTTGGCCTTGGCGGCCAGGGATGCCGAGCTGTGCTGCAGCGCGGCGAAGTTGATTTCGACGACGTCGGCCATGGTGGGCGTCCTCTCGGGTCAGGGGTTGAGGCGGGGGAGCACGCCCGAGCCCTCGAGGGTGTTGCCGACCCCCTGGAAGCTCTGGTGGACGTCGGCGTCACCGCGGCCGTAGTTCGCGTGGCTGGTGTGCACGAGCTGCGACATCGTGTCGAGCTCCTTCACCGCGGCGGACATCTTCTCCTGCAGCCGCCGCTGGAGGTCCCAGAAGGCCACGGCCTGGTCGCCCTTGTAGTTGCGCAGCGCCTCGGTCAGCTCGGACTCCAAGCTGGCCATCGTGGACTTGGCGTTCGTCGCGGTTTCCTCGAAACCCTGGACGGCGCGCGTCATGGCAGCGGAATCTGCCTGGAATCCCGGACTGGACATCGACGGGCCACCTCCTTCCTGAAGCGAATTCCCCTGGCGCGGTGGTCCGCGCGGTGTGAAAGTCACGCTAGAAAAGAGGCCAGTGTGGTCAAACGGCACAACTGCCGGTCGCGCTGACGGCACTATTACCCACGCGAGCGGGGGTAGGGCGGTCCCCACCCGCCGACGGTGGTCCGCTCCAGTGACCGCGAGCCGCCCGGACGCCACGCTTGAGACCATGGGAGACAAGGGAAATCCGCTGGTCACGGTCCGGTCGTGGCACCGCCCGCTGGTGGTGCTCGCCGGGGTGATGGGGGTGCTGTGCGCGGTCTCGCTGCTCGGGCTCCTCTTCGATGATCGCACGCTGGTCAACGCGCCGATCTGGCTCAAGCCGTTCAAGTTCTCCGTGTCGATCGGGCTGTACGCGCTGACGCTGGCGTGGCTGCTGACGCACGTGCGCCGCGGCCGCCGGGCCGGCTGGTGGTTCGGCACGCTGTTCGCCGTCGGCATCGGCCTGGACTTCGTGCTGCTCGTCTGGCAGATCGTCGTCCGCGGCCGCACGCTGCACTTCAACCAGTCCACGCCGATGGACACCGCGATCAACAACGTCGTCGCGGGCGGCGCGTACACCGCGTGGTCGATGACCGCCGCCGTCGCCGTCCTGCTGCTGTTCCAGCGCATCCCGGACCGCGCCCTGCGGTCGGCCCTGCGCTGGGGCGCCGCGCTCGCCGTGGTGGGGATGTACGTGGCGACGCTGATGTTCTCGCCGACACCGGGGCAGCAGGCGGTGCTGGAGGCGAACGGCAAGTACTCGACGTTCGGTGCGCACTCGGTCGGCGTCGAGGACGGCGGCCCCGGGCTGCCGGTGCTCGGCTGGAGCACGGTCGGCGGGGACCTGCGGATCCCGCACTTCGCCGGCATCCACGCCCTGCAGGTGCTGCCGCTGGTCGCGTTCGGGCTCCTCCTGCTGGCCCGCCGCTACCGCGTGCTCGAATCCGACGTCGTCCGCCGCCGGCTGGTCCGGACCGCGGGTGCGGGCTACGGCGGGCTGATCGCGCTGCTCACCTGGCAGGCCGAGCGCGGCCAGTCGATCGTGCACCCGGACTTCTGGACACTGCTCGCCGCCACCGGGCTGCTCGCGGCCGTCGCCCTCGCGGGCACGCTGTCGCTGCGGTCGCTCCCGCGCCCGCAGGTCGTCTCTGCCGAAATTCTGAGATCCGCACGGTAGACCGGGACGCCCCAGGCGAGAGGCGGTCGCGATGGTCCACCCGCAGGCACTGCTGGACGAGCTGGAACGCGCTCCGGAGGTCCCGGCGTTCGAACACGGTTCGCGGGTGACCACCCGCGGCGAGCTGCGGGAGCTGATCGGCCGGTGCGCCGCGGGCCTGCGGGCGGCCGGCCTCGGCCCCGGCGACGGCATCGGGCTGGCCACCGCCGTCACGCCGGAGGGGTTCGCCGCCCTGGTCGCGGTGCACGTGCTCGGCGCCCGCGCGGTCGCGGTGCGGCCCGGGCTGCCGGAGGTCCAGCTGCGGCACATCCTCGGCGACGTCACGGCGGTGGTCGCGGACGGCACGCTGCCGGTGGAGGCGGCGGTGCCGGTGCTGCGGCTGGAGCGGCTGCTGACCGCCCACGCCCACGCCGAGCCGGTGCCGCAGGGGCAGCCGGACGACATCGCGACGGTCGTGTTCACCAGCGGGAGCACCGGCGTCCCGAAGGGGGTGGCCTACAGCTACCGCGCGCTGACCGAAGGCCGCGTGTGGCGCCCGCCGGTGCCGGGTTCGGCGCACGAGCGGCTGGGGGCGGGGTTCGGGCGGTACCTGCTGTTCGGGTCACTGGCCAGCGCGGTGATGGTCGAGCAGCTGGGGGTGTGCCTGTTCGCCGGCGGCACGGCGGTGATCCCTCGGGAGCTGCCGGACTTCCTGTTCGTGCTGCCGCGGCTGGGCATCACGGCGGCTCTGACGACGGTGCCGCGGCTGCACCGCATGCTGGACGTGCTGCGCGCCGAAGACGTCGACCTGAGCGCGCTGCGGAGGCTGATCGTGGCCGGCTCGCCGGTGCCGCCGCACAAGCTCGCCGAGGCGGCCGAGCGGATCGGGCCCGCGATGCACCACGCGTACGGCCAGACGGAGACGGGGATGCTGACGATCTGCCGGGCCGACGAGGGGCCCGGTTCGGTCGGGAAGCCCTGCGACACGGTGGAAATCGCGATCCGCGATGGCGAGGTGTGGGTGCGGACGCCGTCGGCCTTCGCGGGCTACTGGCGCGACCCGGCCGGGACCGCGGCCGTGCTGAGCGACGGCTGGGTGCGCACGCAGGACCTGGGGTCGGTGGACGCCGAGGGGTACCTGCATCTGTCCGGGCGGGCCCGGGACGTGGTGATCGTGAACGCGATCATCCACTACACCGGCCCGATCGAGCGGGCGATCGCGGCCTGCCCGGACGTCGACCAGGCGTACGTGGTGGCGGTCCCGGATGCGGAGACGGGTGAAGCGGCGCACGCGTTCGTGGTGCCGGCGCCGGGCCGGTCGCCGGACCTGGACGAGGTCCGCAAGGCGGTGGCGGCGGAGCTGGGGGAGGCGGCGGTGCCGGCGCGGTTCAGCTTCGTGGGTGCGGTTCCGGTGGCACCGTCGGGAAAACCGGACAAGGCGGCGCTGCGGGCGTCCGTTCTGGAGTGAGCACTGTGGAGTGAACACTGTGGAGTGAACACTGTGGATTGACTAGCTCCCGGCGCGCAGGTCGGTGATCACCTTGGCGACGCGCCGCTGCCGGGTCTCCGCGGTCTTCGCCTGGCCGATCGGCAGCACGAACCGCTGTTTCGCGCTGTAGGACAGGGTTTCGAACCGGGCCCGGGCGGTGTCGTCGGCGGCGAGCGCCTCCGCGAGATCGGCGGGGATCTCGAGTTCGCGGGGCGCGGTGTCGAGGGCGATCTCGACTTCGACGTCGTCCCCGGCGGCGACTCCGGCCTGCGCTCGGTTCTCCGCGCTGAGCGGGACCAGGAACTGCCCGCCGCGGCTGCCGACCGTGGTGCGGTAGGTGTGGCCGCCGAGCGTCACGGTGACCGCGGGCTTCTTGCCGGCGCCGAGCGCCTCGACCACGTCGGCGGGAACCGGCAGGCCGGTCGCGGTCTTGCCGCCGAGCAGGACCTGGGTGCGGAACTTCATGCCGCGAGTATGCCGCGTTCCGCACCGCCCGGCGGTGCGGAACGCGGTCCGGTGCGTCAGACGCCCGCCGTGGAGCGGATCCAGCTGCGGCTCGACGCGATGCTCGCGTAGTTCTGCGTGCCCTGCGTGTTCGAACCCGAGTTGCTGCCCGTCGAGCAGACCCCGACCTGGACGCCGTTGTACAGCTGCGGGCCGCCCGAGTCACCGTGCCAGGCCGAGCCGTTGATGCCCTGGCTGGCGATCGCCGTGCCGCCGTAGGCGTCCGAGCTCAGGCCCGTCACGCGGACGTTGGCCGTCTTCAGCGTGCTCGACGGCGGGTTGCTGCCCTGGGTGCGGCCCCAGCCGTAGATCTGGTTGGTCGACCCGGTCGGCGGGTTGCCGGTGCCGAGCTTCATGTACGTCGTGGAGACCGCGGTCGTCAGGTGCAGCAGGGCGATGTCCCCGTTCGGTGACGCCTTCTGCTGGTCGACGGTGGCGTTCGTGCCCTGCTGCAGGGTCACGTTGCCGACCTTGACGTGCATGCCCGGCGAGTTCAGGCAGTGCTGCGCGGTGAGCACCCACTGCGGGGCGATGATCGTCCCCGAGCACTCGAAACCGCCGTACGTCGTCACGTTGTTCCAGTAGATCTGGGCGCCCCACGGCGCGGAGGAGACCGTGCTCCCGCCGATGATGTCCTGCTGGGCGCCCGCCGCTCCCGCTGAGACCAGGCTCAGCGCCACGGCGGCCGCACCGACCACGCCCACAGCCCTCGACATTCGCATGAAAATGCCCTTCGGCCCAGGTGATCCGGATATCCGCCCCCGTTCGGGACGACCAGCCCAACGTAAGAGCCGTGAAGGATTTTCGGAACCTACCGAAGTCGGTAACCCGCCCCCGGACGACCGGGGGCGGGTCCGCCGTGTCAGAGGATCGTGATCGCCCGCGGAACGGGCACTTCGCTGTTGTAGGCGAAGTTGTCGTGCCACTTCACGCTGATCCCGAGGAACTTGGTGCCGTCGGACAGCGAGACGAACACGTCGGCCGCGGTACCGCGGGTGTACGTCACGACATCCGCTTTGCCGTCGCCGTTGAAGTCGCCGACGGCGGGGATTTCGTCGTTGAAGGCGAAGTTGTCGTGCCACTTGACGCTGGTACCGGTGAACTTGGTGCCGTCCGAAAGCGCGACGAACACGTCGCCCGCGGTACCGCGGGTGAAGACGGCGATGTCGTCCTTGCCGTCGCCGTTGAAGTCGCCGACGGCCGGGATTTCGTCGTTGAAGGCGAAGTTGTCGTGCCACTTGACGCTGGTACCGCTGAACTTCGTGCCGTCCGAAAGCGCGACGAACACGTCGCCGGCCGTGCCGCGGGTGAAGACGGCGATGTCGTCCCTGCCGTCGCCGTTGAAGTCCCCGACGTACGGTTGTTCGTTGTTGATCCCGAAGAAGTCGTGCCACAGGGCGGCGGTGCCGAACTTGGTGCCGTCGGAGAGGGCCACGAACACGTCGGCGGTGCTGCCGCGCTTGAAGATGGCGATGTCGTCCTTGCCGTCGCCGTTGAAGTCGCCGACGGCCGGGATTTCGTCGTTGATGCCGAAGAAGTCGTGCCACAGCGCGGGGGTGCCGTACTTGGTGCCGTCGGAAAGGGCGACCACGACGTCACCGCTCGTGCCGCGCTTGAAGACGACCGCGTCCACCTTGCCGTCGCCGTTGAAGTCGCCGCTCAGCGGGACTTCACTGCCGAACGCGAGGTTGTCGTTCCACTGCTGGGTGGTGCCGACGAACTTGGTCCCGTCCGAGGCGGCGGCGAAGGCGTCGCCGGTGGTGCCGCGGGTGAAGGTGGCGATGTCGTCCTTGCCGTCGCCGGTGAAGTCGCCGGCCGAGCGGCCGCCGGTGGTGGCCGTCAACTGCGGGCTGAACGCCCCCACCGAGGCGTAGACCAGGTAGTGCCAGGTCTTGTGGGACGTGGCCGAGTGCAGGAACGTGGTCGCCTTCGTGCTGCCGACGAACAGCTCCGCGCTGGGGGAGGCGTCCCCGTTCGGGCTGGCGTAGACGGAGTAGGTCGCGTCCTCGGAGGCGGCGAGCGGGGTCCAGGTCAGCGTGACGCCGTGGCCGACCGCCTTGGCGGTGCCGGTGATCGCCTGGCCACGGATCCAGTCGCGCAGGTCGTCGGCCCGGGCGGCGGTCGTGCCCTGGCGGGTCTCGGTCTCGCCGAAGCAACCGTGCTGCCAGGACGCGCCGGCCACCGCGGCGAGCGTGCCGTCCGCGCGGAAGACCGGCGCCCCGGCGTCGCCCTTGCACGCGTCGGCCGCCCCGGTCAGCGACAGGGTCGTCGCACTGGACGCCGAGGCGGTGAACTTGCCGACGTGGGCCTCGTTCGGCACCCACTCGGTCGCCGTCCGGCCCCAGCCGGCGAGGGACAGCTCCTCCGACGCGCCGGGCACGCCGGTGGCCGCCGGGAGCTTCAGCGTGGTGACGTCGGTGATCGTGGTGTCGATCCGGACCAGCGCGGCGTCGCGGTCGGTGCGGGGGAGCACCGCCGTCACCTTCGCGACGTGCGACCCGACGGTGACGCTGACCGGCTTCGACGGCGGGTTCTCGGGAAAGCAGCTCGCGGCGGTGAGGACGAGCGTCGGCTCGACGAGCGCGCCGCTGCACGCCCGGCCCTCGGTGGTGATCTTGGCCGCGAAGCCGAGGTTCACCGCGGCCGGGCCGGGAACGGCCGCCGCGGGGACGACGCCGGCCGCGGTCGCGGCCAGCACGACGGCGGAAATCGCCGTCAGTTTCGAGCGAGTGTGCATCAGGGGTTCCCCTCGGGTCAGCCGGTGAGCTTGCAGGAGTCGGGTGCGGCGGTCACGTGGATCTCGGTGTTCCAGCCCGAGCCGATCGTGACGCCCATGCGGTCCGGGCCCGACGGGGCCCAGGTGTCGGTGTTGTCGGAGTAGCGGTACCAGCGCAGCACCGGGCCGGTCTGGCCGTTGAACGGGCTGGTGCCGGTGCTGCCGCGGCCGTAGAGGATGTCGCCGCCCGGCGAGAAGATCTCGCTGAACATCTGCCAGCCGACGCCGACCGGCTTGTCCCGCTGGGTCCACGCCGAAGCGGCGAAGTCGTACTTGAAGCGGAAGAGCTCGCCGCCCGGCTTGCGCGCGTACAGCACGCCGTCGCCGGCCGCGGTGATCGAGTCGAAGCGGGACCAGCCGGTGTCGAGGACGGCGCCGGCACCGTCGACCCACCAGCCCGTCGCGTCGTCCCAGAGGTAGAACTTCAGCTGCCCCTGGTCGTCGATCATGAAGATGCGGTTCTTCTCGTCGACGGTGATCCGGTTCGCGTACTCGGCGGTGAGGTAGCGCGTCCAGCCGCTGCCGACCTGGCCACCGCCGCTCCAGCCGCTGGAGGTCGAGTAGACCCAGCGCTTGAGGCTGCCGTTCGGGTACGGGTCGCTCGCGCTGTTGTTGCGGTGGATGTCCCAGATCACGCCGCCCTTGCCGGCCAGCACGCGGCCGGTCCAGCCGGACCCGATCGCGCTGCCCGGCTGGGACCAGCTGACCGCGCCGTCGGCCGGGCCGAGGTGGACGTAGCGCCAGAGGCCGCCGTCGGTGCGGGCGGCCCAGATCGGCGCTCCGGCCGGGCACGAAACCGGTGTCGGCACGATCTGCTTGCGGATCCAGTCGCCGAGGTCGTCGACGCGGGCTTCGGTGCCGCCGGAACGCGTTTCGGTGACGTCGAGGCAGCCGTGCTGCCACGACGCGCTGCTCAGGGCCACCAGCTGCGCGGTGCCGCCGGACAGGCGGAACGCGGGACCGCCGGCGTCGCCCTTGCAGGCGTCGGTGCCGTCGGCGGCGGAGACCGACACGGTCGAGCCGGTGACGGCCGAGACGGTGAACGGCGCGACCCGCGGCCGCGCGGGCACCCACTCGGTGGCGGTCCGGCCGAACCCGGCCACCTGCAGGGTGTCCCCGGCCTGCGGCGCGGTGGTGCTCAGCGCGACCGGCGCGATGCCGGTCGCCGGCTTCTCCAGCTTCGCCAGGACGACGTCCCGGTCGGTGCGGCGCACGACCTTCGTCAGCTTCGCGCCGAAGCCGGCGCCGGTGCCGAGGTCGACGTCGCCGACGAGGACGGTCGCGGCCTCGCTCGGCGCGCCGGTGCCGGTGGCCGTCAGGCAGGTCGCGGAGGTGAGGACCCAGGACGGGTCGATCAGGGCGCCCGAGCACGACTTCGTCGGCGTCGCGATCCGGGCGAGGAACGGGTGGGTGCCGACCGGCACCACGGTGCCGCCGGAGATGGCCTCGGCGGGGGCGGCGGTCAGCAGACCGCAGGCGAGCAGGGTGGCGGAAAGCGCGGCGAACCGGGTCCGGGCGCGTGTATGCATCGGGTTCCCCTCGGGTGGAGCGGTGGCGGCGCCCCGGCGGGACGCCGCCACCGCGGTGCTACAGGAGCTTCGAGCGGCCGGCGTCGAACGTGCCGTTGCTGCTCCACTTGACGCCTTCGGCGTCGAACCCGCCGGTGGCGTTGGCGTGCCAGCGGAACAGGTTCGTGTTCGCGCTGCCGTAGTCGTAGGAGGCGAGCAGGTCCGTGCGGCCGTCCCCGTCGTAGTCGCCGGCGGTCCACTGGGACTGGCCGAGATTCCAGCCGCCCGCTCCGGTCGTCCACTGCGTGACCGGCGCGTCGACGCCGGTGGCGGTGGCGTGCCAGGTGCGGAAGGTCAGGTTCGCGCTGCCCAGGTCGATCGCGGCCCCGAGGTCGGTGCGCCCGTCACCGTCGAAGTCGCCGGAGACAAACTTCGCCTTGCCGGACGGGATCCCGCCGTTCCACTTGACGTTCTGCGCGTCGAACCCGCCGGAAGCGTTGCCGTACCAGAGGAACAGGTTCGCGGTGTTGTCCCGGTAGTCGTAGAACGCGGCCAGGTCGGCGCGGCCGTCGCCGTTGAAGTCGCCGGCCCGCCAGTCGGACTGGGCGAGGTTCCAGTTGCCGGGCCCGGTGCGCCACTGCGTGACCGGGGCGTCGAAGCCGGTCGCCGTCGCGTGCCAGGTCAGCACGCTCAGGTCGGCGTTGCCGTTGTCGTAGGCGGCGGCGATGTCCGTGCGGCCGTCACCGTCGAAGTCGCCCGTGGTGAACCGGGCGTTCAGCGGCCGGAAGGCGCCGCTCCACTTGATGCCCTGGCTGTCGAAGCCGCCGGAGGCGTTGGCGTACCAGAGGAACAGGTTCGAGCCGCCGTCGAGGTAGTCGTAGAAGGCGCCGAAGTCGGTGCGGCCGTCGCCGTTGAAGTCACCGGTGACCCAGCGGGCCTTGGCGGCCTCCCAGCCGTCGGTGTTCCACTTCAGCGCCGGGGCGCCCACCCCGGTCGCGGTCGTCGGCCAGACGTACAGGCCGACGCGGGCGTTCTGGAGGTCGTAGGCCGCGCCGGCCTCGTCCTTGCCGTCGCCGTTGAAGTCGTTGCCCGCCGCGACCGGGGTGGTCGCCGAAACGACGTCGGTGGGCGGGGCCGTCCAGCCGTCGGTCGTCGGGACGACGATGCGGTAGTAGCGGGTCTGCTTGGCGGGCAGGCCGGTGTGCGTGTACGACGTGCCGCCGAAGCTGCCCAGCAGGTGCGCGCTGTCGACCGGCACGTCCGGGGTGGTGGCGGCGTAGATGTGGTAGCCGGTGGCGCCGGTCACCGCGTGCCAGGTCAGCGTGATCGCGTGGCCGACGGCCTTCGCCGAGGGGGCGAGCGTCTGCTGGCGGATCCAGCCGGCGATGTCGTCGACGCGGGCGGCGACGGTGCCCTGCTTGGTCGTGGTCTCCCCGAAGCAGCCGTGCTGCCACGACGTGCTGGACACCCCGACGACGTCGGTGCGGCCACCGGCGTCGCGGAAGATCGGCGCACCGGCGTCGCCCTTGCAAGCGTCGGTGCCGTTCGTGCCGGTGAGGGCCAGGGTGGTCGCCGTCGACGACGGCGCCTTGAAGGTGCCGACGTGCAGCGTGTCCGGCACCCATTCGCTCTCGGTGCGGCCGTAGCCGGCCAGGGTGAGCGTCTCGTCACCGCTGGGGTAGTTGACCGGGATGGTGCTGAGCGGCAGCGGCGCGATGTCGGTGACCGGCGTGGCGAGCCGGGCCAGCGCGACGTCCCGGTCGGTGCGGACGACGACGTTCGTGACTCCCACGACGTGCCCGCCGGTGCCGCTGAGGCTGGTCCGCCCGATGGTGGCGGTGGTCGCCTTGGCGGGCACACCGCCCTGCGGCGTCTCGGGGAAGCAGCTCGCGGCGGTGAGCACGAGGTCGGGCTCGACGAGAGCCCCACCGCAGGCCCGCCCGTCGGCGGTGAGTTTCGCGGCGTACGGGTAGGCGCCCGCGGTGGCGGCGGTCCCGCCGGACACGGCATCGGCGGGCACTGCGGTCAGCAGCCCGGCGGCCAGCAGGGCCGTGGTGGTCGCCACGACCCTGGTGGGACGGATGGACATGCGGAATTCTCCCCTTCGTTCTGCGTGTTCGCGCGCGACGGCAGACCCCTTGGCGAATGCGTTCGCGAAATGGCGATTCGGTGTTTTGCCGACGCGTGACACACCGATGAGCGGTGCGCCGCTCATCGGGAAATGGCGCGTCCGGGAAATGGTTCCCGCGCGCAGACCGGCCCCCCGACCGGTGTTTCCTCCCCCTGGTAGTTCCCTCCTCGGCCTGTCCAGCCGCCGAACGGCGCAACCGCCGTGACGGTGGTCGCAGTCGCGCTGGTCAGGTCCCCTCGTGGGGGATTGCCCGGTTTCCGCGAGAGCCGGAAACCGTCATTCACCCCGTGGTCCCATCGACAGGGAACACCGGATATTACCGGTATGGGTGGTGACTTACATCACATTCCAGCTCGACCAGGCGTTCGGTTAGTGTGTGAAAGCCTGTCGCTCCGGCGGCGGCGGAAGAGGGGGGATTCGCATTCATTTCCGCACGCTCGATCCGGGGTACCCGCAATTCTTGTGCGGGCTGGCGGGATCGGTCACGGAGGAACGGCAAGCGGCGGCCGCGGACGTTTCCGGCCGCGCGACCTCGGCCGCCCGCTGCGGGATGTCGAGAGGATCCCGGTGAACATCGAGACCCTGATGACCAAGCTCGCACAAGCCGGCATCACGACCGTGATCAAGGCCGATGACGAACGCTGGGCCGAGGGGACCAGGGCCTGGACCGTGATCCTGTCCGGCGCGGCGCTCGGCGACCAAGGCGCGATCCGCACCGAGTCATCCGACTTGCCCTCAGGCCTCCGGAACGTCCTCGGCCGGCTCGCGGCGAGGCCCGGAAACTGGTCCTGGCTGACCGAGTTCACGAGCCCCCGAAGGGCGGAAAGCCGCTAGGACTCCGCCGGTTTCGTCCACGCCACCTGGACCAGCCCCGTCCCGTGCCGCCGCGAAACCAGCGTCCCGCGCCCCGGCGGCTGCGGTGACGGCTTCACGTCCGCCAGCAACGCTCCCTCGTCCTTCGTCCCCGACATGATCAGGCCCGGCGTCCCCAGCTCCCGCAGCCGCTGCAGGACCGGCTCGAACAGCGCGCGGCCCGCGCCACCCGACCCGCGGACGATCAGCAGGTGCAGGCCGATGTCCCGGGCCTGCGGCAGGAACTCCAGCAACGGCTGCAACGGGTTCCGGCCCACCGTGGCCACCAGCTCGTAGTCGTCCACCAGGACGAACAGCTCCGGCCCGCGCCACCACGAGCGGTTGCGCAGCTGGTCCGGGGTCACCGACGGCCCCGGGAGGCGGTTGCGCATCGCGGTGGCGCACTCCGCGATCAGGTCCGTCAGCTTGCCCTCCGCGCCCGCGTACCCCAGCAGGTGCGGCTCCGACACCGCGCCCAGCAGGCCCCGGCGGTAGTCCGCCACGATGATCGCCGCCTCGTCCGGGGTGTAGGCCGTCGTGATCCCCGAAGCAATGGCACGCAGCAGCGAGCTCTTGCCGGACTCCACGTCGCCGAACGCGATGAAGTGCGGGTCGGCCGCGAAGTCCAGGTACACCGGGCGCAACGTCGATTCCGCGATCCCCAGCGTGACCTGGCGCGACGGGGCCGGGGGCAGCCCGTCGAGGGGCACCTCCGGCGGCAGCAGCCGGACCTGCGGGGCGCGCGGCCCCTGCCACGCCTCGGAAATCCGCCGGACCAGGTCGACGCCGCCCGCGCCGACCGTCTCCGGGCGCTGGTCGCCGTCGATGCGGGGCAGCGCCGCCAGGAAGTGCAGCTTCTCCGCCGTGATGCCGCGGCCCGGGCGGTCGGCCGGCACGTTGGCCGCCACCTTGCGGTCGATCGACGAGTCCATCGGGTCACCCAGGCGCAGCTCGAACCGCGTCCCGATCGCGTCGCGCAGCTGGGCGCGGACGCCGATCCACTGGTTCACCGACACGATCACGTGGATGCCGAAGCCGAGCCCGCGCGCGGCCAGTCCGGTGATCTGCTCCTCCAGCTGCTCGTACTCCTGGCGGATCGTGGTCCAGTTGTCCACGAACAGGAACACGTCGCCGAACTCGCGGTCGTCGGTGCTCTCGGTGAACTCCGACCGGCGGGCGCGGAACGCCGCCATCGACTCGATGCCCTGCGCGGCGAAGAACTCCTCGCGCTGCTCCAGCAACGTCGTCAGCTCGGCGACGACCCGGCGGCAGCGCTGGGCGTCCCGGCGGGTCGCGTACCCCGACACGTGCGGCAGCCCGGCGATCGGCGCCAGCGCGCCACCACCCATGTCCAGCACGAACAGCTGGACCTCGGCCGGGGTGTGGGTCAGCGCGAGCATGCCCGCGATGTCCTTCATCAGCGTCGACTTCCCGCTCTGCGGCGCGCCGACGACCAGCGCGTGCCCGGCCGCGCCGGAGAAGTCGGCCCACAGCAGGTCGCGGCGCTGCTCGAACGGCTTGTCCACCAGCGCCACCGGGATCGTCAGCTTGCCGTTGCCGCCCCAGCCGAGCGGGCACAGGCCGCGGGCCGCGTCCTCGCCCAGCGGCGGGAGCAGCTGGTCCAGCGTCGGCGGTTCGGCCAGCGGCGGCAGCCAGATCTGGTGCGCGGCCGGCCCGCGACCCTCCAGGCGGGACAGCATCGCGCCGATGATCGTCTCGCCGGTGCCCTCTTCCGAAGGCGCCGCGGACACCTCGGTCGTCACCGGGATCTCCACCGGGGCCAGGGAAAACGGCAGCACGCCCAGTTCCTGCCCGTCCTCGCGCACGACCGTGCTCCGCGGCGGGAGCTCCCCGGAGACGTAGGCGGCCTTGAGCCGGACCAGCGTTTCGGTGTCGGACTTCAGGTACGCCGAGCCGGGCACCGGCGGCAGGTGGTAGGCGTCGGCGACACCCAGCACGGCCCGGCTTTCCGCGGCGGAGAACGTCCGCAGCCCGATCCGGTACGACAGGTGGGAATCGAGCCCGCGCAGCCGGCCTTCCTCGAGCCGCTGCGAGGCGAGCAGCAGGTGGATGCCGAGGGAGCGCCCGAGCCTGCCGATCGCGACGAACAGGTCGATGAACTCCGGGCGCGAGGACAGCAGCTCGCTGAACTCGTCGATGATCACCAGCAGCGAGGGCAGCGGGTCCAGCGGCGCGCCGTCCGCGCGGGCCTTCTCGTAGTCGCGCACCGATGCGTAGTTCCCGGCCGCGTGCAGCAGTTCCTGCCGCCGCAGCAGCTCGCCGTTCAGCGCGTCCGCCATCCGGTCGACCAGCGCGAGGTCGTCGGACAGGTTGGTGATGACGGCGCAGGTGTGCGGCAGCCCGGTCATCCCGGCGAAGGTCGCGCCGCCCTTGAAGTCGATGAGGGCCAGGTTGAGCGTCTCCGACGAGTGCATCACGGCCAGCGCCGTCACCAGCGTCCGCAGCAGCTCGCTCTTGCCGGACCCGGTCGCGCCGATGACCAGACCGTGCGGGCCCATCCCGCCTTCGGCCGACTCCTTGAGGTCCAGCTCGACCGGACGGCCTTCGGGGTTGACGCCCAGCGGGATCCGCAGCCGGTCCCGCGCCGCCCGCGGGGCCCACGTCACCGTCGTGTCGGTGTCGCGCGGGTCACCGATGCCGAGCAGCCCGGCCAGCCCGAACGTCGCGGACATCGGCTTCTCGCCGACGACCGCGGCGGGCGTGTGCAACGGCGTCAGCATCCGGGCGAGGGCTTCGGCGGCGCCGCGGTCGAGCACGTCGGGGCGGCCGAGGAAGCCGAGCCGCTGCTCGCCGCCGTCGCCGACGACCATGCCGAGGGAGTCCGGCGCGGTGTGCAGGCTGAGCAGCTTCTCGGACGACGACGTCCGCGGGTGCTCCTGGCCGACCTCGAGCACGGTGACGCCGAGCCGGCCGTCCGCCCCGATCAGCCGGGGCTCGCCGTGGGCGTTGCCGCCGTCGACGAGGACGACGAGGTGGGGCAGGTCGAGTTCGGCCGCCGCGCGGCGGCTGAACGCGGGCCGTTCGCCGAGGTCGGCGCCCAGCAGCTCGGCCAGCCCGGCGGCGGTGTCCGCGGCCAGCCGCCGCGGCCCGACGGCGTCGCCCGCGCCGGCCGCGGCGGCGTGCGGAAGCCACTTCACCCACTCCCAGTCGTGCCGGCGGTCCGGCGACACGCAGACGGCGATCCGCAGGTCCGCGGGGGAGTGGAAGGTGACGAGCTGGCACAGCAGGGCCCGCACCAAGCCGAGCACGGCCGGTCGCCGCCCGGCCACGGTGACCGCGGCGAACGACCGCAGGGACAGCGCGACCGGCAGGCCGTCCACCGTCGAGTAGGTGCGGATGAAGTGCTTGAGGCTGGTGGAGGACACCGGGTCCAGGTCTTCCAGCGGCACGGTTTGCGGCGCCTTCAGCGGCGTCGCGAGCCGTTGCGGCCCGGTGCCCGCGCGCACCTGCGCGAACTGCGGCTCGGTGCGCCGCCGGTCCCACAGCTTCCCGGCCTCGACGTAGGCCCACAGGTCGGCCGGGTCGGGCTGGACGGCGACCATGGCCGCGCGCTGCCCGTCGGCGATGTCGCGGACCTGGGCGCGCAGCCCGGAGAGGTACCGCTGGTAGTCCCGGCGCTCGTCGTTGATCTGCGCCTTCTTCGCCATGCCGCCGCGGCCGAGCGACATCACCACCATGCCGCCCATCGCGCAGAGGAACAGCGCGCCGAAGACGTAGGTCATCACGCCGCCGTCGCGTCCGATGTAGACGAACGACATCGCGCCCATGCCGAGCATCATCGGCAGGAACATCATCAGCTGCACCATGCCGCCGGACGAGCTCTTCGGGAGCATCGGCGGCGACTGCAGCACGATCTCGGTCGGACGCTCGGGCGTGAGGCTCATGTAGCAATGCTCCAGCGGATCGGGGCGGCTCTGACCGGTATTTTGGCCACTTGCCGACCCGCTGCGGTGGGTACTTTTGCCGTCCGCCCGCTTCCGGGGCCGAACTTACGCTCGGGCCGAGCACCGCCACCCCGGAAGGAGACCGATGGCCGGCGAGTACCGGGCTGAGCCCGAGGCGATGCGCTCCGCCGTGGGCAACGTCGGGGGCATCATCGCCCACGGCATCAACGCCGTGGCCGACCTCGAACGGCTCGTCGTGCCGCCGATGTCGTTCGCCACCTTCGGCACCGCGGTCGCCTCCGCGAACGCGGCCCTGCACTCCGGCCAGATCACCGCCGTCCGCACGCTGCTGCAGCTGCTGCAGCAGATCAACGGGCTCGTCAAGGCCAGTGCCGACGCCTACCAGGCGGCCGACCGGGACGCGGCCGCCGGCTACGGCGGCGGGCACGCCCCGGCGAGCACCGCGTCGTCGATCTGGGGCAGCTCGCACGCTTCCGAGCTCGCCACCCTGGCCATCAACGACAGCGCGGGCGCCCACGGCGAGCCGTCGTCGGTCGGCAACGTGCTGCGCTACCTGGAGGACGCGCGGCTGGGCCGGCTCGGCGACCACCCGATCACCGACACCCGTTTCCACGGTGTCGCCGACTTCAACGACTGGCTCGCCGGCGACGCCGACAACCAGGCGCGGGTCGGGCTGATCGAGGTCTACGCGGGCACCGCGCGGACGTTCTCCGACGTGCCCGGCGGCGTGCACAGCGGTGACGTCGTGGTGGTCGAGCCGCTGCAGTTCTCCGACCGCCAGCCGGTCATCGGCGTCGCCGGCGACGGCGGCCGCCTCTACAACCACGGGCTGCTCGACGCCCGCACCGGCGGGCTGGCGAAGGTCAGCGTCTACCGGCCCGCGTCCGTCGTCTGATCGTCCGCCCTCGAACCGATGTGAGGACCGATGCTGACTTTCCCAAACTCCAGCGCGATGGACGCGACCGCGTCTTCGGGCGGGCCGATCACGATCCTGCCGCAGATCGTCACGGGCCAGCCGGAGCAGATCGCGATGCACGTGGTGGACCTGGTCCGCAAGGCCGAGCAGTTCCTGTCGATGTACAACGAGCTGACCAAGGCGGCCGACCAGCTGGGCAAGATCTGGTCCGGGGCGGCGAGCGAGTCGGCGCTGAAGAAGATCGGCGACTCGCTCGACCAGCTGACGAAGATCATCAACGTCGTCCAGAAGGGCGCCGAGCTGCTCGGGGTCTCCGGGACGCTGATCAAGACCGCGCAGGAGGCCTACCGCGCGGTCGTCTCCGCGGTGAACCCCACGGTCGCCGCGCTGATGTCGAACTGGTGGACCTACGGCGCGGCGGTCGCTTTGTCGACCGCGACCAGTGCGTCGCTGCGGGCGTTCATCACCGCGATCGGCGCGCTGCTCAAGGCGCTCGGCGCGGTGGACCTCGCCCAGCAGATCACCACGCTCGCGCAGGTCATCGGCGAGATCGAGAAGCTCTTCCACCACGGCTCCGGCAGCTCGGGTGCGACGACGCCGTCGATCGGGAGCACCCCGGTCACCGCGCCGCAGACCCCGCCGCCGGTGGCGAGCCCGTCGGGGCAGCAGGCGGTGGCGGGCGGGAGCGGCGGGGGGATCCCGCAGCAGCCCTCGTTCACTGACTACACCCCGCCCGCGCTCGCCACCGGCGGCGGTTCCAGCGGCGGTGCCGCGACCCCGGCGAACAGCTGGATCCCCGTCGACCACCCGGTCACGACGCCGTCGGTGCCGGCGCCGACGCCCGCGCCGGCGCCCACGATTCCCGCGCCTTCGGCCGGGCACGCCGACGAGGTCGTCATCCACACCAACCTGACCACCGGTGAGTCCACTGTGGAGGCTCCGGGCGGCCAGGACTTCGACCTCGACATCGATCTGGACTTCAACGGCAAGCACTTCAGCCAGCACGTCGGCTACGACGCGGCCGGGAACTGACCGGTGGCGGGCTCGGGGGTGGTCGACGCGTCCGGGGTGGTCAGCTCGGTGCTGTCCGGCTACCGGCGCGTGCTCGTCGAGTGCCGGCGGCGCGTCACCGGCGATCCCGCCGCGCTGAGCGCCGCCTCGCAGCGGGTGGCCGGGCGGGCGTCGGCGGTTTCGGGGCAGGCCAAGGAAATCGGCGAGTCCGCGAAGGCGCTGCACGCGGACTGGGACGGCGACGCCTACGCCGCGTTCGCGACGGCCGCGGCCGAACTCGGCAAGGACCTCGGCGAAACGGCCGCGAAGCTCGGCGACCAGGCGAACCGGCTCGCCACCGCGGCCCGGCTCGTGCAGTCCGCGGAAGCCGCCGTGGATTCGGTGCTCGCGCAGTTCGACCAGTACGCCGCCCAGCTGACCGCCCAGGCCCGCGCGGTGAACTCCGCCTCGGTCGGCGCGTTCATCCAGGCCGCGCGGCAGCTCGGCGAACAGAGCGTCGCCGCGGCCCGGCAGGTCGTCGACGAGTTCTCCGACGCGCTCGCCGAGCTGTTCCCGCCCGAAGGCGTCGGACGGCTCGAGCACGAGCTCGGCAAGTGGGCGCGCGGGCCGTTGCACTGGCTCAACGGCGAGCCGCTGGACGGCCGGAAGCGGCCGCGGACCGTGCCGTCGTGGTTCGGCAACTCCGGCTGGAAGAAACTCACCTGGGACGGCCTCGAAGGCACCCGCGCGCCGAAGAAGGCCGACACGCCGTTCGGGCAGCCGGAGCCCGAGGGCCTGAAGAACAAGATCGGCCGCAACACCGAGATCACCTACTACAAGTTCCAGCACGAGCAGGACGGCTGGTCCCCGGAGTACGACGGGAAGATCACCTCGAAGGGCTGGGACGCGTCCGCGTCCGGGCACGCGGAACTCGCGGCACTGCACGGCGAGGCCGAGCTGAAGAAGGAGTGGGGCGTCGCCGAAGCCCACGCCAAGGGCACGGTGTTCGCCGGCGGCGAGGCGAGCGCGTCCGGCACGATCGGCGCCCACGGCGTCGGCGCGCACGCGAACGCCTTCGTCGGCGGGAAGGTCGAAGGCGAGGTCGCCGCGGACGTCGCGGGCATCGGCGTCGGCGCGAACGGCACCCTGCAGTACGGGCTCGGCGCGCAGCTGGACGCCCAGGCCGTCTACGACGCCGGGCACCTCAAGGTGAACTTCAAGGCGGGGGCCGCGCTCGGCCTCGGCCTGGGTGTCGGCGCGAAGATCGACATCGACCTGCCGAAGCTCGGCCACACCATCGGCGAGTACGGCGGCGCGGCGGTCGACGCGGTGAGCCACGCGGCTTCGGACGCGGCCGACGCCGTGGGCGCGGCCTGGGACGACGCCGTCGCGTCCGTGGGGCTGTGATGACCCTTCCCCTCGACTTCGTCATCCCGGACGGCTGGACCGCGGTCGACCCTGGCGACTCGGGTGCGGTGTTCGTCGCCGTGCACGCCGCCGCGCCGGGCGAGTTCGTCCCGAACATCACCGTGAGCGTCCAGCAGCGGCCGGACGAGGCCACGATCGACGCCATCGCCGCCGAAGCCGTCGAACGGCTTTCGCGGACGCTGGCCGGGCTCGACGTGCTGAGCCGCCGCGACGTCGGCGACGCGGCCGCTCCCGCCGTCATGCAGCTGCTGCGGCTGCGGACCGGCGAAGGCACCGAGCTGATCCAGACCCAGGTGCACCTGACGGTCCCCGGCGCCACGCCGGCGGAGCGGCTGGTGCTGGAGCTCGCCTGCACGGCCGCGCCCGCGACCGCCCGGCGGCTCTCACCCGGTTTCCAGAGGTTCGTGGCCAGCGTCCACGTCCGCCAGCACGAAGGGAAAGCACAGTGACCGATCCGTACGCGGTGCCCGACATGGACGAGCTGCTGGCGCAGGTGCGCAAGCAGACCGAAGAGGTCCAGCGGATCCAGCGCACGGTCGAGGCGATGGAGATCAAGGCGCACTCGCGGCAGAACGAGGTCACCGTCACCCTCCGCGGCGACGGCCGCTTCACCTCGATCGACATCGACCCGCGCGCGATCCGCGAGTACGACGCCCGCAACCTCTCGGAGATCGTGCTGGAAGCGGTGAACGCCGGGCTGCAGAAGCTGGCCGAGGCGTCCTCCGCGAAGTTCGCGCCGGTGATCGCGGCCGCGAAAGACGTGTGATGACGGCATCTCTTACCGGCACGACCCGGCGGGTCACGGTGGTGACGCCACGGGCCCGCGTCGACGTCGCCCTGCCGCAGCAGTCGACGTTCGCCGAGCTCGTGCCCCAGCTGGTCCGCCTGGCGGGAGCGTCCGGGCAGGCGTCGGCCGAACATCCAGGCTGGGTGCTGTCCCGGCTGGGTGGCGCACCCCTGGCCTTGGGGCTCAGCGTGGCGGCGGCCCAGATCCGGGACGGCGAAGTGCTGCACCTGACCCCGCGGGAGCGCCCGCGGGTCCGCTGCTGTTCGACGACGTCGTGGATTCGATCGCCAGCGTCGCCGACACGTCCGGGGGCTGGGGCCCGTCGGTGGCGCGGCGCTCCGGCCTGGTGGCCGCGGTGGTGCTGTTGCTGGCGGGTGGCCTGCTGGTGCAGGCGGCGGCGTCCGGCAGCGTCCTGGCGCCGATCGGCACCGGGCTCCTGGCCCTGGTGCTCCTGCTGGGCGGAGGAGCGCTGAGCCGCGCTTACGGCGACGCCGAAGCGGGTGCGGCGGGCTCGTTGGCCGGTGTCGGCGTGGCGCTGCTGGCGGGGATGTCGGTGCTGCCACCGCACCCGCTGTTCTCGCTGTCGGCGGGCCCGCTCGCGGCGGGCTTGGCGGCGGTGACGGTGTACGGGGTGCTGGCGGCGGTCTCGGTGGCCGACCGCCTGCCGTGGTTCGTGGCGATCACCGGCGCGGCCGGGTTCGGCGCCCTGACGTGCGGGGTCATCCTGCTGGCCGGCGTCCCGGCGGGCGCGGCCGCGGCGGTGGTCGCGGTGCTGTGCACGGCCTTGGCGGCGGTGGCGCCGATGCTGGCGTTGCGCCTGGCCCGCTTGCCGCTGCCGCGGGTGCCGGACGACATGGAGGCGTTCCGCGCGGACGAGCAGCCGTCGCTGGGCACGGAGATGATCGGCCGGACGTCCCGGGCGCAGGCGGTCCTGACCGGGTTGCTGGTGGCGCTGGGCCTGGTGGTGCTGGCGGCGTCGATCGTGCTCGCGTCGGGCGGGCCGTGGGAAGCGGGGCTCGCGGCTTTGCTGGGCCTGGCGTGGATCCTGCGGTCGCGGTCGTACGCGGGCCGGGCGCAGCGGCTGGTGCTGGTGGGCTTCGGTGTGCCGGCGCTGGTGTGCGCCGGGGTGTGGCTGGTGGCGTCGGGCAACCGGACGGCGGTGTTCGCGGCGGGCTGCGCGGTCGTGGTCTCCGCGGTGATCTGCCTGGTGTACGCGACGCGGGTGGCGCGGGGACTGCGTTCGCCGTACTGGTCACGGTTGCTGGACGTGGCGGAGTTCCTGGTGCTGCTGTCGCTGGTGCCGGTGGTGGCGATGATCGCGGGGGTGTACGAGGCCGTCCGCGGCTGAACGTTTCATTGACGCTGTCGTGCGCCCGCTGTCAGGATCGTTGTCGGGAGCGCTCCCAGGCTGTTCGCCAGTCGACTCCAGGGAGATGCCATGTCACGTCGAGAGCAACCCGAGATCCCGCCCCTCCTGCGACGGCGGACCGTCCTGGCCGCAGGTGCCGCCCTGCCGGTGCTGGCCGCCGCGACCCCGGCCGCGGCCGCCACCGCGGTGGTCGTCGAGCCGTCGAACGTGCAGCAGGCCATCCTCGGCTTCGGCGGGATGAACCACACCGTCTGGATCAGCGACCTCACCGCCGCCCAGCGCGAGACGGCGTTCGGCAACGGCACGAACCAGCTGGGCTTCACCGTGCTGCGCATCCCCGTCCACGAAGACCGCAACAACTGGAGCCGCGAGGTCGCCACGGCCCGGCGGGCGAGCGAGCTCGGCGCGAAGGTCATCGCTTCGCCGTGGAACCCGCCCGCTTCCCTGACCGAGACCTTCTCCGGCGGCAAGCGGCTGCGGTACAACGCCTACGCCGCCTATGCGCAGCACCTCAACGACTTCACCGCGTTCATGGCGGGCAACGGAGTGAACCTGTACGGGATCTCGGTCCAGAACGAGCCGGACTACGCGCACGACTGGACGGCGTGGACCGCCGCCGAGATCGTGAAGTTCCTGCGCGAGAACGCCGGCTCGCTCAGCACCCGGGTGATCGCGCCCGAGTCGTTCCAGTACCGCAAGGCCATGTCGGACCCGATCCTCAACGACGCCACCGCACTGGCGAACGTCGACATCATCGGCACGCACCTCTACGGCACCTCGTTCGCGGACCTGCCCTACCCGCTCTTCCAGCAGAAGGGCGCCGGCAAGGAGCTGTGGATGACGGAGGTCTACTACCCCAACAGCACTGATTCGGCCGACCTCTGGCCGCAGGCGCTCGACGTCGGCGAGCACGTCCACCGCGCGCTGGTGGACGGCCGGTTCCAGACGTACGTGTGGTGGTACATCCGCCGTTCGTACGGCCCGCTGCGCGAGGACGGGCAGATCAGCAAGCGCGGCGCCTGCATGGCGCACTTCGCGAAGTGGGTCCGGCCGGGCTACTCGCGGATCACGGCGACCGCCAACCCACAGGCGAACGTCTACATCTCGGCGTTCAAGAGCGGAGCGAGGATAGTCATCATCGCCATCAACAAGAACACCGCGGCGGCCGACCTGGCGTTCACCCTCCGCGACACCGGATCGGCGACGGCCCAGACCTGGCTGACGAACGCGAGCGCGAACCTCGCGCGCTACTCCGACGTCACCGTGTCGAACGGGGCGTTCACCGCTCAGCTTCCGGCGCGCAGCATCCGGACGTTCGTCGTGAACTGAGCTCAGCTGTCCAAAGCGAGGGGGCGACGCACCAAGCTCATGCTTCCGAAGCCGGGCTCGTCTTGTTCGAGTTCTTCGCGCCGTTTTGGTTCAACCTGGACTTGGAGGTTTTCTCGGCGGGAGCATTCAGTAGAGTTCGTGAAAGCGCCGCTCGTACCTGGTCCCTCAAAGTAATATCACTTATTGCTCCGACCAGCTCGCGTGCGGCGTTCAACCTTCGATCCTCTTGGCTTTCTTCTCGCATCATGACACCCTGCTTCCCCATGTTCGCCCTCGCGCGGTTCGATTGGACGAAGAACACTCCGGAAGTCAGGTTGGTGACTACGCCGGCGGTTCCTGCGACAATGCTCGCGTACTGATCACCTCCTGCTCCGGCGTAGAAGATGGCCAGGCCTATGCCGAGTAGCAGCAGCAAAGATCCGATCGAAGCGAAGACGATGCTCACCCGGAAGCTGATCTTTGCCTGCGCCAGGCCTTGGGTGTATATCTCGCGAAGAATCGCCTCCTGCTTCTCGAGCGAGTCCGAGGCGCGAACGGTCGCTGGATCCTGGCCCAGGGCGGAAGCAACGTTTACGGTTGCGCCCTCGCCTTCGACGTGAAAGTGCATCGCCGTCGACTCTTCGTTTACGCGACTTCGAATCTGACTCGCGTCGGTGTCGAAGCTTCCGACAAGTCTTCTTATCAAAGATGATAGAAATGCGACAAGCATCGTGGCCAGCAGAATGAGAGATGTGGACGATCTGCCGGTCAAAAAGGCAAAAATCGCTGCCAAGCAAGTGATGCAAACAAGTGTGAATATTCCAACCTGAAGCCAGGTCGGCAGGCGACTGAACGCAGGCGGAGATGAAGTCGGGGATCCCTTGTGTGAGATCCCGCTACTGTCGTCTTTCCTGCCGGCGTTCGCTGTCGCGTCGGCGTTGGCGGCAGGATCTGCGTTGCCGCCGGGGCTCTCGATCGCTTTGGGGGCGGCTGGGGGCCTGGCTGCCTCGACTTCGTTCGTCATCTCACCCTCCGGCTCGCTCGGCGCAAATCTTGATCGTGTACCGGCGCCACTTGGTTACAGGGGGTGAAGAACTCGCGAGCTTCCACGCAGTTGGTCAATCAATTCCGATTGACCAAGCCGGGTGCACTGCCGTCGCTCATGCGAGCGCTACCCAGAAGCCGCGTTGAGCCACATCATGAATCCAAAGCCAACGGCAATGTCCTGCGCACCCCGGCCTCGTGCCGCCCGTGCAGCGGGACCACCGCGGGCGGCACCGGGACCGGCGCACCCGGCCGCGCTCCCACCCGGATCGTCACTTCCGCCTTCTCCTTGCCGCCCGCGGTGCGCGTCAGCGTGTACGACGTCGCCGTGAAAGCCGCTCCGGGCACCGCCAGGTCCAGCAGCCGGGCCGATCGCGGTGCGAAGCACATCTGCGTGGAATCGCCCCACACCCAGGACTTCCACCGATCGGGACCCTCCGGAGAACTCCCTTGGACCCCCAACGCCACCCGCAGTTCCTTCGCCAGCTCCCCGGCCTCCAGCACCGTGCTCTGGTACCCGGCTTCGGCCAGCGTCCCCATCAGGCTCAACGCCGCCGACGCCGTGCTGCGCAAGGCTCCGAGGTCGCCGCCGCCGCGGGCCAGCGCCGCGATCGGGGCCAGGTCGGTGCGGTAGCGGACCGCCAGCCAGCGCACCCGCAGCACCTGGTCGCCGCGCGGGATCGCCCACGTCAGCAGCTGGGCCGACGCCAGCGGGATGTCCGCCCGCCGGTACGCCGAACGCAGCGCCTCGACCAGCGGCCCCGGCGCGCCCGGGCCCGGGGTCAGCCGGACCAGCGCGCTCCAGCCGCCGTCGATCTCCGCGACACCGAAGCGGTTGCCCGCGCGGTCGACGTGCTGGCGCACCTTCACCGGCCCCGCCACGCGCAGCAGCGGGTCCGGGCCGTCGCGGCGGGTGTCGTGGCGCCGCAGGCGGAACGCCGTCCACGTCAGCGCCCAGCCCGCCAGGTGCCGCCCGGCGAAGCGCACCGACGTCAGCAGCACCAGCACCCCCGCGGTGACGCCGACGCCGATCTTCACCGGTTGCGTGACGCCGTCGACCAGCCACGCGAGCAGCACGGCGATCGCGGCGAGCTCCCACAGCGCCGCCTGCAGCGGCCGGATCGGCAACAGCCACGGCAAGGGCGTGGCCGCGGGCCGGGACGGTGCCAGGTGGACGGCGGTATCGACGGACACGGGCTCCCCTTTCCCCGGCCCCGACGCTACTGCCTGTCCGGATACCGCGTGGGCGTAAAAATTACCCTCGCCGCACCCCGGTCCGGTGCCTAGCATCGGTTGCTCGGGAGGACGACGCACACAGCCGGGGGCACAGCAGCGTGTGGACGCAGCGGGACCAGATCCAGGCGTACCAGTTCCTCCGCCGCAGGCTCGTTTCCGCGCTCGTCGCCGCCGACGCCAACCACCCCGTCTCGCCCAGCAGGCGGCTCGTCCTGGGCACCGTGCTCGGCGTCGCGGCCGCCCTGCTGGTCACCGCCGTCTTCGGCATCATCGGCCTGCTGAACCCCTCCGGCGGCAAGGACTGGCTGGCCGGCGGCAAGGTGATCGTCGAGGAGGGCACCGGCGCGCGGTTCGTGCTCGGCGCCGACGGCGTGCTGCACCCGGTCCTCAACTACGCGTCCGCGCGGCTGCTGGCCGGCGGCAACGGCGACGCGACCGTGTCCGTCTCGCCGGAGAACCTCGGCAAGGCCGGCCGCGGCACCCAGATCGGCATTCCCGGCGCGCCCGACTCGCTGCCGTCGGCCAACGCGCTCGTGACCGTTCCCTGGACGAGCTGCAGCCGGACCACCCAGGACGCGCCCGCCTCGGCCGAGCCGCGCACCGCCGTGCTGCTGGCCGCGCCCGCGTCCGGAGTGGAACTGCCGCGGGACCAGGGCGTGATCGTGCGGCTGCCGCAGGGGGACCGGTTCCTGCTCGCCGGCGGCCGTCGCTACAAGCTGAGCGACGAAGCCGCCACGGCGCTGCAGTTCGACAGCTACCCGACGATCGCGGTGTCGGCGCGGTGGATCGACACCGTCCCGGCCGGCCGGGACCTCACCGCGCTGCCGGTGGCCGGCGCCGGCGACCCGGGGCCCGCGGTGGGTGGCCGCGGCACCCGCGTGGGCGAGGTCCTCGCCGTCGTCGACGCGATGGCCGCGCCCGGCACGGCCACGTCGTACTACCTGGTCCGCCGCGACGGTCTCGAGCCGGTCGGGCAGACCGAGGCGAGCCTGCTGGTCACCACGGAGGCGAACGCCCCGGCCTACGAGGGGACGCCGAAACCGGCCGACGTGCGCGCGGCCGACGTCGCCGCCGTCCCGAAGGTCGCCGCGCCGCGCGCCGGCGGGGCCGACCCGGCCGCCTTCCCCGACCGCATCCCCGGGAAGGCGCCGATCACCGGGAACTCCGTGGCGCTGTGCGTTCAGGGCAGCCGGTTGCTCGTTTCGGCCGAATTCCCGCTTCCCGTTGGAGCCAAAGCCATCCAGGTCGCCACCCGGACCGAAGCAAGGGTGGCGGACGAGGTGTTCGTACCTCCCTCGGGAGGCGCCGTCGTCGTCGAGGCCGGCTCGGTCACCGCGTACCTGGTGACGGATACGGGCCGGAAGTACCCGGTGGTGAATGGGCAGGCGTTGGCCTCGCTCGGCTACGGAGGCGTCGCCAAACCGCCGGTCACGGGTAGTTTGCTGGCATTGGTGCCGACGGGCCCCGCGCTGGATCCGGCCACGGCCGGGCGGCCGGCTCCGTCGGGTGGAACGGGGTGAAAGTCGTGCACATGACAGAAGAGCGTCCGACCGAGGGTGAGCTGGACCAGGGGCGGGTCCGGGTCGCGGTCATCGAAGACCACCCGCTGTACCGCGTCTCCGTCGAACGTGTGCTGGCCGAAGCCGACTTCGTCCAGCTCGGTGCGGTCGTCGATTCGGTCGCCCGGTTCCACGTGCACCGGCAGCCGCCGGGCAGCGTGGTCCTGCTCGACCTGGGCCTGCCGGGCGTCGCGGGGGCGGCGGCGGTGCTGGAGGTGTGCGAGCTCGGGCACCACGTGCTCGTGGTCTCCGCGCAGGCGGAACCGGAAGTCGTGCTCGGGGCGATCGCGGCGGGGGCGCGCGGGTTCCTGTCGAAGGACGTCGACGCCGACGAGCTGCTGATCGCGATCAAGACGGTCGCGGGCGGCGGCGCGTACGTCTCGGCGGTGGTCGCCGGGATGATCATGAAGGACAACGCCGATCGGCCGGCGGTGTCGGCCGAAGCCGAGCTGTCCCCGCGGGAGGAGCAGGTGCTGCGGCTGGTGGCGGCGGGGGAGCGGGACGTCGACATCGCGCTGATCCTCGGCATCGGCGTCCGGACGGTCCGCGGCTACCTGGACCGCATCCGCGACAAGACCGGCGAACGGCGGCGGCCGGGCCTGGTCAAGGAGGCCATCCGGCGCGGCCTGATCGGGGACGCCGGCCCCCGGCGCGGCGGCCGCAAATGAGCGAGCCGGCGCCGTCCGCGCGCAGCATCCCGGTGGGCGTGATCGAGGACCACCCGCTCTACCGGTACGCGCTGACCCGCGTGCTGACCGAGGCCCCGGACATCGAGCTCGGCGCGGTCGCCGACTCGGTGGCCCGGTTCGCGGTCCAGGACCAGCCGGCGGGCAGCGTCGTCGTGCTGGATCTCAAGCTGCGCGGTGTCCAGGACGCGGCCGCGGTCCTGGAAGTCGGGCAGATGGGGCACAAGGTGCTGGTGGTGTCCGCGCACGCGGAACAGCCGGAGGTGCTGGGGGCGATGCAGGCGGGCGCGAAGGGCTTCCTGTCCAAGGACGTCGACAGCGACGAGCTCCTGCGCGCGATCCGCACGATCGCCGACGACAACGCGTACGTGTCACCGACGCTGGCCGGGATGATCATCCAGGACAGCGAAGAGCGCCACGCGGGGCCCAAGATCGTGCTGTCGGAGCGGGAGAAGCAGGTCCTCCGCCTGGTGGCGGCGGGGGAGCGGGACGTCGACGTGGCGGAGATCCTCAACATCAGCGTCCGCACGGTCCGGTCCTACCTGGACCGCATCCGCGACAAGACCGGCGAACGGCGACGGGCGGGCTTCGTGCGCGTCGCCATCCGCGAAGGCCTGTTGCGCTAGAGGCGCCGGTTGGCCAGGGCCCCCGTGGCGGCGCGGGCCTTGGCCGACACCGCGGCGTCCACGTCCACCAGCAGCGTCTCCGGGCCCGCGCCCGCGGCGGCGTGCACCCGGCCGAAGCCGTCCGCGGCCAGCGAGTACCCGATCCCGGTCGGGGCTTTCGGGTTCACCGCGAGGCCGGTCGCCGCGGGGTCGGCCTGGCCGCAGGCCAGCACCCAGCAGCCCGAATCCAGCGCCCGCGCCCGCACCAGGACCTCCCACTGCTCGCGCTTGCCCTCGCCCGCGCCCCACGACGCCGGCAGCAGCACGACGTCGGCGCCGTCGTCGGCCAGCGCGCGGAACAGCTCCGGGAACCGCACGTCGTAGCAGGTCGCGACGCCGTAGACGACGCCGTCCAGCTCGAACGTGGTCGCCGTGGAACCGGGCGCGACCGTGTCGGACTCGGCGAACCCGAACGCGTCGTAGAGGTGGATCTTGTCGTAGCCGAGGTGGTGCCCGGCGCCGGTGACCAGCAGCGTGTTGTGCACCCGCCCGCCGTCCGCCGGGGTGAACATCCCGGCGACGACGACCACGTCGTGCTCGGCGGCCACCGCGGCCACGGCCGACGCCCACGGCCCGTCGAGCGGCTCCGCGACCGGCTCCAGCGGCCGTCCGAACCGCGCCATCGCCGCTTCGGGGAACACGACGACCCGCGCGCCGTCCGCCGCCGCGGCCTCCACGCCGGAGCGAACGAGTTTCAGGTTCGCCTCCGGATCGTCACCCGAGTTGACCTGGCACAACGCGATTCGCGCCACCGCTGCCTCCTGCATGCTGGGATCGGCCGTCACCGGGGAGTATCGCTGAAAAGGCGCTGGGCGTGACCTCGTACCCTGGGAGACATGCTGAACCGCACCGACCTGCGCGGGCAGGTCCCGACCGCCGCCGAACTGCGCGCCGCCCTGCCGCGCGCCGAATACGACGTGGACGCGGCGCTGCACCACGTGCGCCCGGTGGTCGAGGCGGTCCGCGACCGCGGTGTTGAAGCCGTCCTCGAGTACACCGAGAAGTTCGACAAGGTCCGGCCCGGCACGGTGCGTGTCCCGCGCCCCGAGCTGACGCGCGCCCTGGAGCAGCTGGACCCGGCCGTGCGCGCGGCGCTGGAGGAGTCGATCACCCGGGCGCGGAAGGTGCACGCCGAGCAGCGCCGCACCGACGTCACCACGACCGTCGTCGAGGGCGGCACGGTCACGGAGAAGTGGGTGCCGGTCGAGCGCGTCGGGCTCTACGCCCCGGGCGGGCTGGCGGTGTACCCCTCGACCGTCGTGATGAACGTCGTCCCGGCGCAGATCGCCGGCGTCGGCTCGCTCGTCGTCTGCTCGCCGCCGCAGGCCGCGTTCGGCGGGCTGCCGCACCCGACCATCCTCGCCGCGGCCGAGCTGCTCGGCGTGGACGAGGTGTGGGCGGCCGGCGGCGCGCAGGCCGTCGCGCTGCTGGCGTACGGCGGCACGGACACCGACGGCGCCGAGCTGGCGCCGGTCGACATCGTCACCGGGCCGGGCAACATCTACCTCACCGCGGCCAAGCGCCTGCTGCGCGGCCTGATCGGCATCGACGCCGAGGCCGGGCCCACCGAGATCGCCATCCTCGCCGACGAGACGGCCGACCCGGTGCACGTCGCCGCCGACCTGATCAGCCAGGCCGAACACGACCCGCTGGCCGCGAGCGTGCTGGTCACGACGTCGGTGGCGCTGGCCGACGCCGTCGACGAGGAACTGGTGAACCGCGTCGCCGCGACCAAGCACAGCTCGCGGGTCGCCGAAGCGCTGGCGGGCAAGCAGTCCGGCATCATCCTGGTGTCCACTGTGGAGGACGGACTGCGCGTCGTCGACGCCTACGCCGCCGAGCACCTGGAGATCCAGACGGCGGACGCGCGCGCGGTCGCGGCCCGGGTCCGCAACGCGGGCGCGATCTTCGTCGGCGCGTACGCCCCGGTCTCGCTCGGCGACTACTGCGCCGGGTCCAACCACGTCCTGCCCACCGGCGGCTTCGCCCGCCACTCCTCGGGCCTGTCCGTGCAGAGCTTCCTCAAGGGCATCCACGTCGTGGAATACTCCGAGGACGCGCTGCGCGAGGTCGCCGGCCGCGTCGTCGCGTTGGCCGACGCCGAGGACCTGCCCGCGCACGGCGAGGCCGTCACCGCGCGGTTCGGAGGTTCGGTCCGATGACGATCGGCGAAGAGGTCACGCTGGATGAGCTGCCGCTGCGCGAGGACCTGCGCGGCAAGTCGCCCTACGGCGCACCGCAGCTGGACGTCCCCATCCGGCTGAACACGAACGAGAACCCGTACCCGCCGCCCCCTTCGCTGGTCGCCGACGTGGCCGAGGCCGTTCGTCTCGAGGCCGCCGAGCTGCACCGCTACCCGGACCGGGACGCGGTGGCGCTGCGGCAGGACCTGGCCGACTACCTGAGCGTGTCGACGCGGGTGGTGCTGTCGGAGGCGAACGTCTGGGCCGCGAACGGGTCCAACGAGGTGCTGCAGCAGATCCTGCAGGCGTTCGGCGGGCCGGGGCGCAGCGCGCTCGGCTTCGAGCCGTCGTACTCGATGCACCCGATCATCGCGTCCGGCACCCGCACCGAGTGGGTCCCGGCGCCCCGCCGGGACGACTTCACGCTCGACACGGCCGCGGCGGCCGCGGTCATCGCTTCCCGGCAGCCGGACATCGTGTTCGTCACCAGCCCGAACAACCCGACCGGCGGCTCGATCCCGCTCGGCGAGCTGCGTGCGGTGCTGGACGCGGCCACCGGGATCGTCGTGGTCGACGAGGCGTACGCGGAGTTCTCGTCGCAGGACAGCGCGGTGCACCTGCTGGCCGACTACCCCTCGCGGCTGATCGTCTCGCGCACGATGAGCAAGGCGTTCGCCTTCGCGGGCGGTCGCCTCGGCTACCTGGCGGCGGCGCCGGCGGTGGTCGACGCGCTGCAGCTGGTGCGCCTGCCGTACCACCTCTCGCGGCTGACGCAGGCGGCGGCACGGGCGGCGCTGCGGCACGCGGACGCCACTTTGGCCAGCGTGCACAAGCTGGCGGCCGAGCGGGACCGCGTCGTGGAAGCCCTGGCGGGCCTGGGTTACGACCCGGTGCCGAGCGACTCGAACTTCGTCCTCTTCGGACGTTTTTCGTCGCCTTCGGACGCTTGGAAGTCCTATTTGGACCGCGGGGTGCTGATCCGCGACCCGGGCATCCCCGGGCACCTGCGCGTCAGCATCGGCACCCCGGAAGAGAACGACGCCTTCCTCGAGGCGAGTAAGGAAGTTTCCCGATGACCCGCATCGGCAAGGTCGAACGGACCACCAAGGAGTCCTCGATCTCCGTCCAGCTGGACCTCGACGGCACGGGCGAGGTCGAGATCTCGACCGGCGTCCCGTTCTACGACCACATGCTGACCGCGTTCGGCGTCCACGGTTCGCTGGACCTGAAGGTCGAGGCCACCGGCGACGTCCACATCGACGCCCACCACACGGTGGAGGACACGGCGATCGTGCTGGGCCAGGCGATCCGCCAGGCACTGGGCGACAAGAGCGGCATCCGCCGCTTCGGCGACGCGTGGATCCCGATGGACGAAACCCTGGCCCACGCGGCGATCGACGTCTCCGGCCGGCCGTACTGCGTGCACGTGGGCGAGCCGGAGCAGTTCAACACGTTCACGATCGGGAACAACTACCCGTTCGTGCTCACCCGGCACGTGTTCGACTCGCTGGCGTTCCACGCCCAGATCGCCCTGCACGTCCGGGTGATCCACGGCCGCGACCCCCACCACATCGCGGAGGCGGAGTACAAGGCGGTGGCAAGGGCCCTGCGCGCGGCGACGGAGCCGGACCCCCGCGCGGGCGGCATCCCGTCGACGAAGGGCGTCCTGTGAGCAACGGAGTCGTCGGCGTGCTCCTGCTCGCTCTCGGCGGGTTCCTCGTGGGCGGCGTCTGGTCGACCTGGAAGACGGCCAAGTTCCTGGCCGTGGTCCTGGGCATCGCGGCCGTCCTCGCCATCGGTGGCGCGATCTTCTGGTTGTCGAGCTGAGAAACGGCGAAGGGCCCCTCTCGCACGAGAGGGGCCCTTCGCCGATTTTCGCTAGCGGTTCGCGCCGACCAGTTCCCGCTCCTCGGGCTCGTCCAGGTGCTTCGTGAGCTTCTCGCCCTCGACGTCCACGTCCGGCAGGATCCGGTCCAGCCACTTCGGCAGCCACCACGCGCCGCGGCCGAGGAGGGACATCACCGCCGGGACCAGCGTCATGCGGACCACGAACGCGTCCACCAGCACGCCGAACGCCAGCGCGAAGCCGATCGACTGGATCAGCGACGACTCGGCCAGGATGAACCCCGCGAACACGCTGATCATGATCAGCGCCGCCGCGACGACCACCCGTGCGCCGTGGCGGAAGCCCGTCACCACCGCTTCCTGCGGCTCCGCGCCGTGGACGTGCTCCTCGCGCATCCGCGTCACCAGGAACACCTGGTAGTCCATCGCCAGCCCGAACAGCACGCCGATCAGCAGGATCGGCAGCATGCTCATGATCGGGCCGGTCGAGGCGACGCCGAGCAGGTCCGTCAGCCAGCCCCACTGGAACACCGCGACCACCGCGCCGAACGTCGCCGCGACCGAGCCGAGGAAGCCGATGGTCGCCTTGAGCGGCACCACCACCGAGCGGAACACCAGCATCAGCAGCACGAACGCGAGCCCGACGATCAGCGCCAGGTACGGCAGCATCGCGTCCGACAGCTTCTCGGAGACGTCGATGTTCGCCGCGGTCTGGCCGGTGACGGCCAGTTTCGCGTCCAGGGAGCCGGATTCGGCGCGGATCGCGGCCACCAGGTCCTCGGTCTGCGTGCTGCTCGGGCCGCTCTTCGGGATCACCGTGAGCAGGGCCGTGTCACCGGCCTGGTTGACGCGCGGCGGCGTGACGGCGGCGACGTCCGGCAGCTTCTGGATGCCGGCCGCGGCTTGGCCGAGCGCGGCCTGGCGGTTGGCGCTGCCGGAGACGTCGACGACGACCAGCAGCGGCCCGTTGGAGCCTTCGCCGAAGCTGCGGCTGGCGATCTCGTACGCCTTGCGCTGCGTCGACTCCGGTGCCGCGGTGCTGTCGTTGGGCAGGCCGAGCTGCATGCTCAGCGCGGGCAGGGCGACGACGGCCATCCCGGCCAGCGCGACCAGCAGCACCGGGAGCCGGTGGCGGCCGACGAACCGCGCCCAGCGTTCGCCGTGCGTCGTTTCGACCGGCTTGCGGCGCAGCCGGATGCGGCCGCCGGCGACCCGGGTGCCGGCGAAGCCGAGGATCGCGGGCAGCAGCGTCAGGGCGATGAGCACGGCGATCGCGACGGTGACGGCGGCGGCGACGCCCATCTGGCCGAGGAACGGGATGCCGATCACGGTGAGGCCGGCCAGCGCGATGATGACGGTGAGGCCGGCGAAGACCACGGCGGAGCCCGCGGTGCCCGCGGCGCGTCCGGCGGCTTCTTCGGGGTCGCGGCCGATGGCCAGTTCGTGGCGGTAGCGCGACACGATGAACAGCGCGTAGTCGATGCCGACCGCGAGACCGATCATCAGCGCCAGGACCGGCGTGTTCGAGTTCAGTTCGAGGAAGCCGGAGGCGAGGAAGATGCCCGCCATCCCGGTGCCGACGCCGATGAGCGCGGTGAGCAGCGGGATCCCGGCCGCGAGCAGCGAGCCGAAGGTGATGATCAGCACGACGGCGGCGACGGCGACACCCAGACCCTCGGTGGCCCCGGTCGCGGGCACGCCCTGCACGGCGTCTCCGCCGAACTCGATGGTGAACCCGGCGGCGCGGCCGGCGTTGGCGCTGTTCAGGAGGGCCTGACGGTCCTCGTCGGTCAGTTCGTACGCTTTCGCTCCGTAACTGACCTGGGCGAGCGCGACGCGTCGATCGGGTGAGATCGACTGCGCCTGGAACGGGTCGACCACGGCGGCGACCTTCGGCGCCGTCTTCAGCTGCCCGACGAGCGCTTCGACGGCCGCCTTGCCCTTGGCGTCGGTCACCGTGGTGCCTGCCGGGGCTTCGATGACCACGCGCGCGGTGGCGCCACCGGCGTTGGCCTGCGGGAACTTCTCGGTGAGCTGGTCGATCGCCCGCTGCGACTCGGTGCCGGGGATCGTCACCGAGTTCGACAGCTGGCCCGAGAGCGTGAGCGCGCCCAGGCCGAGTGCCACCAGGACCGCCGCCCAGACGGCCGCGACCAGCGCTCTGCGCCGGAAGGAAAACCGGCCGAGCCGGTACAGGAAGGTCGCCACGAGTCAGCTCCGTTTCGCCCGAACGGGGTCGGTTCACTCCATAGGGTCCCTTCCCAAGCTAGCCGATCGGCAAGGGGACGTCCAAGCCGATCGGCAAGTATGTGACTTGCCGAACAGCAAGGTTTATCGCTAGCCGTTCGGCTAGTAAGGCGGTTTGCCGATCGACAGAGCGTGACGTAGGCTCCGACGGCTCGCTGAGGAGGAAGAATGACCGCCGGCCCGGCCGATGACACCCGGACCCGACTGCTGCAGACCGCGCTGCGGCTGTTCACCGAACACGGGGTCGAAGGCACGTCGCTGCAGATGATCGCGGACGCGCTGGGCATCACGAAGGCGGCGGTGTACTACCACTTCAAGACGAAGGCGGAGATCACCGAGGCGGTCGCCGAGCCGGGCGTCCGTGACCTGGACGAACTGGTCCGCCGCGCGGCGGCGCAGAAGCGCCGCGGCGCGCAGGTGGACCTGCTGCTGGAGGGGTTCGTCGACCTGGTGATCCGCCACCGCGCGCTGGTGGCCCTGTTTTCGAGTGACCCGGGCATCGCCCGCGCGATTGAGAAGTCGGCCCACGGCGGCATGGAGGGCTTCGGCCAGGCGCTGCTGGGCATCCTGTCCGGGCCCGACCCGGACACGACGGCCCGGGTGAACGCCTTGGTGACGTTGACCGGGATCGCGATGGCGGGAGGTTCCCCGGACCTGGCCGGCCTCGGCGACGAAGAGCTGCGGACGGAACTGCTCGACGTGGGCCGCCGCCTCCTCGGCCGCCCCCGCCGCCGAACCCTCACCCCGGTTTCCCCGCTCTAGATCCGCTTGCAGTCACGCGAGATCCGGCCTTGATCACGCGAGTCACGCGTACTTGAACGGCCGACTCGCGTACCTGGGCGGCCGACTCGCGTACCTGGATGGCCGACTCGCGTACCCGGAGGGTCGGTTGGCGTACCTGGGCGGACGACTCGCGTACCTAGATGGACGACTCGCGTACCTGGAGGGTCGGTCGGCGTGCCTGGAGGGTCGGTTCGCGCGGCTGAAGGCGGAACTTGCGTGACGGAAGTCCGAACTCGCGTGATTGGAGCCGGATCTCGCGTGACTCGAGGCGGGGCTCGTGTGATTGGAGACGGGACTCGTGTGATGGGGCGGCGATCTTGCGTGATTGGCGGGGCATCACGCGTGATTAGCGGGGTATCTGGTGGGGGGTTAGGTAGGGCGGGGGGACTGTGGCGGTGAGCCAGACTCCGTTGGCGCTCAGCTGGAACGTGTGGCCGGCGGCGGACATCGCGGCCGCGTCGATCTGGAGGATCACCGGTTTGCCGCGGCGGGCGCCGACGTTTCGGGCCGTGTCGAGGGTGGCCGAGAGGTGGACCGCGTGGCGGTTCATCGGGCGGAGGCCCTCGCGGAAGATCGCGTCGAGGGAGGCCGCCACCGTTCCGTGGTACAGCACGTCCGGCGGTGGGGTGTCCGGCAGTCCCAGGTCGACCGGGACGCTGTGACCCTGGCTCGCGCGGATGCGCGTTCCCGTTTCGTCGAACGCGAAACGGCGCTTGTTGTTCTTCTCGACCACTTCGTCGAGTTGTGCACGCGTGATCGAGAGCGCGCGCAGGAGGGTGTCGACCGGGACCCAGCCGCCGGGGGCGAGGGTCAGGCCGATGGCGGCCGGGTCGTGGCGAAGGTGCCGTGAGAGCCGCTTCGAGATGCGGATCAGTTCCTTTTCGTTCATTTCCTCCCCAGCATCCTCCCCGCGCGCAAGCGGTTTAGATGCCGCCTTCGACCGCCGGGCGGAGCTTGCTCGCACCCGGGCCGAAGCGGGAGAGCTCGTCGTCGTTGTTGTACAACGCGCAGCTGCGCAGGGAGAGGCACCCGCAGCCGACGCAGCCGGTGAGCCGGTCGCGCAGGCGCTGCAGGGCGTCGATGCGCGCGTCGAGCTCGTGCTGCCAGTCGCGGGACAGGCGCGCCCAGTCCGCCTTCGTCGGGGCGTGGTCCTCCGGCAGCGTTTCCAGCGCCGTGCTGATGTCCTCGAGCGAGAGCCCGACCCGTTGTGCCGCACGGATGAACGCGATCCGGCGCAGCACTGAGCGCGGGTACCGGCGCTGGTTGCCCGCCGACCGCTCGGAACTGATCAGCCCCTTCTCCTCGTAGAACCGCAGTGCCGTGTGCGGAACCCCGCTGCGTTCCGCCACCTGTCCGATGCTGAGATGTTCAGCGAGCCTGGTCACCTGGTCAGGCTATCCTTGACTTCGAGTTTAGTCGAGGTTGCATCGTCGGGTCATGACCACTGCGACCGAACTCGGCTACGCCGATCTGCCCCGGCTGATTTCGCTGATGACCGGGGACGAAAAGCACACCGCCGCCGCCGAGTCCACTTTGGACGTGCTGTGGGTGCTCTACGACCGCGTGCTCGACGTCACGCCGGAGAACTTCCGCGAACCCGGCCGCGACCGGTTCCTGCTGTCCAAGGGACACGGGCCGATGGCGTACTACGCCGTGCTCACCGCGAAGGGCTTCCTCGCCGAGGCGGAACTGGCGACGTGGTCCGACCCGGTGTCACGGCTGGGCCACCACCCCGACCGGCGCCGCGTCCCCGGCGTCGAGATCTCCAGCGGCTCCCTCGGCCACGGCCTGCCGATCGCGTTCGGCACCGCGCTCGGCCTGCGCGCCCGCGGCCTGACGAACGCGAAGGTCGTGACGCTGGTCGGCGACGCCGAGCTGGACGAGGGCTCGAACCACGAGGCGATCGTCGTCGCGGCCCGCGAAGGCCTCGAGAACCTGACCACCGTGGTGGTCGACAACCAGTCCTCGACGCGCGGCTGGCCGGGCGGCATCGAGCGCCGGTTCGCCGTCGAAGGCTGGGCGACGCGCACGGTGTCCGGTCGCGACCACGACGCGCTCTACGACGCCTTCACCACCTCCCACCCCGGCCGGCCGCTGGCCGTGGTCGCCGTCGTCGAACCGAAGGGCTGAACCCATGGCACCGATGCGGGAAACCTTCCTCGCCACCACCGAGCGGATCATCGACACCGACCCCGACGTCGCCGTCGTGCTGGCCGACATCTCGGCCGCCCAGCTCGCCGGCGCCGCGCGGCGGCACCCGGACCGGGTGATCAACGTCGGGATCCGCGAGCAGCTGCTGGTCAGCACCGGCGCCGGGCTGGCCTTGGCGGGCCTGCGGCCGATCGTGCACACGTTCCCGCCGTTCCTGGTGGAGCGCGCGTTCGAGCAGATCAAGCTCGACTTCTCGCACCAGGAGGTCGGCGGGGTCCTGGTGTCGTGGGGTGCGTCCTACGACATGTCGACGGCGGGACGCACGCACCAGTCCCCCGGCGACGTCGCCCTGATCGATTCGCTGCCGGGCTGGACGGTCCACGTGCCGGGTCACCCGGCCGAGGCCGAGCGGCTGCTGCTGGAGTCGATCCCCTGAGACGGCCGCGTCTACCTGCGGCTTTCCGCGCAGGAGAACGCCTCTCCGCACCTGGGGGTGGGGTTCACGACGGTGCGCTCCGGATCGTCCGGCGTGGTGGTGGCGGTGGGCCCGGTGCTGGACCGCGTCCTGCGCGCGACGGCGGGCCTGGACGTGACGGTGCTGTACGCCTCGACGATCCGCCCGTTCGACGCGGCGGGGTTGCGGGCGGCGGTGCACGCGGCAGCTCCTTCCGTGGTGCTGGTGGAGCCGTACCTCGCGGGGACGTCGGCGTGGTGCGTGGCGGAGGCGCTTTCCGATGTGCCCCACCGCCTGCGGTCCCTGGGCGTCCGGCGGGACGCGGAGGTCCGGATGTACGGCGGGATCGAGGACCACGACCTCGCGCACGGGCTGGACGCCGGCTCGCTCGGGCTGTCGATCCGGGAGTTCCTCGGGAAGTAACAAGTCGCGGGTGGGGCGGACCGATACCGTTACGCCCATGGCGTTCAGGATCCGGCCGCTCGCGTTGGGGATCGTCCGGCGCGGTGACGCGCTGCTCGTCTTCGAAGGGCGCGATGACTTCAAGGGCGAGACCTACTACCGGCCGCTCGGGGGTGGGATCGAGTTCGGGGAGAGCAGCAAGGAGGCGCTCGAGCGCGAGTTCGGCGAGGAACTCGACGCCGCGATCACGGTGGGCCGCCGGATCGGGGTGCTCGAGAACGTCTTCACCTGGCAGAACCGGCCTGGGCACGAAATCGCCTTTCTCTACGAAGTCGAGTTCGTCGACGCCGGGTTCTACCGGCGCGACGAAATGAAGATCCTCGACGACCCCGCCACCGCGCGGTGGGTCGACGTCGCCGAGTTCCGGGACGGGCGCAAGATCCTCTACCCCTACGGGCTCACCGAACTGCTCTCAGCGGATCAGTGACCGCGCGGTCGGCACCAGCTCGAACGACGACGGCGACGCCACCCGGCTGAACCACACCGAGAACGGGCCGTCCGCGCGGACCGGCAGCTGCGGGAACGTGTTCTCCGACGGCTCGGTCTCGAACGCCGCGAACGCCGAATCGGGCGGGGGAGCGGGCGGCGACACCGTCACGTGCACGCCCGTGCCCGGCGGTGGCGCGGCCAGCCCGGGGCGGACCGGGCGCAGGAGCAGCACGTTGTCGGAGTCGATCATCGTCGCGTTCGCCGCCGACCGGTGGGCCTTCCAGACCGGGCCGAAGTAGAACTCCTCCAGTGCCGCCTTGCGCTCGGCCATCGACCGGAACCCGCGCAGCCACACGAACTCGTCCGGCGACGCCCGGGAGCGGAACAGCCCGAACAGGTGCGCACCCGCGGCCTCCTGCGGCTCGACGAACTCGCGCTCGAACAGCTCGATCAGCTCATCGCGCCGGCCGGGGTGCAAGGTGTACCGCCGCAGTTCCACCACGGCTTCGAAGTCGGAAAACGTCATGTCGGCGAAGCTAGCGGGCACCACCGACAAAAACGGATCAGCGGAAGGCCGCGAGCCCCGTGACCGCCTGACCGAGTGACAGCGCGTGCATCTCCTCGGTGCCCTCGTACGTCAGCACCGTCTCCAGGTTCGCCATGTGCCGCATCACCGGGTACTCCAGCGAAATCCCGTTCGCGCCGAGCATCGACCGGGCCGTGCGGGCCACGTCCAGCGCCGAGCGGACGTTCGCCATCTTCCCGAAGCTGACGTGGTTGTGGTGCAGGGCGCCGGTGTCCTTCAGCCGGCCGATCTGCAGCGCCACCAGCCCGGCGCGGTTGACCTCGACGACCAGGTCGGCGAGCTTGCGCTGGGTCAGCTGGAACCCGGCCAGCGGCTTCCCGAACTGCGACCGCGAGAGCGTGTACTCCAACGCCGCTTCGTAGCACGCCCGCGCCGCGCCGACCACGCCGAACAGAATGCCGTAGCGCGCTTCGTTCAGGCAGGACAGCGGTCCGCGCAGGCCCCGCACCTCGGGGAACGCGGCCGACTCGGGCAACCGGACGCCGTCGAGGACGAGTTCGGCGGTCAGCGACGCCCGCAGCGACAGCTTGTGCTTGACCTCGTTCGCGGTGAACCCCGGCGTCGACGTCGGGACGACGAAGCCGCGGATGCCGTCGTCGGTCTGCGCCCAGACGACCGCGACGTCGGCCACGGTTCCGTTGGTGATCCACATCTTCGTGCCCGAGAGCACCCAGTCCGACCCGTCGCGGACCGCCCGCGTGCGCATCGAGCCCGGGTCGCTGCCCGCGTCCGGCTCGGTCAGGCCGAAGCAGCCCAGCGCCTCGCCGGTGGCCATCCGCGGCAGCCACTCCTGCCGGTGCTCTTCGCTGCCCCACTTGTGGATCGCGTACATCGCCAGCGACCCCTGCACCGAGACGAAGCTGCGCAGCCCCGAGTCGACGGCCTCGAGTTCACGGCACGCGATGCCGTACGCGACGGCGCTGGTGCCCGCGCAGCCGTAGCCCTCCAGGTGCATGCCGAGCAGGCCGAGCGAGCCGAAGCCCTTCGCGAGCTCGGCGGCGGGGAGGGAGCCCGTTTCGTACCAGTCGGCGACGTGGTCGAGCAGCTGGTCTTTCGCGTACGCGCGGACGGCGTCGCGGATGGCGCGTTCCTCCTCGGCGAGCCCGGCGTCGAGGTCGAGGAAGTCGTGCGGGTCAGGGGTGCGACTCATGAGGGCTCCCGGGGGACGCGTCGATGCGGCCACCGCAGGAAACCACAGTCAGGCGTCTGTCCTCCGCGTGGCGTTCGTCACGCGCGCGGCAGACGGGCCGGGCGCGTGCCGGGAGCGGGTCTGCTGGCGGGGGATCAGCAGCTCGGTGAACTGCGGGAACGGCACGCTCTCGATGTCGTCACGCCAGGCGTGCAGCATCCGGGACAGCAGGTCGTCCTCAGCCATCTTCGCCTCCTCGGCGTCCGGTCGTGCCGCCTTTGGCCACACGATCGGGTGAGGTGATACCCGGCGGGCGGGACGGTCAAACGGGGTTTCTTCAAGATCTTTTCGGGGCGTGCGTGGTCTGTGGCAGGATGGCGCTGCCGCCGCCAAGGCCTCAACTCCCGAGGAGCGCACATGCGCGCACTGCGGACGGCAAGTCTGCTCGGCTTCACCACCGCCACCCTGCTCGCGGGAACCGGCGCCACCGTCGCGACCGGCGCCACCGTGCACGGCAGCCACTGGCGGCAGGTCGGCCACACCACCGTCGAGAACCGCATCAGCGGAGAGGGCCTGGCGACCCGCCGGCTGCCGGGGCAGGCCCCCGAGCTCGTCTACCGCAACGGCGCCACCATCCCGCAGCCGCTCAAGGACGAAGGCTGGGGCCACGTCGGTGACCCCGACTCGCTGCGCGGATACGTCTTCGACGTCTACCAGGACACCCGCACCCCGGCGCCGGCCACGAAGATGTACCTGGTCACCCGGCCCGACGGGACGACCACGGAGTTCGTCCACCCGTTGCAGCCCGACGAACCGGCCGCCAACGCGAACGCCCAGGTCGCGGCCACCCCGGACGGTCAGTGGCTGGTCTCCGGTCCGCTGGGGGAGATCGACCGGCTCTACGTCTCGCCGACGCCGTTCCTCAACCCGCGCGGCCCCCGGCAGGCCGGCGACCTCCCGGTCGCCGCGCGCATCCACCTCGACCACCACATCCGCAGTGCCCAGGGCTGCGACTTCGTCGGCCCGACCCGCCTGATCTGCGCGACGAGCGACCCGTACAACGACCTGTACCCGACGAACCTG
Source organism: Amycolatopsis sp. Hca4 (assembly GCF_013364075.1). Classification (GTDB taxonomy): domain Bacteria; phylum Actinomycetota; class Actinomycetes; order Mycobacteriales; family Pseudonocardiaceae; genus Amycolatopsis. The sequence goes on from NZ_CP054925.1 coordinate 8,616,519, forward strand.
CAGCTCCTGCAGATCGACCTGCCCCGGCCCGTCAACGGCCGTGACGTCACGGCGAGGGTGCAGGAGATCGGCCAGGTCCCGCTGGTCAGCACCTGTACGGGCACCTTCACCCCCGAAGGCGTCGACTACGACGACGGCGTCCTTCGGGTCGAGGTCGTGCCGCCATCTCCGTGCAACACCGTGACCGACGTCTATTCGTTCGAACGGCTCTGAGAGGGACGGCTACGCTGGGTGGCGTGTCTCGTGTGGTGATCCTCGACTACGGTTCCGGCAACCTCCGCTCCGCCGAACGCGCTGTGGCGCGCGCGGGCGCCGATGTCGAGGTCACCGCCGATCCGCATGCCGCCGTCGAAGCCGATGGGCTGGTCGTGCCCGGGGTCGGGGCCTACTCCGCCTGCATGGCCGGGCTGCTGGACGTGCACGGGCACCGGATCATCGGCAAGCGGCTGGCCGGCGGGCGGCCCGTGCTCGGCATCTGCGTCGGCATGCAGATCCTCTTCTCCCGCGGTGTCGAGCACGGCGAAGAGACCGAGGGCACCGGCGAGTGGCCCGGCGTCGTCGACCGGCTGCACGCCGACGTCCTGCCGCACATGGGGTGGAACACCGTGCGGGCGCCCGCGGACTCGCAGCTGTTCGCCGGTCTCGACCCGGACGAGCGGTTCTACTTCGTGCACTCCTACGCCGCGCGCAAGTGGGAGCTCGACGGCCTGGCCGGGCAGGAACCCAAGGTCACCTGGGCCCAACACGGCGAAGACTTCGTCGCCGCGGTCGAGAACGGGCCGCTCTGGGCCACCCAGTTCCACCCGGAGAAGTCGGGTGACGCCGGGGCGCAGCTGCTGCGCAACTGGCTGGCGACCCTCTGACCGGGTGATCCGGGTCTCCGCCCTAGAGTTACCCGCGTGACTTTCACGCTGCTTCCCGCCGTTGATGTGGCCGATGGCCAGGCCGTCCGACTCGTCCAGGGCGAGGCCGGCACCGAAACCTCCTATGGCAGCCCGCTCGAAGCGGCGCTCGCCTGGCAGCGCGACGGCGCCGAGTGGATCCACCTGGTCGACCTCGACGCCGCCTTCGGCAAGGGCAGCAACCGCGAGCTGCTCGCCGAGGTCGTCGGCACGCTCGACGTCCAGGTCGAGCTGTCCGGCGGCATCCGCGACGACGCGTCCCTCAAGGCCGCGCTGGACACCGGGGCCCGCCGGGTCAACCTCGGCACCGCCGCGCTCGAGGACCCGGAGTGGACCTCGCGGGTCATCGGCGAGTACGGCGACCGGGTGGCGATCGGCCTCGACGTGCGCATCACCGACGCCGGCCACCGGCTCTCGGCCCGCGGCTGGACCTCCGACGGCGGCGACCTCTGGGAGGTCCTGGAGCGCCTCGACCGCGACGGCGCGTCCCGCTACGTCGTCACCGACGTCAGCAAGGACGGCACCCTCCGCGGCCCGAACCTGGAGCTGCTGCGGGACGTCGTCGCCCGCACGGACGCGCCGGTGATCGCCTCGGGCGGGGTGTCGAGCGTGGCCGATCTCGTCGCGCTGGCCGGCCTGGCCTCCGACGGTGTCGAGGGCTCGATCGTCGGGAAGGCGCTGTACGCCGGGGCGTTCACGCTGCCCGAGGCGTTGGCCGCGGTCGCAAAGGTCTAGCCGAGCCACTCCAAATGTAGTACTTTGGTCGAAGTTGTTCTACGACCGGAGCGACACCATGGTGCGACGCAACCCCGAGCGGCGGGCGGCCCTGCTCGACGCCGCGATCGAGGTCCTGGCCGGTGACGGCGCGCGCGGGCTCACCTTCCGCGCCGTCGACCAGCGGGCCGGTGTGCCGGTCGGCACGGTGTCCAACTACTTCTCCAGCCGCGGCGAAATCCTCATGCACGCGGGGGAGCGGGTCTACGAGCGGCTGGTGGACGACGCGGTGATCGCGGGCGGCCTGGAAGGGCCGCGCGACCGGGCGCGGGTGACGCAGCTGATGCACGAGCTCGTCGACCGGGTGGCCGCGTTCCCCACCGGCTTCCTCGCCCTGCTGGAACTGCGGCTCGAAGCCACGCGCCGCCCGGAGCTGCGGGACGTGCTCACCCGGCGGATCCGCGCGGACGTCGACTTCAACGTCGGGTACCACGAGAAGTCCGGCCTGCCCGGCGACGGCACGACGGTCGTCCTGCTCTGGCTCGCGCTGAACTGGCTGATCCTGGAACGGCTGACGCTGCCGGACCTGTTCACCGACGAGCAGCGCCACGACCTCGTCACGGCGTTGGTCGAGCGGCTGCTGGCCGGGCAGCCGGCACCGCCGCCGTGATCGGCCGCTTGAGGCCGAAAAGCGGCTGACAGCGACCCACTCGGGTCGTAGGTTGCCGCGGTGGAGGAGATCGTCACCCAGCTGGAAATGACCGCGCCCGATCAGCTCAACCCCGCTCCGCCGGTCGACGGTGTCGGGCTCCGGACCGTCCGGCCCGGGCCGCTGATCCGTGAGCTGCACGTCCGGATCGGCACGCCGTACCGGTGGCCGAGCGTCGCCCGCGGGGACGACGAGTGGGACCGCTGGCTCGCCGAACCGCGCCGCGAGTACCGGCTCATCGAGTACCGCGGGGAGATCGCCGGCGCGGCGGACTTCGAGCCTCAGCCCGGGAACGACGTCGAGATCACCACCTTCGGCCTGGTGCCGGAGTTCGTCGGCAAGGGCCTCGGCGGGTTCGCGCTCACCCTCGTCGTCGCCGACGCGTGGGCGCTGCCGGGGACACGGCGGGTCTGGCTGCACACCTCGACCCTCGACCACCCGAACGCGCTGCCGAACTACCTGCGGCGCGGCTTCCGGGGCTTCAGCCGTCCACTTTGACCGCGATGCCGACCGTCCGGTCCTCCGGCCCGCGCAGCTTCGAGAAGAACATCGTGACGCGCCCGACGATGCCGTACTTGCGGGCGATCGCACGCCGGACCTGCTCGGTCTCCGCCGCGTCCAGCAGCCGGGCCTGGCCGGACACCTTCGCGCCGTGCGTCTTCCGGCCGCGGACGTCGCAGGCCTGGACCTCGACGCGGCCGTCGTTGCGGATGCGCTTGACCTTGCCGGCCGCGCGCACTGACCAGAACACCAGCTCGCCGTCGCGGCCGGCCACCCAGATCGGGGTCGGCACGGCCCGCCCGTCGCGCCGGAACGTGGTCAGGACGACGTAGCGCTCGGCGGCGAGGCGGTCGGTCTCGGAGGTCATGCGCCCACCGTAGCCGGGTGGCGGACGGCGATGCCCGGGTAGCGGGTGATCAGCTTGGTGTCGTCGTACTTGACGACGCAGCTGAAGCCGAACGCCGGCGCCGCGGCCCGGCCGCCGGCGGGCAGGGTTGAGCGGTGCCTCGGAAAGGTGCCGCCAGGTGGCGGTCGCGGGGAAGGCCATGTCCCACCGTGACCAGCGTGAAAAATGCCTAGGCCGTTCGTCGCCGAAACCCCACACGCTCGGCCGAAGCGTTTCACTGCCCCCTCCTGCAACGCTTCGATCGCTGGATTCCCCGCACACTGGAGGGCATCGATGGCGGTCAGAGAGCAAGTACCGGTTCATCCTCAAGCAGGCTTCTTCGGCGCCGGGCCGTACCCCGCGCGCCGGGCCGCGATCGCCGTGGCCGCGGTCGTCGCGGGGTTCGTGCTGACCGCCATCTGGTCGGCACCCTTCGTCGACTCCGTCATCGGGGACAGCGTCGCGAACGGCCTCCTCGGCTACGACGCCAAGGCCACCCCGATCAGCGGCGTCCTCGCCGGGACGCTGTTCGCGTTCGTCTCCGGCCTCGCGGGCTCCTTCACCGCCTGCAACATCGCCGCCTTCGGGGCCGTCGCTCCGCTCGTGGGCGACCGGACGTCCAACAAGTTCAAGCCGCTCGGCTGGATCGCCGCCGGGATGCTCACCGTCTCGGTCGTCTACGGCGTGATCGTCGCGCTCGTCGGCACGCGCATGCCGCAGTTCGACACCGCCAAGACCACCGGGCTCTCGCCGCGCAGCGTCCAGTCCATGATCGCCTTCGGTGTCGTCGGCCTGGTCTTCCTGCTGATGGGCCTGGTCGCGCTCGGCATCCTCCGCAACCCCTTCGCGGACTTCACCCGGCGGCACCCCGCCGCGCCGCTGGTCCTGATGGGCGCCCTGATCGGCGGCTTCCTCATCGGACGGCCGTACCCGCTCTTCCGGATCATGTTCCGCAGCGCCGCCGAGCAGCACAACGTCCTCTACGGCGCCGCCGCGTTCGCGCTGCAGTCGCTCGGCAACATCGTGGTCATGGCCGTGCTGTTCCTCGTCCTGACCTACGCCACGGGCGGGCGCGTGCAGCGCTGGCTGGCCGCGAAACCGGCGCGGGTCGCGACCGTGACCGGGGCCGCGCTGCTGGTCGGCGGCACGTTCACGCTGCTCTACTGGGACGTCCGCGTGCTCGGCAGGCTCGGGATCATCTGGTTCCCGATGATCAACTGGTGACCTTCCCGAGCCAGCCGTAGTCGGGTGCCGGGTCGAGCTGGACGCCGTTCGCGACGGCGACCAGCTCGGCCTCGGGCCGCGCGCCCGACACCCGCAGCCAGCGCCCCGACGGCAGCCGGGTGAACACCATCGCGTCCCGCCCGGGCGCCGGGGCCACGAAGAAGCCCTCGCCGCCGCGGACGGTCACCGACAGCGCCACGTCCGGCGTGGGCGGGTTCGGGCCGGCGGTGACGCGCACCAGCGGCACCGACGGCCGGGCCGGGTCGGCCGCGGTCAGCTCGGTGCCGGCGTTGCCGGGTCCGGAGCCCTGCACCACGGCCGAACGCTCGGCCAGGCCCGCCGGCAGTGCGCCGAACCGCACCTCGCCGCGGACCCCGACCTTCCGGCCGGCGACCGAGTCGGCGACCCGCTGAGCGGTCGCGCGGGCGTCCGGGAGCCCGAGGACCTGCACGACCAGCACGTGCTCGTCGTCGGCCAGCCAGGTGAGCTCCGCGGTGCCGCCGGTGCCGGTGAGCATGGCGACCCGGCCGTGCACCAGGGCCTGGTCCTTGATCGCCGCGATCTTCAGCGCCGTCTGCGACCACTCGGGGTCGGCGGTGGAGTACGCCGTCAGCGTGACACGGGCCGCCCCGGCCGCCCACTGCCGGACCTGCGGGGTGATCCCGGGCCCGCCTTCGCGGTACTGCTCGGTGAAGCCGTCCGGCAGCCACTCGGGACCGTAGCCGAGCACCGGGCGGCTCGCGGCAGGCACCGGATCGGGCCTGGTCAGCAGCTGCGTGCCCGCCACGACGCCGACGATGAGCACCACCACCGCGGCGGCGACGAGCGCCAGCCGGCTCGACGGCTGCCGCTTCCGCCCGGCGCGCGTGAGCGCGTCGCGGACCGCGTGCCCGTCCGGGGCGCGGGTGGCGAGGCGTTCGAGGCTGTCCCGGATCAGCGTCTCGGTCTCGTGCTCGCTGCGGGTCATTCGGGGGCTCCGGTGGTGACGGTGGTGTGGTTCAGCCCGGCCTGGCGCAGGGTGGCCAGCGCGCGGGAGATCTGGCTGCGGACGGTCGAGACGCCGCACCGCAGGACCGCGGCGATCTCGGCGTCGGAGTAGCTCTCGTAGTACCGCAGCACGATCGCCGCCCGCTGCTTGCGGGGCAGCGTGGCGAGCAGGCCGAGCATCGCGTCCCGCTCGTCGTAGGCGGCCGACGGGTCGGGTTCCGGCGGGCCGAGCGCGTCGAGGACGTCGTGGCTGCTCGACACCATCCGCCGCACCGCCCGCCGCCGCCAGGACAGGTACTCGTTGGTGATCATCCGCCGCACGTAGGTCGGCGGCGCGGCGATGCCGTCCCACCGCTGCTGGGCGCGCAGGAGCACGTCCTGGACGACGTCCTGCGCCAGGTGCGGGTCACTGGTCAGGACGGTGGCGTAGCGGAGCAGCCCGTCCAGCCGCTCCGCCACGAACTCTTCGAAAGTCACACGCGTCCTCTCCGTCACCCCTCTGGACGCGCGAGGGGGCGGTGCCGCTGCACGGCGGACGCAAGTTTCTTCACCGCGGGACTTGCCCAGACCCGCGACGATCCACAGGCCGCGGACGTGCCTGCGGTAGACGACGAACCGCGAGTCGCCCTGGCTGGAAGCGAACAGGATGCCGTCCCGTCCGGCCCGGCGGGCACCGGGGAGACGGCGGCCACGACCCCCCTGACTACGCTGGTGGGCATGTCTGTCGCGGTGCGGGTGATCCCCTGTCTCGACGTCGACGCGGGCCGGGTCGTGAAGGGTGTCAACTTCGCCGGCCTCCGTGACGCCGGTGACCCTGTCGAGCTGGCCCGGCGCTACGACGCCGAGGGCGCCGACGAGCTCACCTTCCTCGACGTCACGGCCTCCTCCGGCGACCGCGAGACCACCTACGACGTGGTCCGCCGCACCGCCGAGCAGGTCTTCATCCCGCTCACCGTCGGCGGCGGCGTCCGCAGCAACGACGACGTCAACCGGCTCCTGCGGACCGGCGCCGACAAGGTCAGCATCAACACCGCCGCCATCGCCCGGCCCGAGTTCCTCAGCGAGGCGTCGAGACGGTTCGGTGCCCAGTGCATCGTGCTGTCCGTCGACGCCCGGCGCGTGCCCGAGGGCGGCGAGCCGACCGCGTCGGGCTTCGAGGTCACCACGCACGGAGGCCGCCGGGGGACCGGCATCGACGCCGTCGAGTGGGCCGCCCGCGGCGAGGAGCTCGGCGTCGGCGAGATCCTGCTCAACTCGATGGACGCCGACGGCACGAAGAACGGCTTCGACCTCGAGCTCATCCAGCTCGTGCGCAAGGCCGTGCGCGTCCCGGTGATCGCCAGCGGCGGCGCCGGGGCCGTCGAGCACTTCCTGCCCGCGGTGCGGACCGGGGCCGACGCCGTGCTCGCCGCCAGCGTGTTCCACTTCGGACAGCTGAAGATCGGCGACGTCAAGAGCGCCCTGCGCGAAGGCGGGGTCGAGGTCCGGTGAAGTCCTGGCAGGCACCCGTCGAGGTGAAGGTGACCGCCGGCCTGCTGGTCGGGCTGCCGGTGGCGTGGGCGCTGCTGAACCTCGTCCTGGTGCTGAGCGCCGGGTCGAGCCTGGCGGTGTACCGGATGCCCGCGCTCGCGCTGATCCTCGGCGGCGTGGTGACCACCGGCCTCGTGCTGAAGATGGGCAGCGCCCGCATCGGCGGGCTGGTCGTCACCGTCGCCTTCGCCCTGCTGCACGCGTTCCTGCTGCTCGCCGCCGAGCTGTGGTGGATCAAGCTGTTCTCCGGTCTGTCCTTCGCCGGCTACGGCTACGCGTTCGTCCTGCTGAACTCGATGCCGCTCAAGCGGCACATCCTGGGAGCCACCGCATGACCCTGGACGCGGCCGTGTCGGCGCGCCTCAAGCGCAACGCCGACGGCCTGATCGCCGCGGTCGTCGTCGAGCACGCCACTTCGGACGTGCTGATGATGGCCTGGATGAACGACGACGCCCTCGCGGCGACGCTGGCCACCCGCCGCGGCACGTACTGGTCGCGCAGCCGCGGGAAGCTGTGGGTCAAGGGCGAGACGTCCGGCCACTACCAGCACGTTCGCGAAGTGCGCATCGACTGCGACGGCGATACTGTCCTGCTGCGCGTCGACCAGACCGGCCCGGCCTGTCACACCGGCACGCACACCTGTTTCGACACCGAGGAGCGCCTCCTCCTGGCGGATGAGAAAGAGCACGCGTGACCATCGTCGCCGACATCCTGGTCGGGCTCGTCGCCCTGATCCACCTCTACATCGTGGTCCTGGAGATGTTCCTCTGGACGACCCCCCGCGCCCGCGCCGGCTTCGGCACGACGAAGGAGTTCGCGGAGGAGACCAAGACGCTCGCCGCGAACCAGGGGCTCTACAACGGCTTCCTGGCGCTCGCGCTGATCTGGGGGCTCATCGCGAGCGACCCGACGGGCTTCCAGCTCAAGCTGTACGGGATCGTCTGCGTGATCGTCGCGGGGCTCTACGGCGCGGCGACGGCCAGCAAGCGGATCCTGTTCGTGCAGGTGGTGCCGGGCGCGCTGGCGCTCATCGCGCTGCTGCTGGCGCGGTAGGTCAGCGCAGCCGGTCGAGAACGGAACGCCAGGCCCGCGCGGAGACGGTCAGCTGACCGGCTTGGCGCGCCTTGGTGTCCCGCACGCCCACGACCGGCCCCAGCGCCACCTCGACACAGCTGTAGTTTTCCCCGCTGTACGAGGATTTCCGCCAAACGGCCATTTGGTCGCCTCCGCTAGTGTGCTGCCTCCCCGAGCAGCTCCCGGGAGGCCGCTTCGCTCAACGCCTGCTCACCGAGCATCTTAACAACCCGCTGGTGGGCGAGCGTTTGCGTCTTTTCGTGCAGGAAAGCGCTCGAGTGAGCGTGCTCCACGAAGGTGATCGGCGGCGTGCCGGGGAACTCGTAGATCTCGAACGGACCCAGTAGTCCGGTGTGGTAGCCGAGCCCGGACGGCACGATCCGCACGGAAACGTTCCTGAGCTGCGATATTTCGAGCAGATGATCGATCTGGTCGGACATGATCTCCGGGCTGCCGATGTTCTCCCGCAGCGCCCATTCGCCGATCAGCGCGCGGACCAGGACCGGTTCCCGCTGCTTGAGCACCCGTTGGCGCTTGAGCCGGATACGCAGGCGCCGGTCGGCTTCCTCGATTGGCACCGAGGAGGCTTCCATGATCGACCGGATGTAGTCAGGAGTCTGCAGCAGTCCGGGCACGAGCAGTGGAGACCAGGCGGTGATCCTGTTCGCGGTGCTCTCCAAGGCCAACAATGCCGTGAGGGCATGCGAAATATCGGCGTTGCTCGACGCGAGCCAGTTGGGTTCGCGGGCGTGGCGGGCGAGCGTCCGGATCCGGTCGCGTTGCTCCCTCGGATACCGAGCAACGCGAGGATCGCCGACACGTCCTCCACACTCGGCAGGCGTTGCCCCTTTTCCCACGCCGACAACAGCTGCGGCAGGATCCCCAGCTCGTCGGCGAGCACGCGCAGACCGACATTGCGTGCTTCGCGTTCTTCGCGCAGTGAAGCGGCGAGAGTGCGCGCGGCGGGCCCCGAAGACGTTGGCTTCATGAGCCGATAATACGAATCCCGTCGATTCCCCGAATGTGCGAATGGTGTCCACGAAATGCGAGAAAGTACCATTCCTTCCGGCATCCGGGTGACGATCGCCTGCTCACTTGCACGCTCGGCGCGGCCGTCCGGTTGCCTTCGTCCGCTGTGCCTTTTCTCGCAGCGTCACCGCAGCTCACGAGCTTCTAAGCTCGGCTGATGGATCCCTTCGGCGGTTTCGTCCGGCGGCGGTGGGTGTGGTTCGCGCTCCCGGCGGCCGTGGTGGCCGTTTTCTCCGCCTCCCCGGAAGTGGTGGCGGCTTACGGGATGGTTCCCGCTCTCTTCGTCGCGCTCGTCGCGGTGGCCGGTTCGGCGGTGTGGGGCGTCCGCCGCCTGCTGGTGTCGGCCCGGAACCGCGCCGCCGCTGGCGCAAACGGGTTCGGGGGCTGGCTGCCGCCGCCGACTCATCACGACCACGACCGCCGGATCGACTTCGCGGCCGAAACCGGGCGGCTGCGCGGGATCGCGTGGCGCACGAGCGGGTTCGTCCTCGTCTGGGCGGCGCTGGCCGGAGCCGGCGTCACCGGCCTCGTCCTGCTCGACCAGGCCGCCGACGAACTCCTCGCGACCGGTGCCCGGTTCCCCGGCGAGGTGGTGTCCGTGCAGACCTACAGCCGAGGCGGGATGGCGTTCCAGGTGACTTACGGCGCCCGCTCCGCCGAAATCGTCCGCGACTCGAGGCGCACCTACCACGTCGGCGAGCAGGTCACCGTGATCGTCGACCGCGCCGATCCGGACCGGGTGCGGACCTCGTCCGAGACGAACGAGAGCCGGTTCGCCGTCAACCTCGGCATCGTCTCGATCGTGGCCGGCTCGCTCGGGACGCTGTTCGCCGCACTGGCCGCGGTGAGCTGGTGGCTCCGGGCCCGCGCGGTCGCGGTCACCGGCTGGCGCAACGCGACGGTCGACATCGTGCGCGTCTTCGTCCCCAGAGGCCGTTCCCTGCGGCGGCCGCCGCCGGAAATCCACGTCCGCTACCGCGAGGGCACCGGGATCACCCTGCGGGCGATGTCGTCGACGCACGGCGCCAACGCGCTCTCGGACTTCACCGACCGGCTCGCCTGGGTCGGCGGCTGGGGACGGCACATGGTCGTCCTGTTCCCGAACGGCCCGCGCCGCCCCGGGCCGTACGCGGTCCCGGCGTACGCGCTGACGAGGCGCACCGAGGACCGTCGGTGACCGGGCGGCGGGGGTGGCTCGTGCTGATCGTGGCCGCGGTGCTCGTCTTCCTGTTCTTCGGCGCGGGCACGGCGTACTCGCTGCTGACCCCGGACTACGCCTTCGCCGACGGCGAACTCCTCGGCGAGGCCGCCATCCTGACCGGTTCCCTGGCGCTCGCCGCGTTCGGCGCCCGGCGCCTGCGCGCACCCGACGTGCGGCTGCGCGACCAGGTGCCGGACTTCGGCGCCTGGCTGCCCGGGCGCGAGGGCTCCCACGGCGAAGGCCGCGTCGACCTCGACGCCCAGACCGCGCGCCTGCGCCGGACCGCCCTGGTGGCCACGGCGATCGCGGGCGCCTGGGCGCTGCTGTTCGCGAGCGGCCTCGCCGCCGTGATCGCCGCCGACCGCGCGGCGGCGGACCTGCTGGCCACCGGCGTCCACGCCGAGGGCACGGTGCTGTCGGTCGAGGAGCCCGCCCGGGGCGCGCCGACGATGTGGGTGCGCTACCACACACCGGGCGCGTCCTGGACCGAGGAAATCGTCCGCGATTCCGGGCGCGGCTACCACGAGGGCGAGACGGTGACCGTGGTCTACGACCCGGCCGACCCGGCGCACGTTCGCACCACCCTCGAAGCCAACGGGAGCCAGGTCGTCGGGTGGTTCGCCGCCACGGCTCTGGTGGCCGGGTTCCTCGCCCTGCCGCTCGCGGCGAGTGCGGCGTGGGGCTGGTGGCGCCGGGCCCGCGCGGTCGCGGAGACGGGGTGGCGGATCGCGACGGTGACGGTCGTGCCGCACGTCCGGCGCGGGCAGTGGATCGAGGCCGCCTACCGCGACGGCAGCGGGATCGAGCTGCGCTGCGTCCCGTCCCTGCACCGCCCAAGCGAACTGGCCCGCCGCCGCGCGTGGGTCGGCGGCTGGGGACGGCAGATGGTGGTCCTGTTCCCGTACGGGCCGGACAAGCCGGGGCCGCAGCACGTCCCGGTGCTCGCGGCCGGACTCCGGGCCTAGCCGATGTCCCCGGTCAGATAACGCTGCAGGGTCGGCGCGATCGCCCGGACGAGCACCTCGACGTCCTCGGTGGTGACCGGCTCGAACTTCGCCACGTACCGGACCATGCCCAGGCCCACCATCTGCGTCGCGCACAGGTTCATCCGCAGCGGGATGCGGTCCGAGTCGATCGAGGTGATCAGGGCGCTGAAGAAGCGCTGGAAGAAGTCGCGCAGGACGTGGCCGGCCTGCTCGTGGCCGGTGATGCTGCGGATGAGCGCCACGAACTGGCCGCCGCCCGCGCTGTCCCAGCGGGTGATGAACGTGCGGACGATCCGCTCGCCGAGCTCGTCGTCCGGGCCCTGGCGCAGCGCCTTCTGCAGCTCCACGGGGTCGAACGGCAGCTCGAGGACCGCCTGCGCGAACAGGCCCTCCTTGCTGCCGAACCAGTGGTTGACCATCGCCGCGTCGACGCCGGCGCGGGTGGCGATCGCCCGCACGGTCGCACCGTCGTAGCCGGTCTCGGCGAACACGGCCCGTGCTGCTTCGACCAGCGCCGTGCGGGTGTCCTGGCCGGCCGGCCGCCGGCCGCGGCGGCGGGCGTTAGTCTCGGTGTTCCCGGTGGTGCTCACGGCTCCATCATGACGGACGGGCCCACCGAATTCAACATTCATTGAATTTGACACCCGGCATCGCCCGCCGGCGGAGAACCCAGCACAATGGGGCCATGGTCAGCGCATCCGCCGGTTCGGCCGGTCCCGGCACGGTCAGCCCGTCCCGCGAGGACTTCCGCGTCCTCGCCGAGAGCCGCCGCGTGATCCCGGTCGTGCGCCGGGTCCTCGCCGACGGCGAGACGCCGATCGGGGTGTACCGCAAGCTCGCCGCCGACCGGCCCGGCACGTTCCTGTTCGAGTCCGCCGAGAACGGCGCGTCCTGGACCCGCTGGTCGTTCATCGGCGTCCGCAGCCCGGCCGCGCTCACCGTGCGCGACGGCGAAGCGGTCTGGACCGGCACCCCGCCGGTCGGCCTGCCGTCCGAAGGCAACCCGCTGCAGGTCCTGCGCGAGACCATCGAGGCCCTGCACACCGAGCCGCCGCCCGGGCTGCCGCCGCTGACCGGCGGCATGGTGGGCTACATCGGCTACGACGCCGTCCGCTGGCTGGAAAAGCTGCCCGAGCTGGCCGAGCGCGACCTCGACGTGCCCGAGCTGACCATGCTCCTGGCCACCGACCTGGCCGCCTTCGACCACCACGAGGGCACGGTCACGCTCATCGCGAACGCCGTCAACTGGGACGACTCGCCCGAGCGCGTGGACGCGGCCTACGACGACGCCGTCGCCCGGCTCGGCGCGATGACCGAGCAGCTGCAGGTGCCCGCGCCCGCCACCGTCGCCGCGTTCGACCGGCCCGCGCCCGAGTTCACCCGGAAGCGGTCCAAGGAAGACTTCCACGCGGCCGTGGAGAAGGCCGTCGAAGCGATCAAGGCCGGCGAAGCGTTCCAGATCGTGCCGTCGCAACGGTTCGAGATCCCGACCGCGGCCGACGCGCTCGACATCTACCGCGTGCTGCGGACGTCCAACCCGAGCCCGTACATGTACCTGCTGCGGCTGGAGGGCTTCGACATCGTCGGCTCCAGCCCCGAATCCCTGGTCACCGTGCGGGACGGCAAGGCGACCACGCACCCGATCGCGGGCACCCGCTGGCGCGGCGCCGACCCGGAGGAGGACGCGCAGCTGGCCAAGGACCTGCTGGCCGACGAGAAGGAGCGCGCCGAGCACCTGATGCTCGTCGACCTCGGCCGCAACGACCTCGGCAAGGTCTGCAAGCCCGGCACCGTGCGCGTCGTCGACTTCTTCCAGATCGAGCGCTACAGCCACGTCATGCACATCGTGTCCACCGTCACCGGCGAGCTGGCCGAGGGCAAGACGGCGTTCGACGCGGTCACCGCGTGCTTCCCGGCCGGGACGCTGTCCGGCGCGCCGAAGGTCCGCGCGATGCAGCTGATCGAGGAGCTGGAGCCGGTCCGCCGCGCGCTGTACGGCGGCGTCGTCGGCTACCTCGACTTCGCCGGGGACGCCGACACCGCGATCGCGATCCGCACCGCGCTGGTCAAGGACGGCATCGCGCACGTGCAGGCCGGGGGCGGGGTGGTCGCCGACTCGGTGCCGGACTACGAGGACACCGAATCGCTGAACAAGGCCAGGACCGTGCTCTCGGCGGTGGCCGCGGCCCAGACGATGGTGGCGGCGGGTGCCCTGGACCCGGCCGCGGACGCGGCCCATGTCTGACGCACCGGAAGGGGTGTCCGTGGACACGGCCGCCCCGGTCTCCAAGCGTCCACTGTGGATGATCGTGCTCGCGCTGCTGCTCGGCGCGGCCGCGCTGTGGGGTGCGTCACGGCTGACCTGGTACGCCGAGTTCCGCGACGGCGGCGTGCGGGGCACGGTCCTCTACCGCGAGTCCGGCGAGCAGCGGGCGAGCGCGCTCGTGCCGCTCGCGCTGCTGGCACTGGCCGGCGTGGCCGGGCTGGTGGCCACCGGCGGCTGGGCGCGGCGCGTGCTGGGCGTCGTGCTGGCACTGGCCGGCGTGGCGGCGGTCTGGAGCGGCGTCGCCGGTGCCCGGTTCTCCGGCTACGCCGACGGGCTGCCGGTCACCCAGATGCTGCTCGGGCGCGGTCTCGCCGTGCTCGGGGGAATTCTCGTGGCCGCCGGCGGGTTGGCCGCTGTCAAGGGCGCGGCCCGGGCCACCCGGCTCGGGGCGAAGTACGCGGCTCCGGCGACCCGGAAAAAGGTCCGTGACCCGGACGCCGAGCTGTGGGAGGCGCTGTCCGAGGGTGAAGACCCCACGGACGTCCGGGGCAGGCATTCGGAGTAACGCGCACACCCGGAACCGGGCCTCTCCGATGCGGGGGTTAGCATCGTTTCGGCGGGAAGGGGAAGGTTTTTGTGAGCGACCTTGCGAGTGAATCCGTGAGCACGCGCCCTGGTGGGGGCGCCCGGTGAGCGTGCTCGAAGACATCGTCGCCGGCGTGCGGGAAGATCTCGCCGTGCGGGAATCCGCGCTGCCGTTCGACGAACTGAAGATCCGCGCGGCCGCCGCCCCGGCGCCCCGCGACGTCATGTCCGCCCTGCGCGAGTCCGGCATCGGCGTCATCGCCGAAGTCAAGCGGCGCAGCCCCTCGAAGGGTGAGCTGGCCGACATCCCCGACCCGGCCGCGCTGGCGAAGGACTACGAAGCCGGCGGGGCGCGCGTGATCAGCGTGCTCACCGAGCAGCGCCGCTTCGGCGGTTCCCTGGCCGACCTGGACGCGGTCCGCGCCGCGGTGGACATCCCCATCCTGCGCAAGGACTTCGTCGTCAGCCCCTACCAGGTGCACGAGGCCCGCCTGCACGGCGCCGACATGGTGCTGCTGATCGTCGCCGCGCTGGAGCAGAACGCGCTCGTCGCCCTGCTCGACCGCGTCGAGTCGCTCGGCATGACCGCCCTGGTGGAGATCCACAACGCCGAGGAAGCCGACCGGGCCCTCGAGGCGGGCGCCAAGGTCATCGGCGTCAACGCGCGCAACCTGCACACCCTCGAGGTGGACCGGGACGTCTTCTCGCGGCTGGCCCCCGGCCTGCCGATGGACGTCTACAAGGTCGCCGAGTCCGGCGTCCGCGGCCCGGGCGACCTGATGTCGTACGCCGGCCACGGCGCCGACGCGGTGCTGGTCGGCGAGGGTCTCGTCGCGTCCGGCGACCCGAAGGGCGCCCTGGTCAAGCTGGTCACCGCCGGTTCCCACCCCGCCTGCCCGAGGCCGTCCCGGTGACCGCTGAGCACGACAAGCACGACCCGGACGAGCGGGGCTACTACGGCCCGTACGGCGGGCGGTTCATGCCGGAGGCGCTGATCGGCGTCGTCGACGAGGTCGCCACCGAGTACGACAAGGCCCGCCACGACCCGGAGTTCCTGAACGAGTTCAACCGGCTGCTGCGCGAGTACGCGGGCCGCCCGTCGCTGCTGACCGAGGCCAAGCGCTTCGGCGAGCACGCCGGGGGTGCGCGGGTGTTCCTCAAGCGCGAGGACCTCAACCACACCGGCTCCCACAAGATCAACAACGTGCTGGGCCAGGCGCTGCTCACCAAGCGGATGGGCAAGAAGCGCGTGATCGCCGAGACCGGCGCTGGCCAGCACGGCGTCGCGACGGCCACCGCGTGCGCGCTGCTCGACCTCGACTGCGTCGTCTACATGGGCGAGGTCGACACCGAGCGCCAGGCGCTGAACGTGGCCCGGATGCGGCTGCTCGGCGCCGAGGTGATCCCGGTCAAGACCGGCTCGCGGACGCTGAAGGACGCGATCAACGAGGCGCTGCGCGACTGGGTCACCAACGCCGACACCACGCACTACCTGTTCGGCACGGCCGCCGGGCCGGCGCCGTTCCCGACGATGGTGCGCAACTTCCACCACGTCATCGGCACCGAGGCCCGTGAGCAGATCCTGGAGCAGGCCGGGCGCCTGCCGGACGTCGTCGCGGCCTGCGTCGGCGGCGGATCGAACGCGATCGGCATCTTCTCGGGCTTCTACGACGACCCGTCGGTGCGGCTGGTCGGCCTGGAGCCGGGCGGCGAGGGCATCGAGGGCACCCGCCACGGCGCGACCCTGACCAAGGGCACGCCGGGCAACCTGCACGGCGCGATGACGTACCTGCTGCAGGACGAGGACGGCCAGACGGTCGAGTCGCACTCGATCTCGGCCGGCCTGGACTACCCGGGCGTCGGCCCGGAGCACGCGTGGCTGAAGGACACCGGCCGCGCCGAGTACCGCCCGGTCACCGACGCCGAGGCGATGGACGCGTTCAAGCTGCTGTCCCGCACCGAGGGCATCATCCCGGCGATCGAGTCGGCGCACGCGCTGGCCGGCGCGCTGGTGCTGGGCCGCGAGCTGGGGCCGGACGGGCTGATCGTGGTCAACCTGTCGGGCCGCGGCGACAAGGACATGGACACGGCGGCCAAGTGGTTCGGACTGGTGAACGAATGAGCGGGCTGGACGACCTCTTCGCTGCCACGCGGGCGGAGGGCCGTGGCGCCCTGATCGGCTACCTCCCGGCCGGGTTCCCGACGGTGGCGGGGTCGAAGGACCTGATCGCGGCCTGCGTCGACGGCGGCGCGGACCTGATCGAGGTCGGCGTCCCGTATTCGGACCCGGTGATGGACGGCCCGACCATCCAGGCCGCGTCGGTGACCGCGCTGGACAACGGCTTCCGCCTCAAGCACCTGTTCGAGGTGGTCGAGTCGGTGTCGTCCCGCGGCGGCCGCGCGGTGGTGATGACGTACTGGAACCCGGTGAACCGCTACGGCGTGGACCGCTTCGCGCGCGACCTGGCGTCGGCGGGCGGGCTCGGCCTGATCACGCCGGACCTGATCCCGGACGAGGCCGGTCTGTGGATGGAGGCTTCGGCTGCGCACGGCCTGGACCGGACGTTCCTGGTGGCGCCATCGTCGTCGGAAGAGCGGCTCGCTTTGACGGCCGCTGCGTCGTCGGGGTTCATCTACGCGACCGCGGTGATGGGCGTGACTGGTGCTCGCGACCAGGTCGGCGCGGGTGCGGAGGAACTGGTCCGGCGCACGCGGGCGCACACATCGCTCCCGATCGGCGTGGGCCTGGGCGTGCGGTCGGGCGACCAGGCGGCCGAGGTGGCATCGTTCGCGGACGCGGTGATCGTGGGCTCGGCCCTGGTCACGGCGGCGGCGGAGGGTGCTGAGGGGGTTCGTGCGTTGTCGGCGGAGCTGGCGGACGGCGTGCGCCGGGCGGTTGCGACCGCTTAAGCCGGATATCGGGCTCAGGTGCGCCGGTAACCCCACAATCCGCCTCGCCTGACCGGCCTTTGTACGAAAGCTGTACGCCGCCGCGGCAAAGTCCGCCCCATGGACATCGCACACCTCCCGCGGCGCGGCTTCCTCCGCGGTGCCGCCGGTCTCGCCGTCGCCGGGGCCGCCGGCCTGGTCCTCCCGCGAGCCGCCCGGGCCGCTCAAAGCGCCGAGCCGCGGATCTACAGCTGTGCCGAGTGGGTGCGCGGCCCCCGGCCGATGCGCTCACCACGCTCGACCACCCGGCCAACCGGATCCTCATCCACCACATCGCCGGCGCCAACAGCACCGACTACTCCCTCGCCCACGCCTTCCAGGTCGCCCGCGACGACCAGCACGACCACATCGACAACAACGGCTGGTCCGACACCGGCCAGCACTTCACCGTCAGCCGCGGCGGGTACCGGCTCGAAGGGCGGCACGGCAGCCTCGACGCGCTGCGCGGGCGGACCACCATGATCCAGGGCGCGCACTGCCCCGGGCAGAACACCAACGCCATCGGCATCGAAAACGAAGGCCTCTACACCAGCGTCGAGCCGCCCCAGCCGCAGTGGGAATCGCTCGTCGTCTTCTGCGCGTACATCTGCCGCCAGTACGGGATCCCCGTCGAGGAGATCAAGGGCCACCGCGACTACTACAACACCGAATGCCCCGGTGACAGGCTCTACGCCAAGCTCCCGCAGCTCCGGAGCGAAGTCGCGAAAGCGTTAATGTAGGTACCGCATCACGGCGCACAGCTCGTCCGGCGGCAGCGCACCCAGCCGGTCGAGCTCGCCGCGGCGGACGTCCACCAGGGTCGTCGCCAGCTCCGGGCCGAACGCCGACGTCAACGCCGCATCCGCCTCGAACGCCGCCACCGCCTCGGCCAGTGACGTCGGCAGCCGCGACGCCGAGGGGAGCGTGCCCGGGTCGACGTCGACCGGCTCGGGCAGCGTCTCGCGGGCCGACACCCCGGCCAGGCCCGCGAACAGCAGCGCCGCCACCACCAGGTACGGGTTCGCCGTCAGGTCGAAGCACTTGACCTCGAAGTTCGCCGCCCGGTCGCGCTGCCCGGCCGGGCCCTGGACCAGCCGCAGCGGCGCCTCGCGGTTCTCCAGTCCCCACACGCGGAACACCCCGGCCCAGTGGTGCGGCTCGAGCCGCAGGTAGCTGACCACCGACGGCGCACCGATCGCCAGCAGCGCCGGCAGCCGCGAAAGGATCCCGGCGCCGAACGCCTCCGCCGTCTCCGTGAGCCCGAACCGCCGGTCGCCGCCGGCGCACAGGTTGCGGTCGCCGTCCCAGACGCTCAGGTGGACGTGGCCGCCGTTGCCGACGCCGTCCGGCGCGAACTTCGGCGTGAACGACGCCCGCAGCCCGTACTGCTCGCTGACCGTCCGGATCGTCTCGCGCGTCAGCACCGCGACGTCGGCCGCGCGCACCGGGTCGCCCGCCGCCACCGAGACCTCGAACTGCCCGGCCGCGTACTCCGGGTGGATCTGTTCCACCGCGATGCCCTGGGCGGCCAGCGTGGACACCAGTTTCCGCAGGTAACCCGCCTGCGCCGACAGCCGTGCGTAGCCGTAAGCCGGGCCCGCGGTGGCCGAGCGCGGGTCGTCCGGCGCGTCGGCCGCCGTGATCACCCACTCGATCTCGAACGCCGTCCGCGCTTGGTAGCCGAGGTCGGCGAGGCGGGCCGTCGCGGTCGCGGCCAGCGCCCGCGCGTCCTGCGGGTGCGGCTCGCCTTCCTGGTCGTAGCGCCAGGCCGGCGCCCACGCCCAGCCCGGCTGCGCGGCCAGCGGCACGAGCGCGCCGAGGTCCGGGTGCAGCCGCAGGTCGCCGACCGGGCCGCGCGAATGCGTGCCGCCCACGATGTCGTCGGTGGCCAGGAAGAAGTCGAACGAGTTCGACGCGCCGACGCCCCACGCCGCCGCGGACCACAGCCGGTCCACCGGGACCGCCTTCACCCGCGCGATCCCGCTGTTGTCCACGAAGGTCAACGCGACCAGCTCGACGCCGGCGGCGCGCAGCGCGTCGGCACGGAGTGCGCCCTGTTGCGCGAGTTCTGCCCGATCGAGCTGGCTCATCCCGCCCCCGTCGATGTTCACTGAGTTCTCGCCTGAAGAATGAGGTGAAGATCGTGTCAGACACCGTCGAAACCCGTCCAGGTCTGCGCCGCTCCCTCTCCGTCTGGCAGGCCGTCGGCCTGTCCGTGGCGTTGATGGCCCCGAGCATGGCCGCCAACATCAACCCCCAGCAGACCGCGGCCGCCGCCGGGCGCGCCGTGCCGCTCGCCTTCCTGCTCGCCGCGGTCGGCGTTCTGCTGGTCGCGTACGGCTTCGTCAAGCTCTGCCAGTACTACCAGCACGCCGGTTCGGTGTACGCCTTCGTCGGCGCCACCCTCGGCCCGCGCGCGGGTGTCGTGTCCGGCATCGGGCTCCTCGGGACGTACACGTTCTACGCCGTCGTCACCAGCTCGGCCGCGGGCACGCTGGGCACGGCCTTCCTGACGCAGGTGGGAATCTGGCCGTCGCCGCCGTCCTGGGGCCCGTTCGTGCTGACGGCCGTCGCGCTGATCGGCGCGTGGCTGCTGGCGGTGCTGCCCGCCCGCCGCGGCACGAGCACCCTGCTCGCCGTCGAGGGCGCGACGATCGCGGTGATCCTGCTGGTCACCGTGGTGATCCTGGTTCGGCTGCTGGCCGGGAACGCCCCCGGCGGCGCCCGGTTCTCGATGGCCGTCTTCGTCCCGGAAACCGGGCTGTCCGGGGTGTTCCTCGGCGCGGTGTTCGGCTTCCTGTCCTTCGCCGGGTTCGAAGCCGCCGCGACGCTCGGCGAGGAAACCCACGACCCGAAGCGCAACATCCCGCGCGCGATCCTCGGCACGGCCGTCTTCGGCGGCCTCTACTTCGTGGTGGTGACGGCCGTGGAGATGATGGCGTTCGGCAGCGACGCGACCGCGTTCCACGACTCGCCGTCCCTGCTCGGCGACCTCGGCGGCCGGTACGCGGGCGCGTGGGTCGGCGACGTGATCAGCGTGGGCGCGGCGATCAGCGCGTTCGGCTGCTGCCTGGCCTGTGTCGTCGGCGGCTCGCGGCTGCTCTACGCCCTCGGCCGCGACGCGGGCGGCGGCCTCGGCCGGACGTCCTCGCGCGGAACGCCCGTGGCCGCGGTGACGGCCGTGACCCTCGCGGCGGCGCTGATCATCGTGGTGTGCGCGGTGTTCTTCGGCGCGACGGCGTCGGACACGTTCGCCTGGTCCGGCTCGATCGGCACGCTCATCCTGCTGGTCATCTACCTGCTCACCACGGCCGGCGCGATCCTGCTGCTGTTCGTGAAGCGCCGGATGCGCGTGCCGGCCTGGCACCTCGTCTTCCCGATCGGTGCGCTCGCCGTGCTCGGCTACACCGTGTACGTCAACGTCGTGCCGTACCCGACCGAGGGGCCGGCGCGGTGGTTCCCGGTGGTGGCCGCGGCCGTGCTGGTGCTCGCGGTGCTCGCCGTCCTGTCCGCACCGCGGTTCGCTCGTAGGGTGGGGGAGAGGCTGACGAGTGTGGACGGAGGCGCATGAGGAGATTGCTCCCGTTCGTCGCGGATCTGCCGCTGGTGGACCACCACTGCCACGGCGTGGTGACCCGCGACGTCACCCGCGGGGACTTCGAGGCGATGCTGACCGAGGCCGACGCGCCCTCGCCGCTGGGCACGAGCCTGTTCGACTCGCTGATCGGGCTGGCCCTGCGCGCCCGCTGCGCACCCGTGCTCGACCTGCCGAAGCACGCCCCGGCCGAGGCCTACCTGCAGCGCCGCGCCGAACTGGGCGCGGCCGAGGTGGCCCGGCGGTTCCTGCGGGCCACCGGCACCACCGACTTCCTGCTGGACGGCGGGTTCCTGCCGGACGCGCTGACCGGCACCGCGGAGTTCGCCGGGCTGGCGGGCACCCGCGCGCACGACGTCGTCCGGCTGGAACAGGTCGCCGAAGCGGTGCTCCCGGGCACGACTGCGGCCGGGTTCGCCGCGGCTTTCGCCGACGAGCTGGGGAAACGCGCCGCGACGGCGGTCGGGCTCAAGTCGATCGCCGCCTACCGGGTCGGGCTCGGGCTGGCGGGTTCGCGGCCGTCGGCGGCGGAGGTCGAAGCCGCGGCCGGGCGGTGGCTGGCCGCCGGTGGTGGCCGCCTGGCCGACGAGGTGCTGCACCGGCACCTCGTCTTCACCGGCCTCGACCTCGGCCTGCCGGTGCAGTTCCACGTCGGCTACGGCGACTCCGACGTCGACCTGCACCGCGGCGACCCGCTGCTGCTCACCGGCCTGCTGCGGGCCACGCGCGGCAGCGGCGTGCCGATCCTGCTGCTGCACAACTACCCGTTCCACCGCCAGGCCGCGTATCTGGCGCAGGTTTTCGAGCACGTGTTCGTCGACGCCGGGCTCATCACGCACAACGCGGGCTTCCGGGCGCCGGCCGTGCTGGCCGAGCTGCTGGAGCTGGCGCCGTTCGGGAAGGTGCTCTTCTCCACCGACGCCTTCGGCCTGGCCGAGCTGTACCACCTGGGCACGGCCCTGTTCCGGCAGGGCCTGTCGGACTTCGTGCGCGCCGCGCTCGACGCCGACGCGATGTCCGAAAAGGACGCCGTCCGGCTGTGTGCTTTGGTGGGACACGAGAACGCGAAGAGGATCTACCGCTTGGAGCACGTGTGAGTGATCTGTGGACCCGGTGGACGCAGGCGATCGCCGACGAACTGCCCGCCGCCGTCGAGCTCCGGCACGCCGTGCACGCCGACCCCCGCGGGTCCGGCGACGAGGAGGACACCGCCCGCCTGGTGGCCGGCGCGCTCGGCGCGGGCGAGGGCACCCGCGTCGCCAAGACCGGCCGGGCGATCCCGCTGCCCGCCGGCGAAGGCCCGGCCGTGGCGCTGCGGGCCGAGCTCGACGCGCTCCCGGTGCTGGAGGGCACCGGGGTGCCGTGGGCGTCCGGGAACGAGTTCATGCACGCGTGCGGCCACGACGTCCACCTCGCGGCGCTGGTCGCGGTCGGCCGCGCGGCGGTCCGGGTGGGCGTGCCCCGGCCGATCCTGGCGCTGCTGCAGCCGCGGGAGGAGACGTCCCCGCCCGGCGCGCTCGACGTCGTCGAGTCCGGGGTGCTGGCCGCGCACGGGGTGGACACGGTGATCGGCGCGCACGTCCAGCCGCGGATCGCGCACGGCGTCGTTTCGGCGGTGCCGGGGCCGGTGAACGCCTCGACCGACGAGTTCGAGGTCACCATGCACGGCCAGGGCGGCCACGCCGGCTACCCGCAGCTGCTCCGCGACCCGATCCTGGCGCTGTCCCAGCTGGTGGTGAGCCTGCAGCAGCTCGCGTCCCGCCGGATCGACCCGGTGTTCGGCGCGGTCTGCTCGATCGGCCGCATCCAGGGCGGCGCGGCGGCCAACGTCGTCCCGAACAGCGCGAGCGCGTTCGGCTCGCTGCGCCTGATGCGCGCGAAGGACCGCGAACGCGCGCTGGAGGCCCTGGCCGACATCGTGCACGGCACCGCGCGGGCGCACGGCTGCACGGCCGAGCTGGAGATCAGCCCGTGCGAGCCGGTCCTGGACAACGACGCTTCGCTGGCCGCGGGTGCCCAGCAGTGGCTGCGGCACGCGGGCTTCGTCGTGGACGACAAGTTCCGCTCGTTCGGCGCCGACGACTTCGCCCACTACTGCGGCGGCGGCACCCGCGGGCTGATGCTCTTCGTCGGCCTCGGCGACACCGCGGGCGTCCCGAGCCTGCACGACGAACGCTTCCTGCCGCGTGACCAAGCCGTCACCCAGGTCGCGCACGCGCTGGTAGCGGGCTACCTGGCCGCCTTGGAAGCTCCGGCGTCTTAGCGCTACGGTGGCCGCGTGATGAGCGCCTACCTCGCGACGATCCCGAGCCCCGACCGCGGTGTCTGGCACCTGGGGCCGATCCCGCTCCGCGCGTACGCCCTGTGCATCATCGCCGGCATCATCGTGGCGATCTGGTGGGGCGAGCGGCGCTGGATCGCCCGCGGCGGCACCAAGGGCACGGTGATCGACATCGCGGTGTTCGCGGTGCCGTTCGGCCTGGTCGGCGGCCGGTTGTACCACGTGATCACCGACCCCGAGCTGTACTTCACCGAGGGCCGCAACCCGTGGAACGCATTCGCGATCTGGGACGGCGGCCTCGGCATCTGGGGCGCGATCGCGCTCGGCGCGGTGGGCGCGCTCATCGCCTGCCGCCGCAAGGGCATCCCGCTGCCGGCAATGGCGGACGCGGTGGCGCCGGGCATCGTCGTGGCGCAGGCGATCGGCCGCATCGGCAACTACTTCAACCAGGAGCTGTACGGAGCGCACACGGACCTCCCGTGGGGGCTCGAGGTCTACCAGCGCTTCAACCCGGAGGACCCGGACAACCTGCTGAACGGCGTCGCGACGGGCCACATCCCGCTGCCGGAGAGCCCGGTGCACCCGACGTTCCTGTACGAGCTCATCTGGAACCTGCTGGTGGCGCTGCTGGTGGTGTGGGCGGACCGGCGCTTCAAGCTCGGGCACGGGCGCGCGTTCGCGCTGTACGTGGCCGGGTACACGGTGGGCCGCGGCTGGATCGAGATGATGCGGACCGACACGGCGAACCACATCCTCGGGCTGAGGGTGAACGTGTGGACGTCGATCCTGCTGTTCCTGGGGGCGATGGCGTACTTCGTGGTCGCCGCGAAGCGGGGGCCGCGGGAGGCGCCGGAGACGCTGGTGAGCAAGGACGCTGTGGGGCCGGACGAGGTTCCGGTGGCCGACTCCGCAGCTGCCGACGAGCGGGAGCACGCGAAGGTCGCGGCTTCGCCGGAGGCGGCCTCGGCGTCGGCCTCGGCGTCGGCTTCGGCTTCGGGCGAGGCCGAGCAGGCACCTGCTGCCGCGGAGAAGCCCGCCTCGGACGCGGCGCCCTCGACCGAGGAGCCGAAGAAGACCGACGAGAGCTGAGCGCTTTCCGAAGGCCGCTGCCGGACACCGGTGGAGGCCTTCGTCGTGTGCGGGGCTGGGGCGCCGCCCCCCGGTTTCCACGCTACCGGGAGGCACCGACAGTTTCGGGCGGTCTCGCCGGGAGGGCTCAGAGGTCCGGCAGGCCCAGCTCCAGGTTCGGCGTCTGCAACCCACCGTCGACCTCGAGGATCTTGCCCGTGATGTACCCACCGGCCTGCGACGCCAGGAAAACCACCGTCGCCGCGATGTGGTCCGCCTCGCCGATCCTCCGCAGCGGTGTCGCAGCCTCCATCTTGGCGCGAAGCTCCGGGTTCCCCACCACGATCTCCAGCGCCGACGTCGCCACCGAACCCACCGAGATCGCATTGACCCGGACGCGAGGGGCCAGGTCCGCCGCCGCCAGGCGTGTGTAGTGCGCCAGCGCCGCCTTCGCCGTTCCGTATGCCGCGAAGCCGCGGCCGGCCACTCGGCCCATCACCGACGAGATGTTGACCACCGAGCCGCCCGTCTTCAGCAACGCCGGGGCCGCCGCCACCGTCAACGCGTGGGCCGTCGCCACGTTGAAGCGGAACGCTTCCTCCATGAACTCGACCGAGCTCTCCAGCAACGGGCGCGGGTACGTGCCGCCCACGTTGTTGACCACCAGGTCGAGCCGGCCGAACTCGGCTTCCGCCGTCGACGCCAGTGCCGCCGCCGCGTCCGGGGAAGACAGGTCCACCGGCACCTCGACCGCGCGCCGTCCGGCCGCCGCGACCAAGGCGGCGATCTCGGAAAGCTGGGAGGCGGTGCGGGAGGCGATCACCACGTCCGCGCCCGCTTCGGCGAGGGCCACGGCGGTGGCCGCGCCGATGCCGCGTCCGGCGCCGGTGACCACCGCGACCTGGTCGGTGAGCTTGAACCGATCGAGGATCATGCGGCGAAATGTAACACGTTCTAGTGACCGCGGACACAGCGAGCCGATCAGGTCACGTTAGACTCGACCGGAGTTTCCGGGCCGTATACTTAGCGGAACGAACTACCGGAAGCCCATCAGGAACTACGTCGTTCCGCGCAGCCAGATCGTTACCGTCCGACGCCGTCCGGGGCGCTCTGAGATGCTGCTGGCATGTTTCCCAGGTGTTAAAGTCGCGCTAACAAGCGGGCCATCGTCGTCCCGTGCGCTCCCCGGCCGGTAGCCCGGCCCCGCACGACAAGACGACGAAGGAGGTCCCGTTGATCTTCTCCGCCATGCCCGGCAAGCAGGGTCTGTACGACCCGGAGACCGAGCAGGACTCCTGCGGTGTGGCCATGGTGGCCGACATCCGCGGGCGCCGATCCCACGGCATCGTCACCGACGGCCTGGCCGCGCTGACCAACCTCGACCACCGCGGCGCCGCGGGCGCCGAACCCACCTCCGGCGACGGTGCCGGCATCCTCCTCCAGCTGCCCGACGTGCTGCTGCGCGCCGAGGCCGGCTTCGAGCTGCCCGGGCCCGACGAGCAGGGCCACCACACCTACGCCGCCGGCATCGCCTTCCTGCCGCAGGACGCCGAGCAGCGCCGCAAGGCCGTCGAACTCTGCGAACGCATCGCCGTCGAAGAGGGCCTGGAGGTCCTCGGCTGGCGCGAGGTCCCGGTCGACGCCGACCGGGCCGACATCGGCCCGACCGCCCGCTCGGTCATGCCGCACTTCGCCATGCTGTTCGTCACCGGCGACGGAAAGTCCGGCCTGCAGCTGGATCGGCTGGCCTTCTGCCTGCGCAAGCGCGTCGAGCACGAAAGCGTCACCGCCGGCTGCGGCACGTACTTCCCGTCCCTGTCCTCCCGGACGCTCGTCTACAAGGGCATGGTGACGCCGGAGCAGCTGCCGGCGTTCTTCGCCGACCTGCGCGACGAACGCCTGGAAAGCGCCATCGCGCTGGTGCACTCCCGCTTCTCCACCAACACCTTCCCGTCGTGGCCGCTGGCGCACCCGTTCCGGTTCGTGGCCCACAACGGCGAAATCAACACCATCCGCGGCAACCGCAACCGCATGCGGGCGCGGGAGGCGCTGCTGGAGTCCGACGTCCTCACCGGCGACTTGAGCAGGCTGTTCCCGATCTGCTCGCCGGACGCGTCGGACTCGGCGTCCTTCGACGAGGTCCTCGAACTGCTGCACCTCGGCGGCCGGTCGCTGCCGCACGCGGTGCTGATGATGATCCCGGAGGCGTGGGAGAACCACGCCACCATGAAGCCCGAGCGCCGCGCGTTCTACCAGTTCCACGCCAGCCTGATGGAGCCGTGGGACGGCCCGGCCTGCGTCACCTTCACCGACGGCAGCCTGGTCGGCGCGGTCCTGGACCGCAACGGCCTGCGCCCGGCGCGCTGGTGGCGCACGGCCGACGACCGCGTCGTGCTGGCCAGCGAAGCCGGCGTGCTCGACGTCGCGCCGAAGGACGTCGTGGCCAAGGGGCGGCTCAAGCCCGGCAGGATGTTCCTGGTCGACACCGAGGCCGGCCGGATCGTGGACGACGAAGAGGTCAAGTCCGCGCTGGCGAGCGAGCTGCCCTACGACTCGTGGCTGCACGCGGGCCTGCTCCAGATCGCCGAGCTGCCCGACCGCGACCACGTCGTGCAGAGCCACGACTCCGTGCTGCGGCGCCAGCTTTCCTTCGGCTACACCGAAGAAGAGCTCAAGATCCTGCTCGCGCCGATGGCCGAGAAGGGCGCCGAGCCGATCGGCTCGATGGGCTCGGACACCCCGCCCGCGGTGCTGTCGAAGCGGTCCCGGCTGCTCTACGACTACTTCAAGCAGAACTTCGCCCAGGTGACCAACCCGCCGCTGGACGCGATCCGCGAGGAGCTCGTCACCTGCATGGCGCGGATCATGGGTCCGGAGCGCAACCTGCTGGCTCCCGGCCCGGCGTCCTGCCGGCACCTGAAGCTGCCGTACCCGGTCATCGACAACGACGAGCTCGCCAAGCTCATCCACATCAACGACGACGGCGACCTCCCCGGCTTCGCCTGCAGCGTCCTTTCCGGACTGTACGAAGTGGACGGTGGGGCCGAGGCGCTGGCGGGCGCGATCGAGCGCGTCCGGCGCGAGGCGTCCGAGGCGATCGCGGCCGGCGCGCGCACGCTCGTGCTGTCCGACCGCGACTCCGACCACCGGATGGCGCCGATCCCGTCGCTGCTGCTGGTCTCCGCGGTGCACCACCACCTGGTCCGCACCAAGGAACGCCTGCGCGTCGCGCTGGTCGTCGAATCCGGCGACGCCCGCGAGGTGCACCACATCGCGCTGCTGCTCGGCTACGGCGCCGCCGCGGTCAACCCGTACCTGGCCTTCGAGACCATCGAGGACATGATCGGGCAGGGCGCGGTCACCGGCATCGAGCCCGCCAAGGCCGTCCGCAACTACGTGCAGGCGCTGGTCAAGGGCGTCCTGAAGATCATGTCCAAGATGGGCATCTCGACGGTCGGCGCGTACACCGCCGCCCAGGTCTTCGAGTCCCTCGGCCTGAGCCAGGACCTGCTCGACGAGTACTTCACCGGGACGTCGTCGAAGCTCGGCGGCGTCGGCCTCGAGGTGCTCGCCGAAGAGGTCGCGACGCGGCATCGCCGTGCCTACCCGGAAAACCCGACCGACCGCGTCCACCGTGGACTCGAGACGGGTGGCGAGTACGCCTACCGCCGCGAGGGCGAGCTGCACCTGTTCACGCCGGAGACGGTGTTCCTGCTGCAGCACGCGTCCAAGACCGGCCGCGACGAGGTCTACCGCAAGTACACCGACGAGGTGCACCGCCTCTACCGCGAAGGCGGCACGCTGCGCGGGCTGTTCAAGTTCAAGGAAGGCGTCCGCGAGCCGGTGCCGCTCGACGAGGTCGAACCGGCCGAGGCGATCTTCAAGCGCTTCAACACCGGCGCGATGTCGTACGGCTCGATTTCCGCCGAGGCGCACGAAACCCTGGCCATCGCGATGAACCGCATCGGCGGCCGGTCCAACACCGGCGAGGGCGGCGAGGACCCCGAGCGGCTCTACGACCCCGAGCGCCGCAGCGCGATCAAGCAGGTCGCGTCGGGCCGCTTCGGCGTCACCAGCGAATACCTGGTCAACGCCGACGACATCCAGATCAAGATGGCGCAGGGCGCGAAGCCCGGCGAAGGCGGCCAGCTGCCGCCGAACAAGGTGTACCCGTGGATCGCGCGGACCCGGCACTCGACGCCGGGCGTCGGCCTCATTTCGCCGCCGCCGCACCACGACATCTACTCCATCGAGGACCTGGCCCAGCTGATCCACGACCTCAAGAACGCCAACGAGCACGCCCGCATCCACGTGAAGCTGGTGTCCTCGTTGGGCGTCGGCACGGTCGCGGCCGGCGTGTCCAAGGCACACGCGGACGTCGTGCTCATCTCGGGCCACGACGGCGGCACCGGCGCGTCCCCGATGAACTCGCTCAAGCACGCGGGCACGCCGTGGGAGATCGGCCTGGCCGAGACCCAGCAGACGTTGCTGCTCAACGGCTTGCGCGACCGGATCACCGTGCAGGTGGACGGCGCGATGAAGACCGGCCGGGACGTCGTCATCGCGGCGCTGCTCGGCGCCGAGGAGTACGGCTTCGCGACGGCGCCGCTGGTCGTGGCGGGCTGCATCATGATGCGCGTCTGCCACCTCGACACCTGCCCGGTCGGCGTCGCCACGCAGAGCCCGGAGCTGCGCAAGCGCTACACCGGCCAGGTCGAGCACGTCGTCAACTTCTTCAAGTTCGTCGCCGAAGAAGTCCGGGAAACCCTGGCGGCGCTGGGCTTCCGGACGCTCGACGAGGCCATCGGCCACGCCGAGCTGCTCAACACCGACGAGGCCGTCGACCACTGGAAGGCGTCCGGTTTGGACCTGGCGCCGATCTTCGAGATGCCTTCGGAGACGCCTTACGGCGGCGCCAAGCGGCGCACGCGCGGCCAGGACCACGGCCTCGAGCACGCCCTGGACCGCACGCTGATCCAGCTCGCCGAGGCGGCGCTGGAAGACGCGCACCAGGTCAACATCGAGTTGCCGGTGCGCAACGTCAACCGGACCGTCGGCACGCTGCTCGGCTCGGAGATCACTCGCCGCTACGGCGGGGATGGCCTGCCCGAGGGCACGATCCACGTCACGCTCACCGGTTCGGCCGGCCAGTCGCTCGGCGCGTTCCTGCCGCGCGGCATCACCCTCGACATGGTCGGCGACGCGAACGACTACGTCGGCAAGGGCCTCTCCGGCGGCCGGGTCGTCGTCCGCCCCGACCCGGAGGCGTCCTTCGCCGCCGAGGCGCAGACGATCGCGGGCAACACGATCGCCTACGGCGCCACCGGCGGCGAGATCTTCCTGCGCGGCCAGGTCGGCGAACGCTTCTGCGTCCGCAACTCCGGCGCCACGGTCGTCGCCGAGGGCGTCGGCGACCACGCCTTCGAGTACATGACCGGCGGCCGCGCGGTGGTGCTCGGCCCGACCGGGCGCAACCTGGCGGCCGGCATGTCCGGCGGCATCGCCTTCGTCCTCGACGTCGACGCGAAGAAGGTCAACCAGGACATGGTCGACCTGCTGCGGCCGACCGCCGACGACCTGGCGTGGCTCAAGAAAACCGTGCAACAGCACTACGATCTCACCCGCTCCGCGGTCGCGGCCTCGCTGCTCGGCGACTGGCCGCGCCGGTCCGTGGCGTTCACGAAGGTGATGCCGCGCGACTACCAGCGGGTCCTGGACGCGGCGAAGGCGGCTCGCGCCGCCGGCCGCGACGTCGACGAGGCGATCATGGAGGCCGCTCGTGGCTGACCCGACCGGTTTCCTGAAGTTCGAACGCGAAGAGCCCACGAAGAAGTCTTACGAGGAAAGGCTTTCCTCGTGGGGCGAGGTCTACGCGGAGGTCGACCCGGGCGAGCGCAACGAACAGGTGCGCAAGCAGGCGTCGCGGTGCATGGACTGCGGCATCCCGTTCTGCCACTCGGGGAGTTCCGGCTGCCCCCTGGGCAACCTGATCCCGGAGTGGAACGACCTGGTCCGCCGCGGCGACTGGGCCGCGGCGAGCGACCGGCTGCACGCGACCAACAACTTCCCCGAGTTCACCGGGAAGCTGTGCCCGGCGCCGTGCGAGGCGGGCTGCGTGCTGTCGATCTCGCCGCTGTCGGGCGGGCCGGTGTCGATCAAGCGCGTCGAGCAGACGATCGCCGACCAGTCATGGGAAGCGGGGTACGTCCAGCCCCAGGTGTCCGAAGTGTCCAGTGGCCGCCGCGTGGCGATCGTCGGCTCCGGCCCGGCCGGCCTCGCGGCGGCGCAGCAGCTGACCCGCGCGGGGCACGAGGTCACGGTGTACGAGCGCGACGACCGCCTCGGCGGGCTGCTGCGCTACGGCATCCCCGAGTTCAAGATGGAGAAGAAGGTCCTCGACCGCCGCCTGGCGCAGCTGCGCAAGGAGGGCACCCGGTTCGTGACGGGCTGCGAGGTCGGCGTCGACCTGTCGGTGGAGGACCTGCGCGCCCAGTACGACGCGGTGGTGCTGGCGGTGGGCGCGTTGCGCGGCCGCGACGACACGACGACACCGGGCCGCGAGCTGGCGGGCATCCACCTGGCGATGGAGCACCTGGTCCCGGCCAACAGGTACGTGGAGGGCGACGGCCCCCCGGCGATCGACGCCCGCGGAAAGCACGTCCTGATCATCGGCGGCGGCGACACGGGCGCGGACTCGTACGGAACGGCAACGCGCCAGGGTGCCCTGTCGGTGACCCAGCTGGACCAGTACCCGATGCCGCCTGCTGTTCGGGACGACTCGCGGTCCCCGTGGCCGACGTGGCCGTACATCTTGCGCACGTACGCGGCGCACGAAGAGGCGGGCGAGCGCAAGTTCGCGGTGGCGGTGCGCCGGTTCGTGGGTTCCGACGAGGGCCGCGTGACGGCGGTGGAGCTGCAGCAGGTCCGCGTCCAGAAGGACCCGGCCACCGGGCGGCGCGAGGTCATCCCGGTGAACGACGAGGTGGAGACGCTGCCGGCGGACCTGGTCCTGCTGGCGATCGGCTTCGAGGGCGTCGAGGAGATGCCGCTGCTGTCCGGGTTGGGTCTCTCGTTGACCCGCCGCGGAACGTTGTCTTGTGGCGCGGACTGGCAGACGGAGACGCCCGGGGTGTTCGTGTGCGGGGACGCCCACCGCGGAGCGTCGCTGGTGGTGTGGGCGATCGCGGAGGGCCGTTCGGTGGCGAACGCGGTGGACACTTACCTGACGGGAGCATCGGACCTGCCGGCACCGGTACACCCGACGGCGCTGCCGCTCGCGGTGGTTTGATCGGTTCGGTTCGAAGGCCCCCTCACCGCTGGTGAGGGGGCCTTCGGCGTAACACCGGGCGGTTTCGCAGCGACGCTGGGAGAGCCAGCGAACGGT
This sequence comes from Amycolatopsis sp. Hca4, assembly GCF_013364075.1. Lineage (GTDB taxonomy): Bacteria > Actinomycetota > Actinomycetes > Mycobacteriales > Pseudonocardiaceae > Amycolatopsis. The sequence continues at coordinate 8,647,868 of NZ_CP054925.1, forward strand.
GACGGGGGAGGATCGTCGATGACCAAGCCGCCGGAGCGGATCGTCAACTCGGCCTCCGTCGGCGACGGCAACACCGGCGACCTCGTCCAGGTCGGGATCGTGGCGGGCGACTTTCACTACGGCGCGACCGGCGCGGCGAAATCCTGGTACCTGGGCAAGGTGCGCGAGCTGGCTCCGGACAAGCTCGTCGGCCGGGAGACCGAGCTGGCCGAGCTGAAGCGGTTTTGCCTGGCGGCTGATCCTGCGCCTCCTTACGCGTGGTGGAGAGCCGACGCCTGGAGCGGCAAGACCGCCCTCATGGCCTCTTTCGCGCTCGATCCGCCCGAGGGAGTCCGGCTGGTCCCGTTCTTCGTCCGGGCGCCGGACGCGGAAGCCGATGGCCGGGCGGGCTTCCTGACCGAGGTGAACCTGCAACTGGCGGAGGTACTGGGTATCCCGCTGCCGGAGAACGCCGGCGCGTCGGGGTTCCCGGGACTGCTGGACGCGGCCGCGGAAGTCACTGAGCGCCGCGGCCACCGGCTGATCCTGATCGTCGACGGGCTCGACGAGGACCGCGGAGCGGGGGAGAACGACGGAGCGGGGAGCATCGCCGCACTGCTGCCCCGCCGGCCGACACACGGCATGCGCGTGATCGTCACGGGGCGGCCGAACCCCGGCATCCCGCCGGCGTTGCACCCGGACCACCCCCTGCGCGATCCGGCGATCGTGCGCGAACTCGTTTCGTCGTCCGCGGCTTCCGCAGCCGAGCTGGAGATGAAGGGCGATCTCGACCGGCTCCTGGTCGGGGAAGCGGGCGAAGCCCGGGACGTGCTCGGCGTGCTGGTCGCCGCCCGCGGCGGCCTGAGCCGGGACGACCTCGTCGAGCTCGTCGGCAGGCAGGCGGATTCGGTGCACCGCATCCTGGACAGTGTCGAGGGCCGGGCGTTCAGCCGACGGCGGGCCCGGTGGAATTTCGGCCCGGAGGTCTACGTGCTGGCGCACGAGGGCCTGCAGGCACGGGCAGTGGGCCGGTTCGGCTCGGACGGTCTGCAGGCCTACCGGGACCGTCTCATGGCTTGGGCCGACGAGTACCGGGATCGAGGGTGGCCCGCGTCGACGCCCCAGTTCCTCCTGCTGGGCTATCCGCGGCTTCTGCAGGAGACCGGGCAGCTCCAGCGTCTGGTCGAGTGCGTCACGGACCTGGCCAGGCAAGAACGGCTGCAGGACGTCTCCGGCGGTGAGGCCGCGGCCCAGGCCGAGATTGCGGCCGCCCACGCGGAGGTATCCACAGCGGCCCAGCCCGACGTGGTCGGCCTGCTCAAGCTGTCGATGCACCGCGACGACCTGGAAGCCCGGAACGCCCGGACCCCGGCGCGGTTGCCGGCACTGTGGGCGCGGCTGGGCCAATTCGCTCGCGCGGAGGCGCTCGCGCGTTCAATCTCCGAGCCGAAACGGAGAGCCGACGCGGTCTACGAACTGGTCCCGGTAATGGTTCGAGCCGGGCGGGCTGACCAGGCCGATCGAATCGTGACCGAGGCCGTCGACGAAGCAGAGTTTCCGATCGTCAGACAGTATCTCCTCACCGAGATCGCGGCCGTCGGCGATCTCGCGCGAGCTATGGCGATGGCCGAAGCCATCGGGGATGCCAGCTGGCGTTGCCGGGCACTGCTCACCTTGTCGGCCCCGCGTCCCTTGACCGACCCGGCCACGATGCTGGCCGCTGCTGACAAGATTCCGGACGACAAGGCGAGGATCAATACGCGCTACTTCGTGGCTCGTCGGCTGATCGAACAAGGGGACGTTGCCCGCGCTGTCGCAGTCGCCGAGGATTTAGACCTTTCTTCCAGCGTCGACGTGATCACTCGGGCCGCGCGCCGGCTCCGGGACGACGGAGATCCGGAAGCAGCAGCCGACCTCGCTGCCTCCGCGGCCGCGCCTGGGATCGTCTTCTCAATGGAACTCGAAGACCTGGCTCGCACCGACCTCGAACGAGCGAAGGAGAAGGTGCTCGGCCTCGGTGACTCGAATCGCCGCGGGGACTACGTGTGCGATCTCGTCGAGCTGGCCATCGAACAAGGAAGCGTTGGTTTCGCCGAGTCGCTTCTCGACCTCCTCTCGCCCGTTCACGGCAGGCGTGCATTGTTCCCTGTCCTCGAGTCACTTGCCGCGCATGACGACAAGCGGGCGATGGAGCTACTGGCGATCAAATCCGACGAGTGGAGCGGATATGTCGGCACGGAGGTCCGTGCGGCGGCCATGACGGCGATCGCCGAAGGCCTGCTGAAGGCCGGCGACACCGCGAAGGCGGAGACTTTGGCGTCGGAGGCCGAATCAGCCGCCCGCAGCCTGAGTGACGAGCACGGCTACAAACCATCATTCCGGCGCGTCGCCGACTTCGTCGTAGCGGCGCGCGATGTGCCGGCTGCCGAACGGTTCGCCCGGGTTGTCTTGGCGTCGGGGGCGCGCCGACACGGCTTTTCGGGGATCGCTGAACTGCTGGCCGAGTCGGGTGATATGGAACTGGCCGAACGGGTGGGGCTGCGGCTGGTGGGCACTTCGGCGATGTTCGGAGTCATGATTCCCCTGGTTCGTCGGCACCGTGCCGCCGGGGCAGCGAAAGAAGTGTGCCGCATCGTCCGCGGTGTCGGCGATCGCGTGGCCGAGCAGTCTCTCATGGAATCCGAGCTGCCTCGACTGGTCGCTCTCCACTGTGCCGCCGGGTTTCCGGATCAAGGACTTGAGATCGCCCGGAAGATCGAAAAATCGTACCATCGTGACAGTGCCTATAAGGTAGTCATCAGGGAATTCTGTGCCGAGGGTCGAATCGAATCGGCAGCCGAGATCGTGCGAGGCGGACCCGTCAATGAATTAGCCCCGTCCCTGCTGGCGGTGGCACTGGCCGAAGCGATGGGTGCCGTCGGTTACGGCGACGGCCTTGAAGTGCTCGACAACCTCGAAGTCAAGCACCGTTCGGCGGCGGTCAAGGCTTTCCTTGAACGATTGGCCGAATGCGACCTCGAGCGGGCTCTTCACCTTGCCAGTACTTCCCTGTCGCCCTTCGAGAGGAGTTCGGCGCTGGTGGCGATGGCCGATCGTTTGGCGGAGCCCGCGCGTTCGAGGCTCCTCGCTCAGGTGGCGCAGTCGAACGAATGGCCGTCGGTCCTGCCGGCCCTCCGCCCGGGCGAATGTCCCGGCGTGACCGAGGTCGTCGACCAGTTCCTCACCCTGCAGGAGTCGCGGGTGGGTCTCGACCCCGGGAACGGCTGACCGCCTATCGTTACGCCGAACGGCGGCTGTGCACTCTGTACACAGCCAACTACTTTCGAGGCGTTGTGTCGCCTTTGCGACGATTCACTTCTGCGGAAGGTGGGGCGTCTTGAAGCACACGAAAACCGCGGTGATCACCGCCATCCTCTCTCTCGCGTTCGCCCTCGTCGGCACTCCGGCCGAGGCGAAACCCTTCTGGACCCCCGATGCCATGCGGGCAGCCGTCCCGATGGAGTCGCTCGTCAAGGCCCCGGCAGTCACGCCGAAAGACGTGGCCAAAGGCCAGAGCGCGATCATCCAGAGCATCCCGAACGGCGGTGGCCCCTGGACCGGCGGCGGGAAGGTCACCCAGACCGCCGGGCGTGTCTTCTTCCTCTTCAACGGCCAGAAAGCGTCGTGCTCCGGGGATGCCGTCACCAGCTCCAACGGCAGTGTCGTCGTCACCGCCGGGCACTGCGTCAAGTACCAGGGCACCTGGCACACCCAGTGGGTCTTCGTCCCCGGCTACAACAACGGGAACGCTCCCTACGGCCAGTGGAGCGCCAAGACCACCCTCACCACTCCGCAGTGGGAAGCCGGCGAGGACATCAACTACGACGTCGGCATGGCCGTGGTCAACCCGCTCAACAACCAGCGGCTCACCGATGTCGTCGGCGCGCAGGGTATTGCCTTCAACCAGCCGAAGAACCAGGCCATGTACACCTTCGGCTACCCCGCCGCCTCGCCCTACGACGGGACCAAGCTGATCTACTGCAGCGGCAGCACCTTCACCGACTTCCTGCTGACCAAGGACCACGGCATGAGCTGCAACATGACCGGCGGCTCCAGCGGCGGTCCGTGGTTCCTCTCGTTCAACGAAAGCACCGGCACCGGCGTGCAGGCCTCGGTGAACAGCTTCGGCTACAACTTCCTGCCCGGCTACATGTTCGGCCCGTACTTCGGTGCCGACGCGCAGAACCTCTACACCCGCGCGCAAGCCGCGTGATCCCCGTCAGCCCAGGGGCGGAGCCGTGGTTCCGTTCCCTGGGCTGACGTCTGCGCGAACAGACCGCAGGAAGCTCGGGGCATGCGGAAAACCCTGATCGTCCTGGCCTTCCTGCCCCTGCTCGCGGCACCTCCGGCCGCCGCGGCTCCGAAACTCCGGTGGACGGCCCCCTGTCCGGACTACGGGATGTCGCCGTCGCCGACGGAGGGGCTCGAATGCGCCACCCTGCGCGTTCCGCTCGACTACGCGCACCCGGAGCGCACCATCGAGCTCACGCTTTCCCGCCACGCCGCCGCCCCCGGCAGGAAACGGGGCGTGCTGCTGATGAACCCCGGCGGGCCCGGCAGCCCCGCGCTCGCCATGCCCGCCCAGCTGCTGCAGCGGATGGGCGGCTCCGGCCTCCCGGACGCCTACGACGTCGTCGGCTTCGACCCCCGCGGCACCGGCTACAGCACGCCGGTCACGTGCGGCATGACCACGGCCGAGGAACGTGGCGCGGTCCTCGGCCCGTACGCGGACGGGCCGCGGGACGTCGTCGTCACCGCGGTGAAAGCCAAGGCGGTGGCCGAGAAGTGCGAAAATGCGTCCACAAAGGACCTGCTGCCGCACATGACGACCGCGAACACCGCACGGGACCTCGACCGGATCCGGGAAGCGCTGGGGGAAAAGAAGATCTCCTACTACGGCGTCTCCTACGGCAGCTACCTCGGCGCCGCCTACGCGTCGATGTTCCCCGGCCGCACCGATCGGATCGTGCTCGACAGCGTTCTCGGGCCGCGCGGTCTCGACGTCCGCGCCAACCAGCGGTTCGCCGAAGGGTTCGACGACCGCTTCCCGGATTTCGCCGCGTGGGCGGCCGCGCGCGACGACGTCTACCACCTGGGGCGGACGCCGGCCGCGGTGACGGCGAAGTTCTTCCAGCTCGCCGCCGTCCGCGGGCCGGAGTTCCGGTCGGACACCTGGAACGGGCTCTACGACGACGCCTTCTTCCCGGCACTGGCCCGGGAATGGGCGGGCACCACGCGCGCCGCGGCCGGCCCGCTCGACGGCGACAACCGCGCCGCGCTCCAGCTCCAGGTGATCTGCAACGACTCCGACTGGCCGGAGCCGGTCGGCTACTACCAGCACGCGGTGGCGCGCGCACGGACCGCCCACCCGATGTTCGGCCCGGCCGCGGCGAACGTGAACCCGTGCGCGTTCTGGCCGGTCGAGCGCGCCGAGCCGCCGGTGCGCGTCGGTGGCCCCGGTCCGGCGAACGTCCTGCTGGTGCAGAACCGGCGCGACCCGGCGACCCCGCTGTCCGGCGCGCGCGAGACGCGGGCGGCGTTCGGCGCCCGCGCCCGGATGGTCACCGTCGACGCCGGCGGGCACGGCGTCTTCACGCGGGAAAACGCTTGCGGGAACGAAGCAGTGCTGGGCTATCTGCGTGACGGGGTCTTCCCCGCCGCGGACCGCTCCTGTCAGTCTGAAGGGTGAGGGGGACATTTCCCCCTCGGGGGAAATGAGGGGAAAACCGATGAAAAGAGTGCTGTTGTTCGTCGTGTCCGTGCTGGCCGCGGCCCTGCTGACCGCCCCGGCGGCGTCGGCCCGGACGACGTTCTGCCTTCCGGAAAGCCTCCGGCTGCTCGGCACGGACGGCAACGACCTCTGCCTCGGGGCGCCGACACCGTCGATCACGCCGCCGTTCACCGCGTTCGCCGAACAAAACGGCACCCAGAACACCTGGTGCCTTTTCACCGGCCCGAAATACAGCGGACTGGTGCTGCGGATTCCGGCGTTCTCGGGGGCCGGCGTGTTCGCGACGTTCGCCTCGGGACGGCCCTGCTGAGGACCGGGGTCAGGTCAAGGCGGTGAGCAGCACCCAGTAGCCGCCCCCGCCGACGACCACCCCCATCAGCAGGCCGGCCAGCACCTCCGCGGTGGTGTGGTCGCGCAGCGCGACGCGCGACCACGCCACCCAGGCCGCGAGCAGCGCGAGCAGCAGCGCCCACGGGCCATACGTCAGGGCCAGCACGACGACGGCGGCCGAGGCCACCGCGGCGTGCAGCGAGATCTTGAACTTCGCCCCGAACGTGATCGCCACCGCGACCACCAGGCTCGCCAGCATCGACGCCGCGAGCGCGACCAGCTGCGCGGGCGCGCCACCGGCGAGCAGCACGGCGAACCCGAGGCCCAGTGACACCCCGGCGACCAGCAGCGGGATCCGCCGCCCGGCCCGGTTCGTCACGTGGTGGCCGTCCCACCTGCCGCGCCGGGCGCCGCGCACGATCACCGCCATCGGGATCAGCGAACCGGTGACGGAAATGAGCAGTCCCCAGCTCAGCGTGGGGAGCGGCCGGTGGCCGGTGGCGGCCCAGGCGACGGCGAGCGGCAGTGTCAGGACCCACACCCAGGGGGCCAGGGCTTCGGTGGCCAACCTGGAGAAGCGCAGCACGCGGCGGACCTTATCCTGGTGGGTGTGAACTGGACTGTGGACGTCCCCGTCGACACACTGCCCGAGCTGCCGCCCCTGCCGCCCGAGCTGCGCGCGCGGCTCGACAAGGCGCTGGCGCTGCCGGCGGCCCAGCAGCCGGAGTGGCCCGACCCCGAGGTGACCCGCCGGGTCCGCGGCGTGCTGGAGAGCGTGCCGCCGATCACCGTCCCGGCCGAGATCGACCGGCTCAAGGGGCGGCTGGCCATGGTCGCCCGCGGCGAGGCGTTCCTGCTGCAGGGCGGCGACTGCGCCGAGACGTTCGAGTCCAACACCGAGCCGCACATCCGGGCCAACCTGCGCACGCTGCTGCAGATGGCGGTGGTGCTGACCTACGGCGCGAGCCTGCCGGTGGTCAAGGTCGGCCGCATCGCCGGCCAGTACGCGAAGCCGCGCTCGGCCGCGACCGACGCGCTGGGCCTGCCGGTCTACCGCGGCGACATCATCAACTCCCTGGTCGCCAAGCCCGAACTGCGCGTGCCGGACCCCGGCCGGATGATCCGCGCCTACGCGAACGCGGGCGCCGCGATGAACCTCGTCCGCGCGCTCACCGCCGCCGGCATGGCCGACCTGCACCAGGTGCACGACTGGAACAAGGACTTCGTGTCGGCGTCGCCGGCGGCGCAGCGCTTCGAGTCGCTGGCCAACGAGATCGACCGTGGCCTGCGGTTCATGTCGGCGTGCGGTGTCACGGACACGTCGCTGCAGTCGACGGAGATCTTCGCCAGCCACGAGGCCCTGCTGCTCGACTACGAGCGCTCCATGCTGCGCCTGGACAACGCGGACGCGGCGGACCCCAAGCTGTACAACCTGTCGTCGCACTTCCTCTGGATCGGCGAGCGCACCCGCCAGCTGGACGGCGCGCACATCGCGTTCGCCGAGCTGCTGGCCAACCCGATCGGGTTGAAGATCGGCCCGACGACCACGCCGGAGCAGGCGCTGGAGTACGTCGAGCGCCTCGACCCGCGCAACGAGCCGGGCCGCCTGACGCTCATCGCGCGGATGGGCAACGGCAAGGTCCGCGAGGTGCTGCCCGCGATCGTCGAGAAGGTCGAGGCGTCCGGGCACAAAGTCATCTGGCAGTGCGACCCGATGCACGGCAACACCCACGAGTCGTCCACCGGCTACAAGACCCGCCACTTCGACCGGATCGTCGACGAGGTCCAGGGCTTCTTCGAGGTGCACAACCAGCTGGGCACGTACCCGGGCGGCATCCACGTGGAGCTGACCGGCGAGGACGTCACGGAGTGCCTGGGCGGCGCCCAGGAGATCTCCGACGTCGACCTGTCCGGCCGCTACGAGACGGCCTGCGACCCGCGGCTGAACACGCAGCAGTCGCTGGAGCTGGCGTTCCTGGTCGCGGAGATGCTCCGCGGCTAGACCGGGCCCAGGCCCGCGGTGCGGGCCAGGGTGAGCTCCGGCAGCGGCGCGGGGGACTGCAGCAGCCGGGGGAGCCGGTCCGCGAGGCCGTCGCCGAACACGACGGCCCCGGCGGCGACGTTGCGGATCGCACGGGTGACGTCGGCCGGCGCGGGGTGTGCGGGGAGGAAGCCGCGCACCCCGGCACGCAGGGCGCCCGCGATCACCGTGTCGTCCAGCGCGGGGATCGCCAGGACCGGCACCCCGGCGCGCGCCGCCACGCCGGCGCCCAGCGCGAGGGCCGGCATCAGGACATCCGGGCCGTGCTCGCGGACGGCTCGAAGGCAAGCTGCCGCCCGAGGCGCACCGCCGGCTGACGATGGCCCTCATGCTCGTCTACGGGGTCGAGGCGCTGATCGTCACCCGGGACGCGTGCCACCTCGAGCCGGACGAGGCCACCGAGGTGATGCGCTGGGCCGCTCAGGCGCTGATCCGGGCGGCCGCCGGGGACTAGGAGGCGTCGAGCAGCCGGGCCGCCGACTTCAGGACCGCGTCACGCAGCGACCCCACGTCCGGGACCGCCGCGCCGTTGGCCTGCAGTCCGATGTGGACCGAATCCCGGTACGTCGCCACCGCGATGCCCACCGCGTGGCGCGGGGCCAGTGGCACGAACGGGTAGATCTCGGCCAGGCGGGCGCCGTGCAGCGACAGCCGGGCCGGTGGCAGCGGGACCGTGGTGATCACCAGGTCGAACAGCATCGGCGCGGCCTGGCCCGCCGTGCGCGTGCCCAGGCGGTGCAGCAGCGGCGGGACGTGGTCGGCCAGCAGCGGCAGGGCACCCGCGCCGCGGCTCGGGCCCGCCGCCTTGTTGCGGGTCATCGCCCGGCGGACCGCCCGCAGCCGCTCGACCGGGTCGTCCTCGCCCACCGGCAGGTCGCACAGGTAACCCGAAAGCTTGTTGCCGCCGAGCTGCTCACCGGCCCGGCCGCGCACGCTCACCGGGATCAGCGCGCGCAGCGTGCGGCCGTCGGCGCGCTGCCCGCGGTTCACCAGCCACTCGCGCAGCGCCCCCGACAGCACCGCCAGCACGACGTCGTTGGTCGTGCCGCCGTGCGCGCGGCGTACCCGGCGCAGCTCGGTCAGCGGCAGCCGGACGAAGCCCAAGCGCCGCTCGGCCGAGGGTGGTGCCGACACCGGCGAGAGCGGCGGGCGGGCCGCTCGCACCAGCGACGAGGCGATCCCGGCCTGGCCCCACACCGTGCCCAGCGCGTCCTTCACGGTGTCCAAAGTGGAGCGCGGGGCGGGGATGGGCGCGGGGGCCCGCTCCGGCAGTTTCACGCCGTCGAGCAGGCCGGCCGCGACCGCGTACGCGCCGGCGCCGTCGGTCAGCGCGTGGTGCAGTTTCAGCAGCAGTGCGAATTTCCCGTCCGGCAGCCCGGTGACCAGCGTCAGGTCCCACAGCGGCCGGGTCGTGTCGAGCGGCTCGGCGATCCAGCGGGACGCGTACGCGGAAAGGGGGTCCGGTTCGTACAGCGAACTCAGCACGACGTGGTGAATGTGGTCGGCCGCAACAAAATCCGGGTCGTCGCTCCAGCTGGCCGAGCCCGGCGGGAAGAGTTCCGCGCGGGCCCGCTGGCGCAGCTTCGGCAGCCGGGCGGCGCGCTGCGCGAGCAACACGGTCAACGCGGCCTGGTCCACCGGGCCGCGGGCGGTGAAGGTGACCACCGCTCCCATGTGCATCGGGGTGGTTTCGCTTTCCAGGCAAAGAAAAGCGACGTCGAGTGCGCTGAGCTGCGAGCCTGCCATGGGCGACCTTTCCGGGTTCGCTGGGGGCGCACGGCCTCGTGCGTCGGAAGGGGTTGGACCCACTGCACCAGCCCGACATGACGGTCGGGTGGTCGAAGTGTTTCCACGAAGCTAACTGCCCACCCCGTTCAGCCATTCGAGATACCCCGGGCCACGGTGCCCGGGCTCACAGATCGGGAAAAAGATTCATTCGCCCGGAGCAGGCCGGGCGTCTTCCGCCCGGGCCACCGGGGTCCCCCAGTCGGGGGTGAGCGCGACCTGCTTGCCGACCCGGCGCACCGGCAGGCCGTTCACCTGCCGCTTGCCGAGACCGGGCCAGATCTCCGCGGCGTCCTTCGCCGCGGACCGGATGGCGCCGCCGTCGAGCGTCGTGCGGGTCTCCGGGATGTCGCGGTCGGTCCACTGCACGACCAGCTTCAGCGGGCCGGCCGAGGGGAGCGGCCACAGGAAGACCTCGTGCTCGACGGCGAAACGCGTGCCGCCGACCGGCTGGGCCCGCAGCACCGGGGCCTCCGGTTCGGACGCGGACGGCACCGAGATCGTCTCGGAGCTCGCCCGGCTGCCGTCGGCGTAGAGCACGCCGATCAGCAACCCGTTGTAGTCGGGCTTGCGCCGGTGGTCGATCAGCCCCTCGGCGGGGTCGTCGACCAGGCTGTCCCGCGAGTACACCGTGATGCGCAGGGTCAGCGCCTCCGGCCACACCTCGATGATCCGCAACGCGACCACCGTGCGTTCGGAGCGGCCCAGCGGCTGCGCCCACGGCAGCACCGCCGGGACGATGTGCTCGCGCGGGGCATCGGTCCAGTGCCGTCCGTTGAACGCGTAGAGCTCCTGCTCCGGGACCGGGAACAGGGGACGCTCGCGCGGACCGCCGGTGAAGAAGCTGCTCATCGGGCGGCCCGCGACACGCTGTCCGGCACCATGCGCCCACGGTAGGACAACCGCCCGGGAATTTCCGCCCCCGATCGGGCGTACGGCCCTTGCTTCCCGTGATCCGGGACACAAGGGCCGTACGCTGCGTGACGCGCTAGTCGCTCAACTTGAGTTCGCCGTTCTTCCGGGCGGCCTCGTCGAGCTCCTTCTCGGGCGGCTTGCCCATCGCGTCCATCAGCTGCCGGGCCAGGCCGAGACCGGTTCCGCCGAGCGAAAGCGCCTTGGCGAACATGTCGGACACGCCGTCGGCGCCGTTGAGCACGACCATGTGGTCGACGTTGCCGAACGCGCTCGCGCCCGCCTCGACGATCTCCGGCCAGCGCTCGGCCAGCTGCTGCGCGACGACGGCTTCCTGGTTCTCCGCCAGCGCCGCGGCGCGCGCCTTGATCGCGTCCGCTTCGGCGAGGCCCTTCGCGCGGGCCGCCTCGGCTTCGGCGAGGCCGCGGGCCTTCGCGGCTTCGGCTTCCGCCAGGCCACGGGCCTTGGCCGCGGCGGCCTCGGCCTCGCCGGTCGCCCGGGTCGCGCCCGCCATCGCCTCCGCGCGGGCCTTGGTGGCCTGGGCCTCGGCCTCGGCGGCCGTCTTGACGCGGGTGGCGTCCGCGGCGGCCCGCAGCTCGGTCTCCTTCGCCTCGGCCTGGGCCTTGGCGATCGAGGCGTCACGGGCGGCGTCGGCGGTCGTGCGCGTGTCGTAGGCCTTCGCGTCGGCCGGCTTGCGGACCTGCGACTGCAGCCGCTGCTCGGCCAGCGCGGCCTCCAGCTCGGCGGCCCGCGTCTCCTGGACGACGACCTCCTGGCGCGCGGTCGCCTCGGCCAGCGGGCCGGACTGCGACGCCTTCGTCCGCGCCTGGTCGACCTCGGCCTGGTAGCCGGCCTGCTGGATCTGGCTTTCCCGCACGGCGGCGGCCTTCTTCGCGGCGGAGATCTGCTCGACCTCGGCGGCTTCCTGGTCCCGCTGGGCTTCGGCGATCCGGGCGGACGCGGCCACGGCGGCGGCGTGCGGCTTGCCGAGGTTGAGGATGTAGCCGGACTCGTCGTCGATCTCCTGGATCTGCAGCGAGTCGACGATCAGGCCGAGCTTGATCATCTCGGTGGCCGAGGACTGCCGCACCTCGCCGGTGAGCGCGTCCCGGTTGTGGATCATCTCCTCGATGGTCAGCCCGCCGACGATCGAGCGCAGGTGGCCGGAGAAGAGCTCGTGGATCGTGTCGTTCATGCCTTTTTGCTGGTCGAGGAACCGGCGGGCGGCGTTGGCGATCGAGGCGTAGTCGTCGCCGACCTTGTAGATGACGACGGCCCGCACGGTGACCGGCAGACCCTGCTTGGAGACGCAGGAGACCTGCAGGTTCACGCCGCGGGTGTCCAGCGACAGCCGCCGCGCGGTCTGGAACCCGGGGATGACGTTCACTCCGCGGCCGGTGATGATCTTGAACCCCAGGCTGTCCGCGGTCTCGGCCCGGTCGACGCGCACGCCGAGCCCGGAGATGATCAGCGCCTCGTTCGGTTCGGCGACCTTGTAGAGCAATCGCAGGATCCCGAAGACGACGATCAAGACGGCGATGACGCCACCGGCCGAGACCAGCAGGATTTCGACGAGACTCATGGCACCGACCCCCTCGCTTTTCTGTTGTGGGTGTGTTGGTGCCTCTTCGACGCTGTCAGCGGGCCGGCGGTTGCCACCGGCCGGGTGAATTCACGGCGGTGCGCGGAGCACATTGGCCGCGCCGGTCGGCGGCGGGGATTTTGCCGTGGTTCGGGGTGTTTGCGGCGGGGGCCGTGCGCGTGACCCGCTCGATCAGCGGGTCAGCGGTTGCCACCGTTCCACGTAAACCGTCCGCGGCGGCTCGAAGTCCACCACCAGGACCTGCGTGCCCGAAGTGAACGTCTCCTCCGGATCCGCCGGGTACGCGTAGAACGCCTCCGTGCCGCCGCGGACGTTCAGCAGCACCTCGCCGATGAGGCCGGGGCCGATCGTGCCCGTCACGCGGCCCCGGCTGCCGATCATCCCCCGAAGCCCTTCAGCTTGACCTTCGAGCCCTTCGCCACGAACGAGCCCGGCTGCGGGTCCTGCTGGAACACGAAGTCGAACCCGCCGCCGCCGTTGCCGCGGCCGCGGCCGCCGCCGTCGCGGTCGGCCTTCAGGCCCGCCTGCTCCAGGATCTTCTGGGCGTCCTCGAACGAGCGGAACCGGACGTCCGGCACCTGGACCGCGTTGTTGACGAACACGCCGATCCGCTTGGCCTTCGGCTGCGAATTCGCCGGCGGGTCGGTCCGGGTGACCGCGCCGCCCGGGACGTCCTGCTTGAACTCCTCGCCCGCCTGGAACGGCTCGAACCCGGCCTGCTGCAGCAGGCCGAACGCCTCGTCCTTGCTCCGGCCCGTGACGTCCGGGACCGGCGGCAGCGGGATCGGGCCCTTCGACACGATGATCGTCACCTGGCCGCCGATGGTCAGCTGGCTGCCCGCGGCCGGCGTCGTGCGGATGACCGCGCCCTGCGGGACCTCCGGGTCGAAGTCGTCGGTGCCGCGGACCGGCGTCAGCTGCGCCGCCTTGATCGCCTGCTCGGCGTCGGCGAGCGCGGTGCCCGGCCGGACGTCCGGCACCTGCGGGCGGCCCTTCGACAGCACCACCGACACCGTCGCGTTCGGCGACAGCGTCGTGCCCTCGGGCGGGTCGGCGCGCAGCACCGTGTTCGACGGCGCCGTGTTGTCGTACTCCTGGCTGAAGGTCGGGGTCAGCTTCACCGCCCGCAGCGCGTCGCCCGCCGCGGCCTGGTTCAGCCCGACCAGCTTCGGCACGCGGGCGGTCTTGTCGCCGCCGGTGTCGGTGAGGATGAACGCGAACGCGCCGATCAGCCCGCCGAGCAGCAGCACCGCGGCCGCGATCACCAGGACCCGCTTGCGGTTGTCCTGCGGCGGCTTCTCCGGCTCCGGCCGGCTCCGGCGCCGCGGCGGCGGCGTCACGGGCGGTACCTGCGTGGTCGCCGGCCCGGCGACGTGGCTCAGCGCCCGCGTCGCGTTCGGGCGGTGCACCGGCATCGTCTTCGCGGTGTCGGGCACCTGCGGGATCCGCGGCAGTGTGCGCTCGGTGTCGGCGAGGTCGCCCTGGCCGTGGGACACCGGGATCGGCACGGTCACCGGCAGCAGCCCCAGCTGGGCGCGCACCGCGGTCAGCTGGCTGAGGAACTCCCCGGCGTCGGCCGGCCGCAGCTGCGGGTCCCGCCGGGTCGCCCGGACGACCAGGTCGTCGAGGGCGGGCGGCAGGTCAGGGCGCAGCAGGCTCGGCGGCGGCACGTCGTCGTTCACGTGCCGGTAGGCGACCGAAATGGCGGTGTCCCCGGTGTAGGGCACCTGGCCGGTCAGCATTTCGTACAGCAGGATCCCGGCGGAGTAGACGTCGCCGCGCGCGGACGCCGCGCCGGTTTCGACCTGCTCGGGGGAGAGGTAGGCGACCGTGCCGAGGATGACGCTCGCGGAGGTCGTGCCCGCGCTCGCCACGGCCCGCACCAGGCCGAAGTCCGCGACCTTCACCGCCCCGCCGGTGTGCTGCCCGACCCGGCCGATCAGCACGTTCTCCGGCTTCACGTCCCGGTGCACCAGCCCGGACCGGTGCGCCGCGGCCAGCGCCGACAGCACCGGCTCGGCGACGCTCAGCGCCAGCGCGACGTCCAGCGGGCCGTCGTCCAGCAGGTCGCGCAGCGTCCCGCCGTCGACCAGCTCCATCACCAGGAACGCCAGCCCCGACTCCGCACCCGGTGGCAGGTCGAACCCCTGGTCGTGCACCGCCACGACGTGCGGGTGGTGCAGCTGCGCCGCGGACTGCGCCTCGCGCACGAACCGGTCGACGAACGACCGGTCGTCGGCGAACCGCGGATCCATGATCTTGATCGCGACCGGACGGTCCAGCCGGGTGTCCGTCCCCCGATAGACGGAAGACATTCCGCCGTGGGCGAGCAGCCGGTCCACCCGGTAGCGCCGCTCCAGGAGCGTGCCGACCAGGCTGGGTTGGGTGCGTGTCACGAGTATGGATCGTACGGAATCGGCCACGCCTCGTGGAGGAGACCTCGCGGGTCACCCGTGCGCACTAGCGGGTGAGGGGACGAAATGTGGCACAGTGTCACCTGTGAGTGGGATTCCTGTCGCCGAAGACATCCTCGACACCGCCATCGCGGTCCTTCCGCTGGCGGAGGTGGCGACCGTTCTCGGGACTTCGGCCAACAAGGTGCGGCAGATGCTGCGCGACGGGCAGCTGATCGCGCTGAAGCGCGGTGGTGACCTGTGCGTGCCCAGCGATTTCTTCGTCAGAGACGGCGTGGTCAAGGGCCTGGCCGGCACGATCACCGTGCTCGCCGACTCCGGGTTCTCGCGGACCGAGATGCTGCGGTGGCTGTTCACCGCGGACGACACGCTGCCCGGGAGCACGCCCATCAACGCCCTGCGGACCAGCCACGGCACCGAGGTCAAGCGGCGCGCCCAGGCCATGGCGTTCTGACCTGCGGAAAGCTGTCGACGCCGCGACCAGCTGAACGGCCGCGGCGGCGATCAGGCACGCCGGGAGCGACCACGCGGCCAGCGGGCCGGCCAGCGCCGCGCCCGCGGCCAGCCCGGTGATCTTCACGCTCGCCGCCGTCGTGAACACCTGCGCGCGGACGTGCTCCGGCGCCTCGCGGTGCCGGATCGCGAACAAGGCCGTGAGCTGCGGACCTTCGGCGAACCCGGCCAGCACGGCCGCGAAGACGACGCCATGCCCGGTCGCGGCCACCAGGCAGCTTGCCGCGAGGAGGAGGGTGCTCAGCCACACCGTCCGGTCGGGCGCCCACGGCAGCGGCCACCTCGCGAGGACGGCGTTGGCCAGCAGCGAGGCCACCGCCAGGACGGCCAGCAGCAGCGCGCCGTCCGCCGGGCCGCGCAGGTGCGCCGCGCCCAGCAGCGGGTAACACACGGTGACCATCCCGATGCCCGCGCACGAGATCGTCGAGGCGACGGTCGCCCGCCGCAGCGGCACGTTGCGGACCAGGACACCGAAACCGTCCCGGAGGCGGCTCTTCCGCGGTGACCGCTTCGGCAGGAACCACGCCACCGGGATCGCCGCGGCGACCAGGCCGACGGCGACCACGAGCCCGGCCGGCCCGCCGAGGAGCCCGGCGAGCCCGGGCCCGGTGAGGGCGGCGGCGGTGAAGGTCATGGCGTCGAACCGGCTGGCGGCCGTCAGCGCGGGCCCGGCGACCGCGGGCAGCTGCGCGGTCCACCCGCCGGCGATGGCGGGGTTGAGCAGGCCGGTCACCACCGCCACCGCGACGACAGCGGTCAGTGGCAGGTGCCCGAAGGTGACGCTGACCAGCGCGATCCCGCCCGCGTAGCCGCCGAGCGCGACCGCGAGCAGCCGTCCCGGACGCGCACTGCGGTCCAGCAGCGCGCCGAACACCGGCCCGCCCGCGGCGGCGGCCGCGGTCAGCCCGGCGAGCAACGCCGCACCGGCGTGCGGGCCGGCGGTCATCCCGAGCAGCAGCAGCGCGGGACCGGACAGCTCGTCGCCGGTCCGGGCGAGCGTGGCGCCGACCAGGTAACGTCTTATCACCAGCAAGACGTTACAGTGGGGCATGGCTTTTCCGCACCGGGATTCCGTGCAGCGCGCGGTGGACCTGCTGGGTGTCCTGCTGGCCCCGTCCCCGGAGCCGGCCGTGGTGGCGCAGGTCCTGCGTGCTCACGGCGAACCGGACGTCTCGCTCTCTTCGAGCGACGTGTCGGAACTGCGTGCGGCAGCGCTTGAGCTGCGCGAAGTCTTCGCAGCGCGTGACGCCGCTTCGGCGGCTTCAGTGCTCAACGGGCTGTTCGCTGCGTACGCCGGCCCGCCGCGCCTGACGGACCACGAGGACGGCTACGGCTGGCACCTGCACATCGACAGCGCCGACGACGGGCCGTGGGGCGCCTGGCTGGTGACGTCCTCGGCGCTGGGCCTGGCGTCGCTCCTGGCGGAGCGCCAGGGGCCGCCGGGAGGGCTGTGCGCGTCACCGGCGTGCGGGAAGCCCTTCGCCCACACAGGCGGCGGAAGTCCGCGGCGGTACTGCTCGCCCCGGTGCGCGACGCGCGAACGCGTCGCCGCGCACCGGGCGCGCGGGTGAAGCTCAGCCCTGGGTCTTGTCGCGCCAGGCGATCCAGGACTTCAGCGCGTCGAGGTCGTAGTCCGGGCCGCCCACGCCGACCGTGAACGTCGTGACGCCCAGCCCGAGCAGCTTCGGACCCAGCTCGTCCGGCTCGCCCTGGACACCGCACGAGCGCTCGATCTCGGCCGGGTCGCGGCCGACGTCCGCGCAGTGCTGGTCGAGGATCTGGACCTTGCGCTCGACGACCTCCGGGTCGCCGAAGCCGTGCCAGATGTCGGCGTGCTTGGCGACGAGCTTGAGCGTCTTCTTCTCGCCGCCGCCACCGATCAGCACCGGGATCTTGCGGGTCGGCGCCGGGTTCAGCTTGCCGAGCCTGCTCTCGATCCGGGGGAGGGACTCGGCGAGGTCGTCGAGGCGGCCGCCTGCGGTGCCGAACTCGTAGCCGTACTCGTCGTAGTCCTTTTCGAACCAGCCGGAGCCGATGCCGAGGATGAGCCGGCCGCCGGAGATGTGGTCGACCGTCCGCGCCATGTCGGCGAGCAGCTCGGGGTTGCGGTAGCTGTTGCAGGTGACGAGCGCACCGATCTCCACCCGGGACGTCGACTCCGCCCACGCGCCGAGCATGGTCCAGCACTCGAAGTGCTTGCCGTCGGGATCGCCGTAGAGCGGGTAGAAGTGGTCCCAGTTGAAGACGATGTCGGCCCCGAGGTCCTCGGCGGCCGACGCGGTGCGCCGGATGGAGTCGTAGTCGGCGTGCTGCGGCTGGAGCTGCAGGCCGATCCGGATGCGTCGTTCGGTCATGATCGCAGCCTACGACCGCCTCCGAGCGTCTCGCGCGTCCAGACGGTGGCCAAGGGTGGTAGTGCGACCACCAGCCTGCGCCACTTCGGGACCACTGCTCGCCGCGTCAGGATGTCGTAGTCCGAAGCCACGATCTCGTCCAGGATTCCCTCGTACAACGTCAACGCCGTCCGCACGCACGGGCGCGATTCGGGACGCAGCAACGCCACACCCGCTTCGGCCCGCCGGTACACCGCCCGCGTCCGCGCGACGAAGTACGCCAGGGCCGCCCGGATCCGTGGGTCGGGCCGCCGGGCCTCGAGCAGTTCGCGGGTGACGCCGAAGGCGGCCAGTTCCGAGGTCGGCAGGTACAGCCGCCCGCGGTCGAGGTCCTCGCCGACGTCGCGCAGGAAGTTCGTCAGCTGGAGCGCCTCCCCGAGCGCGACGGCTCCCGGCGAAGCGTCGGCCGGCGGGCCGACCGTGCCGAACACCGGCAGCATCTGCAGCCCGATCACCGCGGCCGAGCCGTACATGTATTCGCCCAGTTCGGCGAACGTCCGGTATTCGACCGGTGCGAGGTCCATCCGCATGGACTTCAGGAACGCGTCGAAGAGCTCCCGCGAGAGGCCGTACCGCCGCACGGTGTCGGCCAGGGCCACCAGCACCGGTTCGCCCGGGTCGCCGCCGGAGAAGACGACGTCCACCATGGCGCCGACCCGGTCCAGGGCAGCCGCCGGGTCGCTGCCCGGCGCCGGGTTGTCGACCAGCTCGTCGGCCATCCGCGCGAAGCCGTACAACGTGTGCGCCGCCGGCCGCGCCCGGGCCGGGAGCAGGCGCGTCGCCAGGAAGAACGTGCGGCCGTAGTGGGCGTTGATTCGGCGGCACTCGGTGTACGCGGCCCGCAGCGACGGCCCGTGGATGCCGGCGGCGTCGAGTTCGTTCACCGGCCGGTGATCCGTTCCGCCGCCAGCCGTCCGGAGATCAGCACCGGCGGGATGCCGACGCCCGGTGTCGTGCCGCAGCCGGCCAGCACGACGTTGCCCGCCGCGCGGACCAGGTTCGCCGGGCGGAACGGGCCCGTCTGGGTGAACGTGTGCGCCAGCGAGAACGGCGTCCCGGCCGTCAGCCCGCGCGCCGCCCAGTCCGCCGGGGTGATCGTCTCGTCGACGGTGAACTCCTCGCCGAACCCGGTCAGACCACGCGCTTCGAGCGTGCGGAGCAGCTCTTCGCGGTACGGCCCGCGGACGCGGTCCCAGTCGATCGGGCCGCGGCGCAGGTTCGGCGCGGGCGCGAGCACCGAGACGATCTCGCCGCCGCGGCCGGCCAGCCCCGGGTCGGTCGCCGTCGGGCGGGTGACCAGCAGCGACGGGTCGCTCATCAGCTTGCCCTCGCGGATGATCTCGGTGAACGTCCGCTCCCAGGCCGCGCCGAAGAAGATCGTGTGGTGCCCGAGGTCCCACTTTTCCGTGGTCCGCCCGTGCAGGACCACGGCGGACGGCGAGTAGCGCAGCGGCACCGGCCGCCGAGGCCGCGCGCCGAGGAGCCGGTAGGCCGTCCCCAGCTCGGTGGCCAGCACGACGGCGTCGCAGGCGATCCGCTCGCCCGAGCGCGTCCGGACCGCGCGCACCCGCGAATGCACCCGTTCGAGCCACGCGGCTTCGGTCCCGAACCGCACGTCCGCGCCCGCCCGCGCGGCCGCGCCGGTCATCGCCCGGCCGATCTCGCCCATCCCGCCTTCGGGGTAGTAGACGCCGCCGACGGTGTCCATGTACGCGATCACGCCGTACGCGCCGATCGCGCGCGCCGGGTCGAGCCCGGCGTACAGCGACTGGAAGGTGAACAGCCGCCGGACCCGCTCGTCGAGCAGGTAGCGGCCGACGCGCGGGCCGAGCCTGCCGAAACCGCCCAGCGCGCCGAGACGGGCCAGCTCGGGACGGGCCAGGTCGAACGGCGAATCGAAGTTGGCCCCGATGAACCGGTCCTTCTGGGCCGCGTACAGCTCGGTCAGCCAGCGACGCAGCGCCCGGTAACCCACCGCTTCGCGGGCGCCGGCGAAGGCGCGGATCTCGGCCTCCATCGCGTCGCCGTCGGTGTGCAGCGCCAGCGTGCTGCCGTCGGCGAACCGCGCCCGGTACGCCGGGTCGAGCCGGGTCAGGCGCAGGTTCTTGGCCAGCGGCTCGCCGACCGCGGCGAACGCCTCTTCGAGCAGCTCCGGCATGGTGAGCACGCTCGCGCCGGTGTCGACCGCGTTGCCGTCGAAGCTCTGCTGCCCGGCCCGCCCGCCGGGGACGTCCGCCTGCTCCAGCAGCGTGACCCGCCGTCCGGCGCCGAGCAGGTGCAGCGTCGCCGAAAGCCCCGCCAGCCCCGCGCCGATGACGACGACGTGGTCGGCCGGCCCGTCGATCCGCCGCACGTCAGTACGTCCGCTGGGTGGCCTTGACGACCAGCCCGGTCAGCGCGGCAGGCGCCGGCTCGGCCAGGTGCGCGCGGTCGAGTGCGGCCATCGCCGCCGTCGTCAGCTCGTCGATCCGGCGCTCGACCGCGTCGACCGCGCCGACCTGCTGCAACGCCATCCGGACGGTCTCGACGCCCTCGTCGGTCAGGTCCGTGTCGCCGATCGCGTCCGCGATGACCGTGGCCGCGGCCCGCTCGCCCTTCTCGGCCGCGAGCTGCAGGCCGAGCGCGGCGAGCAGGGTGCGCTTGCCCTCGCGCAGGTCGTCGCCGGCGGGCTTGCCGGTGACCGACGGGTCGCCGAACACGCCCAGCAGGTCGTCGCGCAGCTGGAAGGCGACCCCGACCTCGCCGCCGAACTCCAGCAGCGTGGCGATCAGTTCCGGGGACGCGCCGCCGAGCGCGGCACCCAAGTGCAGCGGGCGCTGGACGGTGTAGGCGGCGGTCTTGAGCCGGTCGATCTTGAGCGCGGCCTCGACGGAGGCGTCCCCGGTGGCCTGCGTGCGGACGTCGAGGTACTGCCCGGCGAGCACTTCCGTGCGCATCGCGCGCCAGGCCGGGCGGGCCGCGGCGAGCGTCCCGGCCGGCAGGGGAGCGTCGGCGAACATGTCGTCCGCCCAGGCCAGCGCCAGGTCGCCGACCAGCACCGCGGTGGCCAGGCCGAACGACGCCGGCGAGCCGAGCCAGCCGCGGTCGGCGTGCAGCTTCGCGCTCGCGATGTGCACGGTCGGGTTGCCGCGGCGGGAGTCGGAGGAGTCGATGAGGTCGTCGTGGATCAGCGCGCACGCCTGGATCAGCTCCAGGCTGGACACCGCCTGCAGCACCCCCTCGGCGTCCGGACCCGCCGGGTCGCCGCCCGCGCCGCGCCAGCCCCACCAGGCGAACGTCGGGCGCAAGCGTTTGCCGCCACCGAGCACGAACCCGCGCAGCGCGTCGATCCCGGCGGCGACGGTGGGCTCGGTCCCCAGGATTTCGGCGCTCGCCCGCTCGAGGAACCCGGCCAGCGCGCGCTCGACGTGGGCGGGCAGGTCACTGTCGGCGACGGGCGCGTTCATCCCGCCATCCTCGCGGAACCCGCGCGGGTCCGGCCCGCCGGGTCACCCCGATGTGGCGAATCAGACTCCCGCGGTGGCCGCCCAGAACGGACCGGTGAGGCCGGCTTCGGCGAAGTAGGCGACGGCGTCGTGCGGTTCGCGCCGCCGGTAGCCGCGCTCCAGCCGGCCCGCGTACCAGCCGCGCGCGAGCCGCCACAGGGTGACCAGGTCGAGCACGGACCCCTTGGCCTGCCCGGTTTCCGCCAGCCAGGCGTCCACACAGGACTCGCAGCAGAACAGGCGCTGGTTCGCACACGTGTGCAGCACGTCGTCCCACATCCGCGCGGCGGGGACCAGGAAGTGCGCCACCTGGCTGCCTTCGGGCGGCGTGGACCGGTTCACCACCAGCGCGTGCGGCTGCCCGCAGCCGGGGCAGCGGGTCGCCACCAGCACCTCCGGCTCGGTGTCGACCAGGTGCGGGATGGCGAACGAGTCCCACGCGCAGCCGCCCCACCACAGCGTGTGCGAACCCATCACGGAGAAGCCGAGCGACTTCGCGGCGAAGGGGTGGGCCAGGACGACGTGCTCCCACTCGTCGAGCACCAGGTGGTGGGCGTCGGCCAGCCGGTGCAGGGCCTGCTTGGCGACGGCCAGCGACCCGCCGGCGGCGTCGGCCAGCTCGGGCGCGGACGGCGCGCGGCCGCGGTCGGCGAAGGCGCGGTAGACGGCGAGGCGCACGTCCTCGTCCCAGCTGGCGTCGTCGTACCTCATCGCTCACTCCTGTATCGAGTCTAAAGCCGTGGCCCTTAACATTCGAGGTATGACGTCGGTGATCGAGCGGTTGCGCGGAGACGGGCCGAAGTTCTCCATCGAGTTCTTCCCACCCCGGGACACGGCGGACGAGGCCGTCCTCTGGAAGGCGATCCGGGAGCTCGAGCCGTACGACCCGGCGTACATGTCGATCACCTACGGGGCCGGCGGCTCCAGCCGCGACGGTACGGTCCGCAGCATCGCCCGCGTCGCGACCGAGACGACGCTGGTGCCGATGGCGCACCTGACCGCGGTCAACCACTCCGTCGCCGAGCTGCGGAACGTGATCGGCTGGTACGCCTCGGTCGGCGTCCGCAACATCCTCGCGCTGCGCGGCGACCCGCCGGGCGACGTCTACGGCGAGTGGATCCCGCACCCGGAGGGCCTCACCTACGCCGAAGAGCTGGTGCAGCTGGTCCGTGAGCTGGGCGACTTCTGCGTCGGCGTCTCCGCCTACACCTACGGCCACCCGCGCTCGGCCGACCTGGAGTCGGACACGAAGTACCTGGTCCGCAAGCTGCGCGCGGGCGCGGACTTCGCGATCGCGCAGCTGTTCCACGACCCCGAGGACTTCCTGCGGCTGCGCGACCGGGTCGCCGCGACCGGCTGCGACGTCCCGGTGCTGCCGGGCGTCATGCCGCTGACCACCATGCGGACCCTGCAGACGACGATCAAGCTGTCCGGCGCACCGGCACCCCGGAAGGTCCTGGACCGCCTCGAACCGCTGGCCGACGACCCCAAGGCGTTCCGCGCGGCGGGCATCGACGTCACCACCGAGCTGTGCGAGAAGCTGATCGCCGAGGGCGTGCCGAACCTGCACTTCTACACGTTCAACCGCTCGAAGGCGACGCGCGAGGTGATCGCCCGGCTGGGGCTCGTCCCGGCCCGTGCCTGAGTACGTACCACCGGGTGCAAGTGGCCCGGTAGCGTGCGGCGCATGGCTTCTACTGCTTCCGAAGGCGTGCACGAAATCTGTGACCGCTACGTCGACGACTACGTGGCCGCGGACCCGGTCGCGGCGACCGTCCACGGCGTCGCCGGCCACGACCACCGGCTGACCGACTACTCGGCGGCGGGCTTCGCCGAGCGCGCCGGGCTGGCCGCGCGGGCGCACGCCGCCGTCACCGCCGCCGAGCCGCGCGACGCCGCCGAGCGCGCCGCGAAGGCCGTGTTCACCGAGCGCGTCGGCCTGGAGCTGGAGATCCACGAGGCCGGCCTGGACGTGGCGAGCCTCAACGTCATCTCCAGCCCGGTGCACGAACTGCGGATGGCGTTCGACCTGATGCCCCTGGACACCGAGCAGGACTGGGCGACCCTCTCGGCCCGGATCGCCGAGGTCCCGCAGGCGCTGGCGAACGTCCGCAGCGGCCTGCTCTCGGCGGCCGACGCGGGGCACGTCTCGGCGCTGCGGCAGGTCGCGAAGGTCGCGGAGCAGTGCGAGACGTGGGCGGGCATGAAGGACGAGACGGGCTTCTTCACCCAGCTCGTCGCGCCTTCGCCGGGTTCGGCGCTGGCGGCCGACCTCGGGCACCGCGCGCGGGCCGCGGAGGAGGCGTTCGCGGAGTTCGCCGGCTTCCTGCGGGCCGAACTGGCGCCGAAGGCCCCGGTCAAGGACGCCGTCGGCGAGGACGTCTACCGCCTGTGGTCGCGGTACTTCGTCGGCGCGGCACTGGACCTGCGGGAGGCCTACGAGTGGGGCTGGGCGGAGTTCGCCAGGATCGAGGCCGAGATGCGCGCGGTGGCCGGCCGGATCAAGCCGGGCGCGTCGCCGGCCGAGGCGGCGGCGGCGCTGGACGCGGACCCGCGCTACCGCGTGCGGGGGCGCGCGCAGTTCGAGGCGTGGATGCAGCGCCTGTCCGACGACGCCCTGGAATTCCTGCGCGGCAAGCACTTCGAGATTTCCGACCGGGTGATGGCCCTGGAATGCAAGATCGCCCCGCCGGGTGGCGGCGTGGGCGCGTACTACACGGGCCCGAGCGAGGATTTCACCCGTCCGGGGCGCATGTGGTGGTCCCTGCCGTCGGGCCGGGACGAGTTCAGCACCTGGCGCGAGACGAGCACGGTGTACCACGAGGGAGCGCCGGGCCACCACCTCCAGATCGCGACGGCGGTGGACCAGTCGGCCGGCCTGAACAAGTACCAGCGGCTGGTGGCGTTCACCTCCGGGCACGCGGAGGGCTGGGCCCTGTACGCGGAGCGCCTGATGGAGGAGCTGGGCTACCTGTCCGACGACGGCGACCTGCTGGGGATGCTGTCGGAGCAGCTGTTCCGCGCGGCCCGCGTGGTGGTGGACCTGGGCATGCACCTGGAGCTGCCGATCCCGGCCGGAACGGGCTTCCACGAGGGTGCCCGCTGGACGCCGGAGCTGGGCCTGGAGTTCATGCTGACCCGCACGATCACCGACCAGGCCCACGTCCGCGACGAGATCGACCGCTACCTGGGCTGGCCGGGCCAGGCCCCGGCGTACAAGATCGGCGAGCGCCTCTGGCTGGCGGCTCGCGCGGAGGCCCAGGCCCGCGCCGGAGCGGCGTTCGACATCAAGAGGTTCCACACGGAGGCACTGAAGCTCGGCGGGATGGGGCTGGACACGCTGCGGGAGCAGCTGGCCACCCTCGACTGACGGAGAGGTGGGCGGGGTCACCGGAAATCCGGTGGCCCCGCTTCGCGTCTCCCGGCTAGGTTCCGTTCGTGCGCCGGAACCTCTTCGTCACCCCACCGCCCCGCGGCTGAGCGGGGTGGTCCCTCGCCGCGTGGTCCTCGGGACCCGCGGCTGATTCGTGGTGCGCCCTCACCCCGCGCTCGTCGAACTCCCTTTCCTTCGACGCAGACGCAGGAGCGTTCATGTCCCTCGCCCTACCCACGCGCGCCCGCTCGTCGGCCGCGCTGGTCCTCGCCGGTGTCCTCTGGGGCACCGGTGGCCTCGCCGGCTCGCTGCTCGCCCGGCGGGCCGGCCTCCACCCGATCGCCGTCGCCGACTACCGGCTGCTCGTCGGCGGTGCCGTCGCGGTCGTCCTCCTGAAACGCCGCGGCCTCCCGCGCACTCCCGAAGCGGCGAAACGCGTCCTCGCCGTCGGCGGGTTGTTCGCGCTCTTCCAGGCGAGCTACTTCGCCGCCGTCGCGCTCAGTTCGGTCAGCGTCGCGACCATGACCACCATCGGCGCCGCGCCGGTCATGGTCACCCTCGCGTCGGTGCGGAAACTCCGGCGCTGGACGCTGGTCTCCGTGACGGGCACCCTCGCCGGCCTGGTGCTGCTCCAGTGGTCGCCGGGCGAGGCGTTCTCGTTCGGCGGCCTCGGCTTCGCCCTCCTCGCGGCGGCCGGTTTCGCGACCCTGACCCTGGTCACCGCGAAGCCGGTCGAAGGCCTGGATCCGCTGTCGACGACGGCGTTCGGCTGCCTCACCGGCGGCTTGCTGCTGCTCCCGGTGGCGGGCTGGTCCGGCATGGCGATCCCGCTGCACGCGGACGTCCTGGCGATCGTCTGCTACCTCGGCGCGATCCCGACCGCACTCGCGTACGCCGCGTACCTGCGCGGCTTGGCCGACGCGCACCCCGTGCTCGGCTCGCTGTCGGCGGTGCTCGAGCCGCTGACGGCCGCGGTGCTGTCCGCCGCGCTGCTCGGTGAACGGCTGGGCGTGACGGCGTGGTGCGGCGCGGCCGTGCTGGTCGCGGCGCTGGTCGTCGGCTACTGGCGGCCCGAGCCGCGCTGAGGGCTCCCTGCCCCTCGGCTCAGCGCGGGTCGAGGGGCAGGGCCCGGCCCAGGATCGCGAACGGCCGCGGGTCGCCGGCGAAGTGGTAGTCACGCAGGACGTCGACGAAGCCGGTGCGGCGGTAGAGCTTCCAAGCCCGGCTCGTGCCCTCCGGCGTCGACAGCAGCACGTTCGCGCTCGGGACGCCTTCCAGCAGGCTGCGCAGCAGGTCCTCGCCGATCTGGTGGCCCTGGTTCTCCGGCCGGACGTGGATCTCGGTCAGCTCGAAGTAGTCCGCCAGCCAGCGGTCGGCCTCGGCGGCGCCGGACCGGCGGCTCAGGCCGTGGCGCACCTGCTCGTGCCACCACTGCCCGGCCCGGCCGCGGTAGCCGTAGGCCACGCCGAGCAGGACGTCGTCGGCGTCGAGCGCGGCCATGCAGCGCCAGCCCTCGCGCAGCGCGTGGGTGAGCCACATCGGCGCACGCTGCTCGGCGGTGCCCGCCGGATACCGCATCGCCCGGACGTAGATGTCGAGCGCTTCGGGCAGGCGGGCGCGGAACTCCTCCGCGGAGAGCTGGACGTACCGGGAGCAGCCGGCGGGCATCGCGGTCACGGCTGTCCATCCTCCTCCGCGCCGCCGAGCGCGCCCGGGGTGCCCCCGGTCAAGGCCACCAGGTCGGCGAACGTCGTCGGGTAGACGGCCTTCGGGTGCCCGGCGGCGGCCCAGACGACGGCGTGCTCGCGCAGAGCGGTGTCGACCAGCGTCGGCAGCGGCGACGGGTGCCCGGTGGGCGCGACGCCGCCGATCGGCTGGCCGGTGTGCGCCCGCACGAAATCGGCGTCGGCCTTGCCGATTCCGCCCCCGGCCAGTCGCTCGAGGGTGGCCGGATCGGCGCGGTGGGCGCCCGAGGTGAGGGCGAGGAGCGCTTTTTTGTCGGACCCCAGGCGGAAGATGAGGCTGTTGGCGATGGCCCCGACGGGCACGCCGAGTGCTTCGGCCGCCTGAGCGGCGGTCCGGACCTCGGCGGGCAGGACACGGATGCCCTCGGCGGCGCCGCGCTGCCCGGCCTCGGCCAGCGCGGCCGCCACCTTGGCGACGGCGGGGTGCTCCAGCGAACTCATGAACCTATGAGATCACGCCACCGACCTGGTGTCCCGCACCACGCCCGCCCGGGGTTGAGCGGGCACCGGGTCCGGGGTTACTCTGGAAATCGTTCGAACAGGCGTTCGACATTCGGTGAGTGCGCACCGGTCAGGTGCCCGGCTCACCCGCGCAGGAGGGAGGGTCGCCATGTCCGTCAAGGTCGTGTCCCCCACGGATCCCGGGCAGCCGGAGCTGCCCATGTCGCTGCGCCCGCAACCGGCCCCGGCCGGTGACCGGCGCGGGCGGTCCAGGCAGTGCTTGACCCCGGGGGCAGAGCCCCGGCAGCGCCCGTCGGCGGCGGATTCGCGGCAGCCTCAGCTGCCGATCTCCTTGTGCACGTCGGCTTCGGCTTCGGGGGAGCTACCGACGGCGATTCCCGAGCAGGCGCGTTCGGCGCGGGCTGCGGATCCCGGGCAGTTGGAGCTGCCGGACTCGGGGGAGTCCCGGCAGCCGGTGGCGTCGCCTGCTGCCCGGCCGATGGGCGCCCGCCGCTCTGAGCCGGTGGCTTCGGCGCAGCCCGGTTCGGTGGGTGCCGACGGTGCCGGTCGGCGTGAGTCGGTCGCTCCGTCTTCGCCGCAGGTGCGTGCCGGAGGAGAAGCTGTTCGTCCTGCGGTCGCGGGTTCCGGGCAGCTCGAGCTGTCGGGCGCGGGGGAGCCCCGGCAGCCGGTCGCGCCGTCTGCTGCCCGGCAGGTGGGCGCCAACCGGCCTGAGCCGGCGGCTTCGCCGCAGGCTGAGCCGGTCGCTCCGGTGGAATCGCCGCAGGTCGGGCAGCCTGTCGAGCCGTCGTCCGTGGCTGCCGATGCGGCCGGCCGGCCGGCTCCGGAGGCTCCTGTCGTCGCCGGACCGCCCGAACTCCCCCCGTCGCTCCGCCCGCCCGGCGCCGACTCCGACCAGTCCCAGCTCCCGATGGCGCTGCGCCCGCCCGCGTCTCCGGCCGCCGCCGGGTTGCTGGCGCAGGCTCGGCGGGGGCTGGCCGAGGCCACCCAGGAACCCCGGCCCGCCGAACGCTTCATCGGTGCCTACCTCGCCGCCCTGCGGGGGGCCGCTGCCGTTCTCGCCGCTCGGGGGCGGCCGCACCGGGGGCGGGCGCGGCCCGCCAGCACCTGGGACCTGCTCGACTCCGTCGCCCCGGAGCTGCGGGAGTGGTCCGCCTTCTTCGCCAGCAACTCCGCCACGCGCGCCGCCGCGCAGGCCGGGATCACCGGGAAAGTCACCGCCGAGTCCGCTGCCGGGCTGGTCGGGGCGGCCACGCCGTTCCTCGAACTCGTCCGCCGGCTCGTGCACGGCCTGCCGATCACCGGGGAAGCCCATGTCGCGTGAGCACGGCCCGGTCGACCAGGGGCGGCTGCTCACGGCGTTGGGAATCGAAGGCAGGCTGCTGGCCGAAGCCGTCCGCGCGGCGCCGACCGAAGCGCCGGTGCCGGCCTGTCCCGGCTGGTCGCTCGGCGAGGTCGCCCGGCACGTCGGCAGCCTCTACCGGATGGTCCGGCGCCGGCTGACCGACGGCCGGAGCCCGGACGACTGGCCGCGCGACCCGGAACCCGGCCAGAGCCTGCAGGAGTTCCTGGAAGCCGGCCTGTCCGAACTGCTCGACGAGCTCGCCGCGCACGACCCGGCGGACCGCGCCGACACCTGGTGGCCGGCGGACCGGACCTACGGCTTCTGGCGACGGCGGATGCTGCACGAAACGGTCGTCCACCGGGTGGACGTCGAGCAGGCGGCGGGCGCCGAGCCGCGCGGCGTGCCCGAGGACGTCGCGATCGACGGCATCGACGAGGTGCTCACCCTGTGGTTCGGTCAGAAGCTGCCGATGCTCGGCCTGACCGGCACGAAGGCGGGCTCGGTCGGCGTCCGGGCCGGCGCGCACAGCTGGATCGCGCGGGCCGGTCCGGCCACCACGGAAGCCTGGCGCTGCTCGGCCGAGGAGGCCGAAGCCGCGGACGACGTCGTCACGGCCGCCAAGCCCGAGCTCATCTACCTGTGGCTCTGGGGCCGCGCGTCCCTGACCGCGGTGACCGTGCGCGGCGTGCACGACCAGGCAGCCCAGCTCTGGGCGCTGCTGCGGCTCGCGACCCGATGACCCGGCCGGTGGGGAAGCCGAACCGGAACTGTCGGGGGTGGCGGTTAGCCTGCGGCGCATGAGCACGCGCCTGGTGAACCTGGTGATCGACGCGGCGCGCCCGGAAGTCCTGGCGGACTTCTGGGCCGCGCTGCTCGGCTGGCACGTCGCGGTCGAGGAGGCCGACGAGATCGACGTCCGCGCGCCGGAGAGCGACGGCTGGGACCTGGACCTCGTCTTCGTGCCGGTCCCCGAACCCAAGGAGGTCAAGAACCGCGTCCACCTGGACCTGGCGAGCAGGACACCGGAGCACCAGGCCGAGCTGGTGGCGCGTGCCCTGGAGCTGGGTGCGCGCCGGGCCGACCTCGGGCAGGGTGACGTGCCGTGGGTGGTGCTCGCGGACCCGGAAGGCAACGAGTTCTGCGTCCTCGAGCCCCGCGAGCGGTACGGCGACACCGGTGCGGTGGCGTCGATCGTGGTCGACGCGCACGACCCGGAGCTCCTCGCGGGCTTCTGGACGCGGATCACCGGCCGGCCGATCGAGTTCCGCGAGGGCGAGGTCCTGGTGGGGCTGCGCGCGCCGTCCGGCCGCGGGCCGTGGCTGGAGTTCCTGCGCAACGACGACGTCAAGCAGGTCAAGAACCGCGTGCACCTCGACGTCGCGCCCCCGGCGGAAGCCGACCACGCCGCGGTCGTGCAGGAGGTCATCGCGGGTGGTGCGGCGCCGGCGGACCTGGGCGGTCCGAAGCTGCCGTGGCGGGTGCTGACCGATCCGGAAGGCAACGAGTTCTGCGTGCTGACCCCGCGCTGACCGGCTCACCCGCGCGGACACCGCATCCGGCGCCCGCACGGAGTGTTTCGGCGGCGTTGCCGCAGCGCGTCGAACGCTGACCTGCGCGAAACACCGGCGTCCTGGGGAGGCAACAACCCCGGGGGACCGTGGGGGCATGGAGACCTCCGAAGCGTTGCCCCAGCCGGGCCGGACGGCCGCCGTCGAGGAGCCGGCGGCGCCGTCGGCGTGGCGGGTGCGGATCCGGATGCACGACCACCCGGGCACCCTCGCCCGCATCGCCATCCGGCTCGCCGACCTCGAGTGCAACATCCTCGGCCTGTCCGTGCTGCCGGTGCCCGGCGGCGTGCTCGACGAGATCGTGCTGCGCCCGGCGACCGGCCTGCCCCGGCGGCACCTGGTCGACGCCATCCGCGCCGAGGGCTGCGAGTGCACGGCGATCATCGACGCCGACGTCCACGAGCTCGTCGACCCGTCGGCGTCGACGCTGCTCGCGGCGCGTCGCGCGATCGACGACCCGGCCCGCCTGGCCGACGTGCTCAAGGAGGTGCTGGCCGCGGACGTCGTCACGCTCGTCCCGGCCGCCGAAGCGAACCCGGCGCGCACCGAGAGCGGGCACCGGGCGGTGTTCACGCTGGCCGGCGACAGCGCGCTGGTGGCGCGCCGCCAGTGGGCGCCGTTCGTGCAGCTGGAGCTGACCCGTGCCGAATCGCTGGTGACGCTGCTCGCCGCGGCGTCCCGCAACGTGGCAGGCCCGGTGGTCCTCGACCGCCCGGACGGCGCCGCGATCGTCCTGCGCAAGGGCGTCCCCGGCGACGCCGACGCGGTGGCCGAACTGCACCGCCGCTGCTCGATGGCGACGCTGTTCCGCCGCTACCACACGGGAGTGCGGACGGTCCCGCGCCGCCGCCTCCACCGGCTGCTGGTGCCGCCGCGCGGCACGAGCGTGCTCGCCGTCTTCGGCCGCGAGGTGATCGGCCTGGCCCAGCTCATCCCGATGCTCACGGGCGGCGCGGAGATCTCCCTCCTGGTGGAGGACGACTGGCAGCGCCAGGGCATCGGAACGGCCCTGCTGGCGCGGCTCGCGGTGCTGGCGGAGGCCCAGGGCATCACGGAGCTGACGGCGGACTGCCTGGCCGGCGACGACATCCTGCCCCGGACGGCCGCCAGAGCCGGCCTGCGCACGGAACGCAGCATCGACGACGGCGCCCGGCTCAGGATGTTCCTGCCGGCCTGAGCGTCAGCGCTTCCAGAACCAGTCCTTGTCGCGCGCCTCGCGCAGGGCGGTCTTCTTGCGCTCGGCGGTGAGCCGGTCGAGGTAGAGGATGCCGTCGAGGTGATCGGTTTCGTGCTGCAGGCATTGCGCGAGCACGTCTTCGCCTTCGACCTCGATCGGCTCGTTGTGGACGTCGACGCCGCGGACTTTCGCGTGCTTCGCCCGCTTGGTGGGGAACCACAGTTCCGGCACCGACAGGCAGCCTTCGTTGATCTCGTGCGTTTCCTCGGACAGCTCGACGATCTCGGGGTTGACGACATACCCGGTCAGCCCGGCAACGTCATAGCTGAAAACGCGAAGCCCGACGCCGATCTGCGGCGCGGCCAGCCCGGCGCGCCCGGCGGGCTTGACGGAGTCGACCAGGTCCCGCACGAGCGCTTCGAGCTTCTCGTCGAACACGGTGACCGGATCGCAGGCGGACTTGAGGATCGGGTCGCCGAAATAGCGCAGTTCGCGCATCGCCATGAGCAGAACATCCTTCGTGCGTGTCGGACTGGCAGCTTAGGGCAGCCGGGAAGGCCCTCGTGCGGTAATCACCGACCCGGCCCAGCCGGATCCGGACGAACCGGCGCCGCGTGAATCGTTGCTGTCGAGGTGAGGTTCTCCGGCACCGGGATTGCGAGTGGTCCCGTGGTGCGGGTGTGGCGGCGCGGCCGGCGGCCGACCGGGCTGCGGCGGCGCCGGTGAGCTGCGCGGCGCTGCGGAGATGGTCCTCCGGCACCGCGATTGCGGGGTAGGCCTGCGGTTCGCGGCGTGGCGGACCGGCCGCGGCCGCCGGCCGAGCTGGGGCCGGCCGAGCCGGGGTCAGCCGAGCCGGGGTCAGCCGAGCCGGGGTCAGCCGAGCTGGGGCCAGCCGAGCTGGGGCCAGCCGAGCCGGGCCAGCCGAGCCGGGCCAGCCGAGCTGGGGCCGGGCGAACCGGTGCTGCGGCGGATCGGTGCTGTCGAGGTGAGCCTCCGGCGCCGGGGTTGTGGGCGGCCCATGATCGGTGGTGTGGCGTAGCGGCCGCGGGCCGGCGAGCGGCTCGGGCCGGCGCCCCTGCAGCCCGGGCGGGAGTTCCCCGCCCTCAGGCCCGCAGCCGCAGGCCGGAGGGGGTGGCCCGGAAGCCTGCCTCCTGGAGCACCTGGGCCAGCTCCGAGGTCAGTGCCTGCTCGCCGTCCGCGCGTTGGACCGACAGCTGGCCGAGCCAGCCCTCGCGGACCGCTGCCGACAGGGCCTGGGCCGCCTCCGACAACGCCTCGCGCTCCTCGGTGAAACTCAGCAGTGATCGTCCTCCTCTTTCCACGTACAGGGCCGGGACCCCGTCGACCAGCACCGCCAGCGCGCCCGCCTTGCGGGCCGGGCGGTGCTTCGTGTCTCCCGTGGCCGCCGGCCAGGGGAGGGCTGCGCCGTACGGCTGGGCCGGGTCCGCCGCGGCCAGGACCACCGGGCGGCCCGGTGCCGGGCGTCCCGGACCCGACAGCGCCCGCAGGCGGTCCACCGCGCCCTTCGCCGCGAACTGGGCCGCGCCGAGGCCCTCCACCACGTACCCGCGGATCACCTGGCCCGTGTCCTCCATGCCGCGGAGGACCTTGTAGATCCCGGAGAAGCCGCCCGTCACGCGCTCGGTGTCCAGCGCGCCGCGGGTCAGCACCCCGTGGCGTTCCAGGAACGCCTCCGTCCTCGCGTGGGCTCGGCGGGTTGCGTCGGTCTCCCGGGGCGGGGTCAGCGCCCAGCGGCCCGCGACCGTCGGCGGCCCGGACCGCGACGGCATCTGCGGCCTCCCCGCCCGCAGCCGGGCGTAGCGGCCACGGGGGGCCTGGCGCCGGGGCTTGTGCGCTCCGTGCCCGGCGACCTGGGCCCGGAGCGGGCCCAACGTGTCGCCGGTGACCAGGCCCGCCCAGACCAGGTCCCACAGCGCGGCCACCACCTCCGCGTCGTTCGGGCCTTGTCCACCAGCACCGTCGCGCGGTCCACCAGCTGGCGGAAGAACAGCGCGCCACCCTCCAAAGTGGACACGATCGCGTCGTGCAGCGGGCCGGTCGGGATGTCCTCGACGACCTCCGGCAGCAACAGGTCCGCGACGTCGGTCGGGGCCAGCGCGATCCAGCCGTCGCCGCCCGACAGCGCGCCGCAGCCCGCCCAGGTGACTTCGCCCGCCGTGGTCAGCTCGTCCAGCAGGGCGGGGGAGTAGCCCGGCAGCCGCCCGGGCAGGATCAGCGACTCCACTGCGCTCGCCGGCAACGGCGCCCCGGCCAGCTGCTCGACCACCGACAGCACGTCGTCCGCCGTCGGGGCGGCCCGGACGCGGCCGCCGAAACCGTGCCACGCCGGCAGGAACCGGCCCAGCGCCGCCGGCTCGACCGGCTCGACTTCGGCTCGCAGCTTCGCCAGCGACGCCCGCCGCAGCCGGCGCAGCACCGCCGCGTCGCAGTACTCGACGCCGACGCCGTGCGTCTCCGGATGCCCGACCGGGCTCAGCTCGCCGCGCACCAGGCGGCCTTCCCCGGTCATCCGGTCGAGCACCCCGGTGACGACCGCGGTGCCCAGCCCGAACCGCGCGGCCGCGTCCGCCGCCGCGAACGGACCCCGGCCGCGGGCGTAGCGCGACAGCAGGTCGCCGAGCGGATCCGCCACCGGTTCGGTGAACGCCTCCGGCACGCCCACCGGCAGCGCGGTGCCCAGTGCGTCCCGCACCCGGCCGGCGTCCTCGATGGCCAGGAACCGTTCCTCGCCGCCGATCCGCACCCGGATCGCCCGCCGGGCCGCTTCCAGCTCGGTGAGCCACTCCGCCCGGATCCCGCGCTCCGCGGCCTCCTCGACGGTCAGGTCCCCGAGGAACCGCAGCAGGTCGGCCGCGTCCTCGGCCGACCGCGCGTGCCTGTCCGGGTCGAGCCGCTGCAGCGACCGCTCCACCTCGGCGATGGCTTCGGGATCCAGCAGCTCCCGGATCGCCTCGGTGCCCAGCAGCTCGGCCAGCAGCCCGGAATCCAGCGACAGCGCCGCCGCCCGCCGCTCGGCCAGCGGTGCGTCGGTCTCGTACAGGAACATCCCGATGTAGCCGAAGAGCAGGCTGCGCGCGAACGGCGACGCGGCCGGCGTTTCGACCTCGACCAGCCGGACCTTGCGGGCCCGGACGTCGGCCATCAGTTCGCGCAGGCCGCCGACGTCGTAGACGTCCTGCAGGACCTCCCGCATCGCCTCCAGCACGACCGGGAACCGCTCATACTTCGCCGCCACCGACAGCAGCTGCGACGCGCGTTGCCGTTGCTGCCACAGCGGAGTC
The DNA here is from genome assembly GCF_013364075.1 of Amycolatopsis sp. Hca4. Taxonomy (GTDB): domain Bacteria; phylum Actinomycetota; class Actinomycetes; order Mycobacteriales; family Pseudonocardiaceae; genus Amycolatopsis. The sequence continues at coordinate 8,682,062 of NZ_CP054925.1, forward strand.
CGGCGCCGCGGGTCCCGGCGGGGCAGCAGCAGCGACCGGGCCGCGCACTCCCGGAACCGGGCCGCGAACACGGCCGAACCGCCGACCTCGGCGACGATCAGCTGCTCGACCTCCTCGGGGTCCAGCAGCACGTCGTCCGCGCCGATGGTGACCTCGCCGCCCTCGGAGTCCAGTGCGTCCGGCAGGCGCAGGACGATGCCGTCGTCGGAGTGGGCCACCTGCGCGTCCACCCCGCGGTTTTCCCGCAGCCGCGCGGCGATCGCGAGCGCCCACGGCGCGTTCACCTGCGCGCCGAACGGCGAGTGCACGACGATCCGCCAGTCGCCGAGCTCGTCGCGGTAGCGCTCCAGCAGGATCGTCCGGTCGTTCGGGACGTGCCGGGTGGCGGCCTTCTGCTCGGCCAGGTAGGCGAGCAGGTTGTCGCACGCCCGCTCGTCCAGTCCCGCCGCCTCGGCGCGTTCGCGGGCCTTCACTTCGTCCGAAGTGGACAGTTCGCGGACGAATTTCCCCAGCGCCCGACCCAGTTCCAGCGGACGGCCCGGAGCGTCGCCCTTCCAGAACGGCATCCGCGCCGGCTCACCCGGCGCCGGCACCACGATCACGCGGTCGTGCGTGATGTCGGTGATCCGCCACGACGACGTGCCCAGCAGGATCGTGTCGCCGACGCGCGACTCGTACACCATCTCCTCGTCGAACTCGCCGACGCGCGAACCGGGCTTGTCGTCCGCACCCGGCGTCATGACGGTGAACAGGCCGCGGTCCGGGATGGTGCCGCCCGAAGTGACGGCCAGCCGCTGCGCGCCAGGCCGCCCGCGCAGCTCGCCGGCGATCCGGTCCCAGGTGATCCGCGCCCGCAGCTCGCCGAACTCCTCGCTCGGGTAGCGGCCGGCCAGCATGTCGAGCACCGCGTGCAGAGCGTCGTCCGGCAACGCGGCGAACGGGGCCGCTCGCCGGACCAGCGACGCCAGGTCCGGCACGGTCCACGGCTCCAGCGCCACCATGGCGACGACGTGCTGGGCCAGGACGTCCAGCGGGTTGCGCGGGTAGCGGACCGCCTCGATCGCGCCGCTCGCCATCCGCTCCGCGACGACCGCGCAGGAGACGAGGTCCCCGCGGAACTTCGGGAACATCACCCCGGACGACACCGCGCCGACCTGGTGCCCGGCCCGGCCGACGCGCTGCAGCCCGGACGCCACCGTCGGCGGCGCCTCGATCTGCACGACCAGGTCGACCGCGCCCATGTCGATGCCCAGCTCCAGCGACGACGTGGCCACCACGCACGGCAGCTGCCCGGACTTGAGCGACTCTTCGACGTGCGTGCGCTGCTCCCGCGACATCGACCCGTGGTGGGCCCTGGCGATCACGGGTGCGGCGCCGGTGCTCACGCCGGACTGCCCGACGGCCTCCGCCGGGAACGCGTCGGCCGGGGTGAGCTCGGTCTGCTCGGCGGCCAGCTCGTTCAGCCGGGCGGTGAGCCGCTCGGTGAGCCGGCGCGAGTTGGCGAAGACGATGGTCGAGCGGTGCGCGCGGATCAGGCTCAGCACCCGCTCCTCGACCGCCGGCCAGATCGACGGCCGCTGCACGGGGTTGCCGGCCATCTCCTCCAGCGTGCCCAGGCCGCCCGGCGCGATGTCCCCCGGCGGGAAGGCCTCGGTCAGCGACTCCAGCGACTCCAGCGAACCCAGGGACTCCAGCGCGTCGAGCGGGCTCGGCGCCGGCCCGCGGCGCGGCTCGTCGAGGTTGCTCATGTCCTCGACCGGGACCTCGACGCGGACCTCGATGGTCTTCGCCAGCTTCGGCTGGACCACGCGCACCGGACGGCCGCCGGCCAGGAACGCGCTCACCTCGTCGATCGGGCGGACCGTCGCCGACAGGCCGATCCGCTGCGCGGGCTTCGGGAGCAGCGCGTCCAGCCGCTCCAGCGAGAGCGCGAGGTGGGCGCCGCGCTTGCCGCCGGCGACCGCGTGCACCTCGTCGACGATCACGGTCTCCACGCCGCGCAGCGACTCCCGCGCCGACGACGTGAGGATGAGGAACAGCGACTCCGGCGTGGTCACCAGCACGTCCGGCGGGGTCTTGGCGAAGGTGCGCCGCTCGGCCGCGGTGGTGTCGCCGGTGCGCATGCCCACTTCGATGCCGGGCACCGGCAGCCCGAGGCGGCGGCTGGCCTGAGAGATACCGGCGAGCGGGGCTCGCAGGTTCCGCTGGACGTCGACCGCCAGCGCCTTCAGCGGGGAGACGTAGAGGATCCGGCAGCGTTTCGTCGCTTCCGCCGGCGGCGGCTCCACGGAGAGCCGGTCCAGCGCCCAGAGGAACGCGGACAGCGTCTTGCCGGACCCGGTCGGGGCGACGACGAGGGCGTGTTCACCCGCGTGCGCGGCCCGCCAGGCCCCCTCCTGCGCCGCGGTGGGCGCGGCGAAGGCCCCCGCGAACCAGTCCCGGGTCGCGGGTGAGAAGAGGTCGAGCACGTCGGTTGCCACGTCATCCATGATGCGCGGCACCACCGACAGTTTCGGACGGTCCGGCCAGGATCACGCTCTGGGCGAACTGCGGGAACGTCACATCGACCCGCGGCTCGTCGGTGATCAGCCGGTACTCGCGGTCGAGCGGCGTCCAATAGGAAAAAGGGGCCTGGTCCAGCTTGGTGTGGTCGGCCAGCACGTACGCCTCGGCGCCCGCGTGGAGCATCGCGTGCTTGACCACCGACTGCTCCAGTGACGGGCAGCACAGCCCTCGGTCGGCGACCACGCCGTCCGCTCCCAGAAACACCCGGTCGGGTGAGATGTGCCGCAGCTGCGCGAGCACGCTCTCGCCGAGGACCGCTTCGTCGGTGTGCTGCACCCGGCCGCCGAGGACGATGAGGTCGATCCCGGCGAAGCCCGCGAGCTCGCGGATCGCGGCGACGCCGTTGGTCACCACGGTCAGCCCCTCGCGGTGGGCGAGGTGCCGGGCGAGCCTGCCGGTGGTCGTGCCGGCGTCGAGCAGCACCACCTCGCCGTCCTTGACCAGCGCGGCGGCCGCCCGGGCGATGGCCTCCTTGGCCGCCGCGTTCTCCCGGTCCTTCTCGCGGGGGCTGCGTTCGGTGTCGAGCGCGCCGCCGTAGGTGCGGACGACGTGGCCCGCCCCGGCGAGCGAGGCGAGGTCGCGGCGGATCGTCGACTCGGAGACGCCGAACTCCTCGGCCAGCTCCGCGATGCCGCCGGCGCCCTCGCGGACGGCTTCCAGCAGCATCGCGCGCCGGTCACGGGTGCCTGGTCGCGGCTGGGACATGCGCCGACCCTTCCACAGTCGCGGGTTTCAACCCGAAGAACGCCAGCCCGGCGGCCACGGCGAGGAACGCGGCCAGTACGACGAACCCGGTGGTCGCGGTGCCGGTGACGTCGGTGAGCCAGCCGACGAGGTACGGGCCGGCGAACCCGCCGAGGTTGCCCAGCGCGTTGATCAGGCCCATCGCCACGGCGACGACCTCGATGCCGAGGACCCGGCTGGGGATGGCCCAGAACGGCCCGTACGGCATGTAGACGCCGGTCGCCACGACGCAGAGCAGCAGCAGCTGCACGGCCGCCGGCCAGTGCCCGAGGTTGCCCAGCAGCAGCCCGGCGATCGCGACGAGCAGCGGCACGGTGACCGCGAGCCGCCGGTTGCCGGTGCGGTCGGACCAGTGCGCGCACGCGACCATCCCGGCCAGCGCCAGCACGTACGGCACGGCCGACAGGAAGCCGACGGCGGTGGCCGAGCCGCCGGTCATCGTCTTCACCACCGACGGCAGCCACAGCGAGAAGCCGTAGAAGCCGGTGATCCAGAAGAAGTAGACACCGACCAGCAGCAGCACCTGGCGGTTCGCCAGCGCTTGCCGGTAGCCCTGCTTCGCGAACGCCGGTTTGGCGTCCTCTTCGGCCTTCAAGGTGGTTTCGAGGTACTCGCGTTCCGCCGCGGAAATCCACCGGGCCCGGGCCGGCCGGTCGGCCACCGCGAACCACCAGACGACCGCCCACACCAGTGGCGGCAGCCCCTGCAGGACGAACACCCAGCGCCAGGACATGTGGTCGAGCATGAACCCGGACAGCGGCGACATGAGGATCGCCGAGATCGGCAGGCACGTCATCCACAGCGCGTTCGCCCGCGCCCGCTCGGCCTGCGGGAACCAGGACGCCAGCAGGATCAGCACGGCCGGCCACACCCCGCCCTCGAACAACCCGAGCAGGAGCCGGGCCAGGTACAGCTGCGTTTCGTTCCGCACCAGCCCGCACAACACCGCCGCGACCGCCCAGGCGACCATCAGGATCAGCACCGTCTTGCGGGCGCTCCACTTGGCGGCCAGCACCGCCGCCGGGATCTGCAGCACGAGGTAGCCGACGAAGAAGATGCCGCTCGCGAGCCCCTTGGCACTGGCGGACAACGGGAAGTCGTCGCCGATGTAGGGCAGGATCACCGCGACGTTCGTGCGGTCGAGGTAGGCCAGCATGTACATGACCACCGCGACCGGGATGACGTACGCCCAGCGCTTGCGGGGGATCACCGGAGGCTCGGCGGGTAGATGACGGGCAGCTTCCGCGCGTATGGCGCCAGGGTGGCCGCCGCCTTGAACGCCGCCCGCATGGTGCCGTGCGACGCCCGGCCGGTGCCGGCGATGTCGAACGCCGTGCCGTGGTCGACCGAGGTGCGCAGGATCGGCAGGCCGACCGTCACCGACACGGTGCCGTCGAAGTCGTACGTCTTCGCCGCGATGTGCCCCTGGTCGTGGTAGAGCGAGAGCACGCCGTCGAACCGGCCCTGGATCCCTTGGTGGAACACGGAATCCGCGGGGATCGGGCCGACCACGTCGAGCCCGGCGACCCGCGCGGCGGCGACCGCCGGGGCGATCGCGATGATCTCCTCGTCGCCGAACTTGCCGTTCTCCCCGCCGTGCGGGTTCAACGCCGCCACCGCCAGCCTCGGTTTCTCCGTGCCGAAGACCTCCAGCGCCGTGTACGCCTCACGGATCGCGTGCTCGATGTTCTCCCGGGTGATCCGGCCGATCGCTTCGCGCAGGGAAAGGTGCCGCGTGGCGAAGAAGATCTTCAGCCCGGAGACCCAGAACATCGTGTTGAACCGGGTCGAACCGGTCAGCTCGCCGAGCATCTCGGTGTGCCCGAGGTGCCGCGAACCCGCCGCCCAGATGGCCTCCTTGTTGATCGGCGCGGTCACGACCGCGTCGACCTCGCCCTTCAGCGCGAGCCCGGTCGCGACCTCGATGGCCCCGACCGCCGCCGCGCCCGCCGTGGCGTTCACCTCGCCCCACGGCAGGTCTTCGGTGACGACGCCGAGGTTGAGCACGTCGATCACGCCGGTGGTGAAGCGCGCGTCGGCGACCGTGGCGATCGGGTTGATCTCCAGGTGCAGGCCCAGGTGCCGGACCAGGCGCTCCAGCACGATCGCGTCACCCACCGCCACGCCGTGTGCCAGCTGGAGGGCCTCGGGCTCGGCGAGGGTCTTCAGCGCGATTTCCGGGCCGATGCCGACGGGGTCGCCGAGGGTGACGGCGAGAACGGGGAGGTCGCTCACGGGTTTTTCCTTCCGGTGGCCAGGACGGGGTCGCGGAGTTCCAGGGGTGTTCGCCTGCCCGGAACACGGTGCTCGACCGCCGGAAGTTCGCCTTCGGCAGCAGTGTGTGGCGGCGAGCCGTGCCGGGTACCCGTGATCACCTTCGATCTCCGATCCTGCGCATTCCGGTCAACTCCGATGACCGAACCGTGCAACTATCGTGCACCTTGATCGACGTCCACGTCAAGGAGCAGTGACTTTCCCGGGTCCGCACGCACGGTGACCGCGCGCATGGCAGCATCACGCGGGCGCCGTCGTGGCGTGTTTTCGCGAAGGGGAGTGCTGTGCGGATCCTGTCGGTGGACCTCGGGACGTCCAACACCGTCGCCGTGCTTTCGGCGCACGGCATGCCGCCCCGGGTCGTCGAAGTGGACGGCTCGGCCAACATGCCGTCGGCGGTGTTCGCCACCGAAGAGGGCACGATCATGGTCGGCCGCGACGCCGAGCGGCGCGCCCGGCTCGACCCGACGCGCTTCGAACCGAACCCCAAGCGCCGCATCGACGAGCAGACCCTGCTGCTCGGCACCGACGTCGTCCCGGTGACCGACGCGCTGGCCGCCATCCTGCGCCGGGTGCTCGAAGAGACCTCCCGCCAGCTCGGCGGCGAGCAGCCCGACGAGGTCCGGCTGACCCACCCCGCGCAGTGGGGGCAGACGCGCCGGAACGTGCTGATGTCCGCCGCCCGGCTCGCCGGGATGGGCCCGAACATCCTGCTGGTGCCCGAGCCGGTCGCCGCCGCGGCGCACTTCGCGTCCTTCCCCGGCAAGTCGCTCGCGCCCGGCCAGGCGCTCGCCGTCTACGACCTCGGCGCTGGCACCTTCGACGTCGCGGTCGTCGGCGCCACCCAGAACGGGTTCACCGTGCTCGCCGAGGACGGCCTGCCCGACCTCGGCGGCCTCGACGTCGACCAGGCGCTGATGGTGCACGTCGGGCGCGAGGTCTCGCACTCCGACCCGCAGCGCTGGCAGCGGCTGCTGCGCCCGGAGTCGACCGGCGACCGGCGCACCCGGCGCGCGCTGCAGGAGGACGTCAAGGCGGCCAAGGAGGCGCTGTCGCGGCACCCGCAGACCGAGGTGCCGATGCCCGAGCCGTTCAAGGACGTCCTCGTCACCCGCGGCGAGCTGGAAGGCCTGGTCCGGCCGGCGATGCTGCGCAGCGTCGAGCTGCTTTCGCGGACACTGCGGTCGTCCGGGCTGACCCCGGACCGACTGGCCGGCATCTACCTCGTCGGCGGGTCGAGCCGGCTGCCGCTGGTCGGCACGATGATCGCGGAGAAGCTCGGCGTCGTGCCGGGCAGCCTCGACCAGCCCGAGACCGCCGTCGCGCTCGGCGCGCAGCACGTGGCCCGGGACGGGTTGTCGGTGCGCACCCAGAACGTGGAAGGGGCGGTGGCCGCGGGTGCACCGCCGCACCGCCTGCAGTACGCGCCGCCGCCTCCGCCGCCGCAGTACCCGGGGTACGCGCCCTCGAACTTCCCGCCGAGCGGCCCGCAGCCGGTGCCGTCGAACTTCCCGGCGTACTCGCCCGCGCCGGAGAAGGCCGCGCCCCGCGGGAAGAAGAAGCTGCTGATCGGGATCGCGGCCGCGGTCGTCGTGGCGCTCGCGGTGGGGCTGACGCTGTTCCTCACGTCGTCGTCCTCGGTGGCGACCTACACCGCGGACCAGTGCCGGACGCCGGGACAGGCCGACGACAAGGGCTTCACGGGGTGCCTGCGCCAGCTCGCCGGCAAGATCGCCGACACCGGCGACTGCAAGCCGGGCATGGGCAACGGCCCGGCAGCGCCGGCGCAGAGCCTCGGGGCCGCTTCGACCTGCTCGGCGCCGGGCCGGGCGGGCACGCAGGTGACCTACGTCCACGGCGACAGCGCCGACACGCTCAAGCAGTACACCGACGGCCTGCTCACCTCGGCGGGCGGCGACCGCACCGAGGCCGACTGGGGCGGCAACGGGCTCAAGGGCCACTACTCGTCGGCCGCCGGGAAGACGTCGGCGGTGCTCGTGTTCACCGTGTCGGACCGGCCGCTGGCCGGGTTCATCTACCAGCTGAACACGAGCGACCAGGCGGCGGCGACCACGCCCGGCACGCTGGCCGACTACTTCGAGGCCAGCGTCCAGCCGGGTCAGTAGGCGGCCGGTGCGCGCCCGCCGGTTAAAGTGGGTCCGATGCGGATCACGGTTTTCCGGCGGCTGATGGCCGAGGAGTTCGGCCCAGGGCGGGCCCAGGTGCTGGCCAGGGACCACGTCCTGAGCGGGCTCGGCGGGCGCACCGTCGACCAGGCGCTGACCGCCGGGATCCCGGCGAAGGAGATCTGGCGTGAGGTCTGCGACGCCTTCGACGTCCCGGCGGAACGGCGCTGACCTGGGGTTGTCCCGGGAGTGGCGACCCGGGCGGGCGAAAATCCTAGCGCAAGGGTGTGTCGCTGCCGACCTCGAACAGGTGTTCGTCTAAGGTGTTGTCCACATCGGGTCCAGCGATCCACAGATTGGGCGCCGCGCCTGGAATTGTCGGTCCCCGCCGCTAGCGTCGGACCGGACAGCTGAAGAACCGACACAGAGCCCCCGGAAAGCCGGGGCTTCGACCAGCGAGGTGGACTTCCATGCCTGCAGCACCCGACAAGGACAAGGCGCTCGAGCTCGCGCTCGCGCAGATCGACAAGCAGTACGGCAAGGGCTCGGTGATGCGCCTGGGCGAGGACACCCGGCCGCCCATCGCCGTGATCCCCACCGGCTCGATCGCCCTCGACGTCGCCCTCGGCATCGGCGGGCTGCCCCGCGGCCGCGTCGTCGAGATCTACGGCCCGGAATCCTCCGGTAAGACGACGGTCGCCCTGCACGCGGTGGCGAACGCGCAGCGCGCCGGCGGCATCGCGGCGTTCATCGACGCGGAGCACGCGCTCGACCCGGAGTACGCGAAGAACCTCGGCGTCGACACCGACGCGCTGCTCGTCTCCCAGCCGGACACCGGTGAGCAGGCCCTCGAGATCGCGGACATGCTGATCCGCTCCGGCGCGCTCGACATCCTCGTCATCGACTCCGTGGCCGCGCTCGTGCCGCGCGCCGAAATCGAGGGCGAGATGGGTGACTCGCACGTCGGTCTCCAGGCGCGGCTGATGAGCCAGGCGCTGCGGAAGATCACCGGTGCGCTGTCCAACTCCGGCACCACCGCGATCTTCATCAACCAGCTCCGCGAGAAGGTCGGCGTCATGTTCGGCTCCCCGGAGACCACCACCGGTGGTAAGGCGCTGAAGTTCTACGCGTCGGTCCGCCTGGACGTGCGCCGCATCGAGACGATGAAGGACGGCGGCGAGGCGGTCGGCAACCGGACCCGCGTCAAGATCGTCAAGAACAAGGTGGCCCCGCCCTTCAAGCAGGCCGAGTTCGACATCCTGTACGGCCAGGGCATCTCCCGCGAGGGCTCGCTCATCGACATGGGCGTCGACCAGGCCATCCTGCGCAAGTCCGGTGCCTGGTACACCTACGAGGGCGACCAGCTCGGCCAGGGCAAGGAGAACGCGCGCCGGTTCCTGCGCGACAACCCGGACATCGCCAACGAGATCGAGAAGCGGATCAAGGAGAAGCTCGGCATCGGGCCGCAGCTCGACGCGGAAGCCGTCGAGGCGGTTCCGGCGCCGGTCGACTTCTGATCGCCCGGTGCGGGAAGCCCGCCGCGGTCGTGGTCCGCGGTGGGCGTGAAGACGAGGAGTGACTCAGGTGGCCAGGGCGCCCAAGGTGTCGCCGGCCGAGCTTCCTCCTGAGGAGCGGTACAAGAAGGCCAAGGAGATCTGCTTCGATCTCCTGGCCGCTCGGCCGCGGACCCAGGAGGAGCTGCGGCAGGCGTTGCACCGCAAGGGGTTCGACGAACAGACCTGCGAAACCCTGCTCGGCAAGCTCGACCGGGCGGGGCTGGTCAACGACGCGGAGTTCGCGGAGCTGTGGGTGAAATCCCGGCACGCGAACCAGGGCCTGTCCCGCACCGCGCTGGTGGCCGAGCTGCGGCGCAAAGGTGTCGATGGCGAGGTCGCGGCGCAGGCGGCCGGTGAGGTCGACCGCGAGTCCGAGGAGCAGATGGCCAGGGAACTGGTCCGCAAGCGCCTCGGCTCGCTCGGCAACGTCGACGAGCAGACCGCCCTGCGGCGGCTGCTCGGCTTCCTCGCACGGAAGGGCTACCCGCAGGGGCTCGCCTACACCGTGATCAGGGAGGAGCTCCGCGCGTACGGCGCGGAGTCCACCCTGCTCGACGACGCCGTCATCGACTGACTGGTGTCTGGCGCCGGCTGAGGGGGCCGGAGCCTGCTGCCGACCTGGTACCGCCGGAGGCTGGCCGGGCCAGCGGGTGAGCGGAGGCTTTCCGACCTGGTGCCGGGGTGGCTGTGCGCATCGGTGGGTCAGGGGCGGGCCTCGCCCATCTGGCTCCGGGCGCGGAGTTCCGGGCCGGCAGCCGGGGTGCTCTGACCGGTGGCCGGGATGCTCGGGCCGGCTTGGCCGGGGCGGTGGGCAATCGGCATGCGGCGGTCCGGAGGGAGCCGAGGCTGCGGGCCGAGGCCTTACCGACCTGGTGTCGGGGTGGCTGTGCGCATCGGTGGGTCAGGAGCGGGCCTCGCCCATCTGGCTCCGGGCGCGGAGTTCCGGACCGGCAGCCGGGGTGCTCTGACCGGTGGCCGGGATGCTCGGGCCGGCCTGGCCGGGTCGCCGCGCGATCGGCACTCGGCGGTCCGAGCGGTGCTTGCGGACCGCCAGCAGCAACACCGCCAGCAAGCCCATGGCGACGCACGTCACCACGGCCGTCAGGACCAGGAACTCGTTCAGCTGCCCGGCCGCCAGGTACGCGCCCAGGGCCACCGCCACCAGGGCGCACACCGCCCTGTCCACAATGGACTCCATGGACAGGAGCGTCGCCCGGTAGCGGGAGTCCGGGATCGAGTCGTTCAGCAGCTGCTTCTGGACCGGGAACGCGATGCCCGTCGCCACCGCGAACACGCACAGCAGCACCACCGCCGGGAAGGAGCCCACGAACACGATCACCCCGAGGCACAGGGCCATCACGATCGTCAGGGTGAACACCGAACCCACCGGGCCGATCGCGCGGCGGAGCCGGTGGGGGCGGGCCGCGCCGAGGGCCTCGAAGACCGTCATCGCGGCCAGGACCGCGCCGTACCAGTTCACCGACAGCGACTTCGACGCCAGGATCGGCTGGAACAGGTTCACCTGGCAGATCCGCACCAGCGTGAACATCGCGACGCCCTGCACCATCAGCAGCATCAGCCAACGGGACGACCGCAGCGCCGACAGCGCGCCGCCGACGCCCGCGAGGAGCGAGGCCGTCTTGCCGGTCACGCGGCGGCCGCCGGGGATCGGCGGGAGCTTGGCCGCGAAGACCAGCGCGATGGCCGCGTTGATCGCCGTCAGCCAGTACGGAGAGGGGAGGCTCCAGGACATCAGCAAGCCGATCACCGGCCAGAACAGGATCTTGCCGACCAGGCTGTACGCGCGGCCGACCCCCTCCACACGGAGGTAGTGTTCCCCCGCGCCGGAGGCGTGCAGGTACTCGTACAGGTACGCGCTCTGTGCGCCGGACACCAGCGAGCGGGCCAGGGCGATCAGGACGAAGTGCACCAGGAACCCGGTGTAGGAGCCCAGGAACACCGGCACCAGGTTCGCCGCCACCAGCACGCCGGCGCCCGCCGTCAGCGAGGTGCGGTAGTCGAAGCGGTCGGCGATCATCCCGGTCGGGATCTCGAGCAGGCAGAACACGATGTAGTAGATGCTCTGGATGCCGAAGATCTCGCCGTCGGAGAGCCCGATGAGCTTCTGGTACGAGTAGAAGATCGGCACCCACAGCAGCAGGCCGAAGAAGAACTGGAAGCCGTAGGTCAGCCGGACGGCGCGCTGAACGGCGGGTGGCGCGGGCAGGCGAAGGCCCAGCATGGTCGTTTCTCCCGGGAAGGTCAGGCCGAATAGGGGCGCAGCTGCACGAGGTGGAGGTGCTCGCCGTCGGCGAGCCACTCGACGTCCACCGGTGCGTCGAACGTGTAGTCGGGCGAGAAGTGGCCCTGCAGCAGGCGACCGGCGATCGCCAGCCGCTGCAGCTGGTCGTGGGCCCGCGCGTCGAGGTCCGTGGGTGCGTCGCCCAGTGACAGCGTGCGGCCGCCGCCCTCGACCGTCGAATACAGGTACTGCATCGGCAAGGTCGTGCCGTCGACGACGTCCGTCACGCGCGGCGACACGTTGACGTACACCGTGCGGAAGTCCACGCGGTTCATCGGGTTCGTCGTCACCAGCACCCCGCCGAAGTCCGCCGCGACCTGCTCCTGGATCACCACGCCCATGTAGCACTCGTCGAGGGAGATCCCGGCCTGCTGCCGCAGCCGGACGCTGCGCACGGACACCAGCGACGCCCAGACCTCCTTGACACTGGCGAAGATCCGCTCGGCCGTCGTGACGTGGTTGTGCGACTCGTAGATCCCGGCGGCCGAGAACCCGGCGAGGTCCTCGGCGTTCGACGAGCTGCGCACCACGAACGCCCGCACCCCGGCCAGCTGCGACACCAGCGCCGAGTCGATCTCGCCGGCGAGCGCGCCCGGCAGGCGCGCCGACCGGATCAGGCCCTGCAGCTCGACGCACAGCGGCTCGATCTCGCGCGCGTCCAGCTCCAGCGCCATCTTCAGCTTGCCGATGGCCTGCTGGATCCGCGGCGACGACTCCAGGAACCGCCGTTGCAGCGAGAACGGCAGCGCGATGCCGCGCGGGACGCGGACGTGCTCGTCGAGCAGGCGACGGGCCGCCGCACCGAGGTCGGCGTCGGGCGGGACGTCCAGCAACCGGGCCAGGTACGGCAGCAGGCTGTCCCGCGGCGGCCGCGGCACCTGGTAGAAGCCCAGCAGCCGCTGCGACCCGTGCGCCAGCACGTGGTGCAGTTCGCCGAGGTTGGCCGCCTTGGTGCCGTAGCGGTGGCGGTCGGCCGCGCGCAGCCGGGCGAGGTTCACGATCGGGCTGTGGTCGGCCTCCGGCTGCTCCAGGGTGACGCGCTGGGCGTACCACGACGGCGGCGCCGCGTCGGCCGGCTCGTCGACCTCGCGCAGGGACAGCGCCTGGGCGTCCACTGTGTACTCGACCCACTTGCCGTCGAGCCCGCGGCGCTCGATCTCGGCCGGCGCACCGAGCTGGACGGCGTTGGGGATCTGCCAGCCGGTGGCGAGGACGTTGGTGTGCGACAACGGTGTCGTGTGCCGGGCGTTGATGATCCCGGCCAGCCGCGGGATGTCGTCGGGCACCCGGTCCATCACGATGATGTCGGACCAGTCCAGCTTCGCGGCGCGGTACTCGGCCTCGGTGCGGAACAGGCGCAGCCGTCCGACGGCCGTGCCCGGGTTCAGCGGCACGAACGGCGCCGTGGAGAACAGCTCGTGCGCGAAGACGCGCGGCAGCTCGCTCGCCGGGATCTCCCGGACGATCCGCTCCTGCAGCTGGTTGGCCGGCTTGAACAGCAGCGGCAGGGACGGGTCCACGTACTGGGTGACGAAGGCGTGGAACTCCCGGATCAGCTCGGCCGGCATGGTGTCGACCTCGACCGTCTCCAGTGAAAGCATCTGCGGGTGCAGAGCGAGAATGCCGAGCAGGAACCGGCGGCCGGGCGCGTGGTAGAACGCGTCGTTGTACGAGTCGATCTCGGCGCGCACGCGTTCTTCCGCGACGCCGAGGATCTCTTCGCCGATATAGATCGCGTGAAAGGAATGCCGCGCGTTGTTCAGGAAGTGGATCTTCGCCTGCTCGCGGTCGACCACGACCTTGACGAAGGAATAGCCGCCGAGAGTGCCGCCGAGCTGCTGGAGTGCGGACACCGAAAGGCGTTCGCCGACGAGAGCGGCGACGGTCTCGGGGGCAGGACTGGGCGCGACCACGCTGGTCAATGACACGGATTCTCCTCGCTGGAAATAGCGAGGGGAAACGATAACAGGCCGGTAAATCACCCACCTGCTCGGTGAATGCGCCATTCAGCGGGATGGATGACCGGCGCCACACCCGCTCGGAGCACCGTTCCAGCGCGCTGGAACGGTGCTCCCGCGATGCGGACGCTCATTCCGCCGTTCGGGTGCGGCGACGACGCGGGGTGATCTCCGCTACAGCGCGGCCGCTTCCGCGGCGAGCTTCTCGATCGTGGCGGGGTCGAGAGAGGCCGTCAGCCACGAACCGCCGATGCAGCCGACGTTCGGCAGCGCCAGGTAGGACGGCGCCGACGCCACCGTGATCCCGCCGGTGGGGCAGAAGTGCAGCGACGGCAACGGACCCGCGATCGCCTTCAGGTACGCGACGCCGCCGGACGCCTCCGCCGGGAAGAACTTCAACGCCGTCAGCCCGCGCTCGGCCAGCCGCATCGCCTCCGACACCGTGCTCGCGCCGGGCAGGAACGGCAGCCCGGACTCGAAGCACGCGTCGACGACCGAGTCCGTGCACCCGGGCGTCACGAGGAACTTCGCGCCCGCGTCGGCCGCCTGCTTCGCGTGTTCGGGCGCGGTGACGGTGCCGGCGCCGATGACGATCTCCGGCACCTCCGCGGCGACGCGCTCGATCGCGGACAACGCGGCCGGGGTGCGCAGGGTCAGCTCGATGACCCCGATCCCGCCGGCGAGCAGGGCCCGGGCCGTGGGCACCGCGTCGGCGGCGTCTTCGATCACCACCACGGGCATCACGGGGGACAGCTCGAGCAGGTCCTGACCGGTGGTCACTGACCGACCTCCTGTGTTGTGAAAGCGGGCGTTCCGAAGTGCTCCGGGGTCAAGCCGCCGAACACCGAAGCGCCCTGGTCAGCGGGGCCGACCGCCCGGCGCAACGCGGCGAACAGCTCTCGGCCGGTGCCGGTCCAGGATGCTTCGGACGGCGGCGAGTCCACAAGCTCGCGGCGGGCGAGTTCTTCGTCACCGACGAGCACGTCGAGCGAGCCCGAAGTGGCGTCGAGGCGGATGACGTCGCCGTCGGCGATGCGGGCGATCGGGCCGCCCGCGGCCGCTTCCGGCGTCACCTGGATGGCCGCCGGGATCTTGCCCGACGCGCCCGACATCCGGCCGTCGGTGAGCAACGCCACCGCGTACCCGCGGTCCATCAGCACACCCAGCGCCGGCGTCAGGCCGTGCAGCTCCGGCATGCCGTTGGCCCGCGGGCCCTGCTGCCGGAGCACCACGACGACATCCCGGTTCAGCTCGCCCGCGTCGAACGCGGCCTTGAAGCCCTCCTGCGTGGTGAACACCCGGGCCGGCGCCTGGACGACGCGGTGCTCGGGCGCCACCGCGGACACCTTGACCACCCCGCGGCCGAGGTTGCCCTCGACCATCCGCAGCCCGCCGTCCGCGGCGAACGGCCGCCAGACCGGGCGCAGCACCTCTTCGTCGAGGCTGCGCGTGGGCACGTCCCGCCAGACCAGCTCGCCGTCGGACAGGATCGGCTCGGCGCGGTAGCGGTGCAGCCCGAACCCGGCCACCGTGTGCACGTCCTCGTGCAGCAGCCCGGCGTCGAGCAGCGTGCCGACCAGGAACTGGATGCCGCCGGCGGCGTGGAAGTGGTTGATGTCGGCGCTGCCGTTCGGGTAGACCCGGGCCAGCAGCGGCACGACGGCCGACAGGTCCGAAAAGTCGTCCCAGGTCAGCTGGATGCCCGCGGCCGCGGCGATGGCGACCAGGTGCATCGTGTGGTTGGTCGACCCGCCGGTGGCGAGCAGCGCGATGACGCCGTTGACGAACGCCTTCTCGTCGAGGATCCGCGAGACCGGCGTGTACTCCTCGCCGCGCGAGATCGCCACGACCCGCCGCCCGGCCTCCTCGGTCAGCGCCTGACGCAAGGACGAGCCCGGCTGGACGAAGCTGGCGCCCGGCAGGTGCAGGCCCATCACCTCGACGACCATCTGGTTGGAGTTGGCCGTGCCGTAGAAGGTGCACGTGCCGGCCGAGTGGTACGACGCGGCTTCGGCGTCGAGGAGGTCTTCGCGGGTCGCGAGTCCTTCGGCGTACAGCTGCCGGACGCGCGCCTTCTCCTTGTTCGGCAGCCCGGAGTTCATCGGGCCCGCCGGAACGAGCAGGGCAGGCAGGTGACCGAAGGACAGCGCCCCGATCAGCAGGCCGGGCACGATCTTGTCGCAGACGCCCAGCAGCAGGCATGCGTCGAACATGTCGTGGGAGAGCGCGATCGCCGTGGACATCGCGATGACCTCGCGGCTGAACAGCGACAGCTCCATGCCCGCGCGGCCCTGCGTGATCCCGTCGCACATCGCGGGCACGCCGCCGGCGAACTGGGCGACCCCGCCCGCCGAGCGCACCGACTTCTTCAGCCACGCCGGGTACTCCTGCATCGGCTGGTGCGCCGAGAGCAGGTCGTTGTAGGAGGACACGATCGCGACGCCGGGGGCGCGCGCGGCCCGCAGCGCCTCCTTGTCGACGCCGTCCATCGCGGCGAAACCGTGGGCGAGGTTGCTGCACGCGAGGCCGCGGCGAACGGGGCCGTCGGCGTACGCGGCGGCCGTGCGATCGAGGTAGGCGGTGCGGGTCGCGGCACTGCGCGCGGCGATCCGCGCGGTGACTTCGGCGACGGTGTCGTTCACGGGACGCAGCGGGGTGGTGGGGGTGGGGCTCATGTCCGGCTCCGGATCACTGGTGTGGGGTGGTCCGCGGGACGGCAGCGCTGACGCCTCTGGGTCGTGACTCTGGCCACATTACCTCGCCGAAACGCCGAATCAAAATCGATTCAGAAGATCGATTTGCGTGACCCCGATCACCTTCGGAACCGTTAGTGTGCTAGTTGTCACACTGCACGACGCGAGGCAGAGCCTTAGCCGGTTCCCTGCCAGCCCCACCACCACGGGAGGCATGATGTCCACCTCCGAGATCGCCGAGCTGCGGCGAACCATCGGCCAGCTCCGGCAGTGCGTCGGCGCACTGCGCTCTCGCTACGGCGACGCGTCGGCGGTGCGCCGGCTCGCCAACGACGTCGAGCGCCTCGACATCGACATCGCGGACCTCGACGGCGTGCCCCTCGCGGTACCCGCGCAGGCGAAGGCCGCGGAACGCGTCCCCGTCCCCGACACCCCTTACGACCCGGCGCTGTGGCACGGCGCCGATGACGAAGGCGTCGGCGGCTACAAGCGCGACCAGCGGTGAGCGCACCGGCTGACAACGGCGTCGGCACCGGCGTCCGGGCTCTCAAGCGGGCCCGGATCGCCGAGCGCACCCTCCGCACGGACCGGTGGTGGCTGCAGCCGCTGCTGACCGTGCTCGGACTGTCGGCGTTCATCATCTACGCGACGGTCCGGTCGTTCGTGCGCACCGCGTACTGGGTGCCCGAGTACCACTACCTGACCCCGTTCTACTCGCCCTGCCTGTCCACCTCCTGCGTCGAAGGTTCGAGCCACTTCGGCCACTGGTTCGGCGACCTGCCCGGCTGGATCCCGCTCGGGTTCGTCGTGCTGCCGTTCCTGCTCGGCTTCCGGCTGACCTGCTACTACTACCGCAAGGCGTACTACCGGTCGGTGTGGTTCTCCCCGCCTGCCTGCGCCGTCGCGGAGCCGCACGCCAAGTACACCGGCGAGACGCGGCTGCCGCTGATCATCCAGAACGTCCACCGCTACTTCTTCTACGTCGCGCTGCTCGTCTCGCTGGTCAACACCTACGACGCGATCACGGCGTTCCACGGGAAGACCGGCGGCTTCGGCTTCGGGCTGGGCAACGTCATCCTGCTCGCCAACGTGGTCCTGCTCTGGGCGTACACGCTGTCCTGCCACTCCTGCCGGCACGTGACCGGCGGCCGGCTGAAGCACTTTTCCAAGCACCCGGTGCGCTACTGGATCTGGACGCAGGTCACCAAGCTCAACACCCGCCACATGACGCTGGCCTGGACGACGCTCGGCACGCTGGTGCTGACCGACCTCTACGTCATGCTCGTGGCCAGCAACGCGATCTCGGACCTGAGATTCGTCAACTAACGCACTCCTCTCCCAGCAACGAAGTCCCCCAGTTCCGAGGTGGAATCCCTACATGACCGAGGTCGAACGGCACAGCTACGACGTGGTGGTGATCGGTGCCGGTGGCGCCGGTCTGCGCGCCGTGATCGAAGCCCGTGAACGCGGCTTCCGCGTCGCCGTCGTGTGCAAGTCCCTGTTCGGCAAGGCGCACACGGTGATGGCCGAGGGCGGGTGCGCGGCCTCGATGGGCAACGCGAACTCGAACGACAACTGGCAGGTCCACTTCCGCGACACCATGCGCGGCGGCAAGTTCCTCAACAACTGGCGGATGGCCGAGCTGCACGCCAAGGAGGCGCCGGACCGCGTCTGGGAGCTCGAGACCTACGGCGCGCTCTTCGACCGCACCGCCGACGGCCGGATCAGCCAGCGCAACTTCGGCGGGCACACGTACCCGCGGCTCGCGCACGTCGGCGACCGCACCGGGCTCGAGCTGATCCGCACGATGCAGCAGAAGATCGTTTCGCTGCAGCAGGAGGACTTCGCCGAGACCGGGGACTACGAGGCGAAGATCAAGGTCTTCGCCGAGTGCACGGTCACCGAGCTGCTCACCACCGACGGCCGGATCGCCGGCGCGTTCGGCTACTGGCGCGAGAGCGGGCGGTTCATCCTCTTCGAGGCGCCCGCGGTCGTGCTCGCCACCGGCGGCATCGGCAAGTCGTTCAAGGTGACGTCGAACTCGTGGGAGTACACCGGCGACGGCCACGCGCTGGCCCTGCGGGCGGGCGCGAAGCTGATCAACATGGAGTTCGTCCAGTTCCACCCGACCGGGATGGTCTGGCCGCCGAGCGTCAAGGGCATCCTCGTCACCGAGGGCGTGCGCGGTGACGGCGGGGTGCTCAAGAACTCCGACGACAAGCGGTTCATGTTCGAGTACGTGCCCGAGGTGTTCAAGGGCCAGTACGCGGAAAGCGAAGAGGAAGCCGACCGCTGGTACACCGACGCGGACAACAACCGGCGCACGCCGGACCTGCTGCCCCGCGACGAAGTGGCCCGCGCGATCAACTCCGAGGTCAAGGAGGGCCGTGGCTCCCCGCACGGCGGCGTCTTCCTCGACATCGCCAGCCGGCTGCCGGCCGAGGAGATCCGCAAGCGGCTGCCGTCGATGTACCACCAGTTCAAGGAACTGGCGGACGTCGACATCACCGCGGAGCCGATGGAGGTCGGCCCGACCTGCCACTACGTGATGGGCGGCATCGAGGTCGACCCGGACACGGCGGCGGCGAGCGTGCCCGGCCTGTTCGCGGCCGGCGAGTGCTCGGGCGGCATGCACGGCTCCAACCGGCTCGGCGGCAACTCGCTGTCCGACCTGCTGGTGTTCGGCCGGCGCGCGGGTCTCGGCGCGGCCGAGTACGTGTCCGGTCTCGAGGGCAGGCCCGCGCTCAGCGAGTCCGATGTGGACGCCGCGGCGAAGATGGCGCTCGCGCCGTTCGACCCGCCCGCCGGTGCCTCGGCCGAGAACCCCTACACGCTGCACACCGAGCTGCAGCAGTCGATGAACGACCTGGTCGGCATCATCCGCAAGGCCGGCGAGATCGAGCAGGCGCTGGTGAAGCTGGCCGAGCTGCGGGAGCGCATCCTGCACGTGACCGTGGAGGGCCACCGGCAGTTCAACCCCGGCTGGCACCTGGCGATCGACCTGCGCAACATGCTGATGGTCAGCGAGTGCGTCGCCAAGGCGGCGCTGACGCGGACCGAAAGCCGCGGCGGGCACACCCGCGACGACTTCCCGGGCATGGAACCGGACTGGCGCAACAAGCTCCTCGTCTGTTCGGCGGCTCCGGGCGACAACCCGGTGGTGCCGGACATCGCCGTCGAGGTGAAGGAGCAGGTGCCGCTGCGGCAGGACCTGCTGGAGCTGTTCGAGTTCGGTGAACTCGGGAAGTACTACACCGATGCGGAGCTCGAAACGCACCCCGGGAGCAAAGCATGAGCGAGCTTGCGAGCGAATCATTCAACACAGCGCTTCCGGCTCAGGCGGCACCGAGCGCCAGCGAGGTGTGCGCATGAGCTACAAGGCGAGTTTCCGGGTCTGGCGCGGCGACGCCGACGGCGGCGGGCTGCAGGACTTCACGGTGGAGGTGAACGAGGGCGAGGTCGTCCTCGACATCATCCACCGGCTGCAGGCCACGCAGGCCGCGGACCTCGCCGTCCGCTGGAACTGCAAGGCCGGCAAGTGCGGCTCGTGCTCGGCGGAGATCAACGGCCGTCCGCGCCTGCTGTGCATGACGCGGATGTCGACGTTCACCGAGGACGAGATGATCACGGTGACGCCGATGCGGACGTTCCCGGTGATCCGCGACCTCGTCACCGACGTGTCGTTCAACTACACGAAGGCGCGCGAGATCCCGTCGTTCACCCCGCCGGCGGACCTGAAGCCGGGCGAGTACCGGATGCAGCAGGTCGACGTCGAGCGGTCGCAGGAGTTCCGCAAGTGCATCGAGTGCTTCCTGTGCCAGAACACCTGCCACGTGGTGCGTGACCACGAGGAGAACAAGGAAGCCTTCGCCGGGCCGCGGTACCTGATGCGGATCGCGGAGCTGGAGATGCATCCGCTGGACGTCGCCGACCGCCGGGACGCGGCGCAGGACGAGCACGGGCTCGGGTACTGCAACATCACGAAGTGCTGTTCCGAGGTGTGCCCGGAGGGGATCCACATCACGGACAACGCGCTGATCCCGATGAAGGAGCGCGTCGCGGACCGGAAGTACGACCCGATCGTGTGGCTGGGCAACAAGCTCTTCCGCCGGGACAAGTAGGGCTTTCTCCCTCGACGCTCGCGAACCGTGCCTCGGGCCGGTTCGCGAGCGTCTTTTCGTGGGGTGGCAAGGTGGGGGCATGGAGATCGAGCTGTTGCCGCCGTCGGCTGAGCGGGCCGTGATCGAACGGGTCACGGCGTTGGTCAACCACGTCTACGCCGAGTCCGAGAAGGGGCTCTGGCGGGAGAACACCGACCGGACCTCCGCCGAGGAGGTCGCGGGGTTCGTGGCGGCCGGGGAGATCGCCGCCGCGTTCGCGGACGGGGAGCTTGCCGGGTCGGTGCGGGTGCAGCGGCTCGATGAGGCGACCGGTGAGTTCGGCATGCTCGCCGCCGATCCGGCTCGGCGCGGACTCGGTGTCGGGCGGGAGCTGGTGCGGTTCGCCGAGCAGGCGAGCCGGGCCGCCGGGTGCCGGGAGATGCAGCTCGAACTGCTCGTGCCGCGGGACTGGACGCACCCGTCGAAGCAGTTCCTCGCCGAGTGGTACGGCCGGCTCGGGTACCGCGTGACCCACCGCGCCGGCCTCGCCGAGGACTACCCGCACCTTGCGCCTTCGCTGGCCACGCCGTGCGATTTCCTTGTCTACCGCAAGGATCTTGCGTGACGGTGCTCGCCGGTGCGCTGGTGTTCGACCCCGACACCGGGGAGCGCACCCGTGCGGATGTGCGGCTGGACGGCTCGCGCATCGCCGAGGTGGGTCTGGGGCTCGACGGCCAGCGAGTCGACTGCTCCGGGGGCCTGCTGATCCCCGGGCTCATCGACTGCCACGTGCACGTGGCTTTCCCGCGGCCCGAGCCGTTGCCGCGCAGTGCGCGGATCCTCGAAGCCGTGCCGGTGCTGCGGGGTCTGCTGGCGCGGGGGATCACCACCGTCCGGGACGCCTGGGGTGCCGACGCCGGGCTCAAGCACGCCCTGCGCGAAGGCTGGATCGCCGGGCCCGACCTGCTGGTCAGCCTGCGTCAGCTGGGCCCGACCGGCGGGCTCGGCGACAGCTGGGAACCGCCCGCCGGGGCCGTCGACCGCTTCGGGGACCCCTCGCTGCCCGACCCGCTCTTCGACGGGCCGGACGCGGCGCGCGCGGCCGTCCGGCGGATGGTGCGGGCGGGCGCCGACTGGGTCAAAGTCGGCGCGAGCGGTGCCATGCGAGCGGTCCGCGACGGTACCGACGTCCGGCCGACCGACGATGAACTCGCCGCGCTGGTCGACGAAGCCCGCCGCTGCGGCCGGGACGTGCTGGCCCACGCGCACACGTCCGCCGCCGTCGTCTCGGCCGCCCGAGCCGGGGCGCGCAGCATCGAGCACGGCACCTTCCTCGACGACGACGCCGTGGCCGCACTCGGGAACGCGTGGTACGTGCCGACGCTTTCGCCGATCAGCGACAGCGAGTTCGCCGAGACGCACCGCCGCTCGCTTCGGCTCGCGGTGGAAGCAGGGGTGCACGTTGCCGCCGGTTCGGACCTCGCGCCGCGTCCCCATGTCGACTTGACGACCGAGCTGCGGCTGCTGGCCGCGGTGCTCGGCGAGGCGGCTGCCCTGAAGGCGGCGACCTCCGAGGCCGCGCGCCTGCTCCGCCTCGACGACGACCGCGGCCGCGTCGAACCGGGGCTACGGGCCGACCTGGTGCTGCTGGGCGGCACGGACCTCGACGTGACCGATCTGCCCGGGCGGACCCGCGCTGTCTGGCACGACGGGGAACGCCTCAGCGCAGGGAGCTGAGCAGGGCGTTCCACGCGGGGTGGGGGACCGCCAGGTGCCCGGCGGCGGGCGCCTTCGAGTCGCGGACCGCGGTGATCCGGGTATCGAGGGCGACTTCCACGCAGGTGCTGTGCTCGGTGTCCGCATCGCTGTGACTGCTCTTGAACCACATCAGTTCGCGGCCCGCCATCGGTCACTCCTTCATGCGCTCGAACTCGTCCGCCAGCCGGATGAGCAACTCCCGCGATTGTCCCTCGGACAGCGCCGCTTGTTCCAGCCTTGTCGCCAGGATGTAGAACGCCTCGACCGCGACCCGGTCGTCGATGAACAGGCCCGCCGCGAAGGTTTCCTCGTAGACGACCGGCGGGTGTTCGGGGAATTCCATGATGGTGAAGCGGCTGCCGACCAGGTGGTAGGGGAGTGCGGATTCCGGCAGCACCCGGATGGTGCAGTGCGGCAGGTTGGTCGACAGCACCAGGTACTGCAGCTGCTCGTGCATCAGCGCCGGGTCGCGGACGATGGTCCGGAGGGTGCGTTCGTAGACGAAGTACAGGCAGCGCGGCGGATTCCGGCGCTGCAGGAGCTGCTGCCGGTCGATCCGGGCCTGCACGAGGAGCTTGAGGCGGTCCGCGGTGTAGCGCCCGGTCAGTTCGTGGAGTTCCTTGACGTAGTCCTCGGTCTGCAGCATGCCCGGGATGGCGGTGGGGCTGTGCGAGATGATCCTGTCGGCGAGGTTCTCCTGGATGATGAGGGACTTCATCGGGTCGACGAGCTTGTCGAAGTACGGCCGCACCCAGTAGAGGTCGCTGGGCGGCTTCGCCAGCTCGAGCAGGCGCGCGCGTTCGGCGGCCTTGGTCCCGCAGTGGGCGAGGTAGATGGCGGCGTCGATCGGCGAGATGCGGCGGCCGTTTTCCCAGGCCGACACCTTCGACGCCGACCAGTCCGCGCGGCGGGCCAGCTCACGCAGGGTCATCCGGTTCAGCTCGCGCTGGCCCTTGAGTTCGCAAGCCATTTCCCGGGTGCGCACTGTGCTCTTTTCGGTCATGCCACGGACGGTAGAGGGGGCCTCCGACAAAACGGCACGCGCCGCGCGCGGATTCACCGCAAGGAGATCGGTGTTTCGCCTGTGTGACACTGGAATCCGCTCGCGAAGCGCCGCGAAGCTGCTTCGCGCGCGAAGCAGCTTCGCGCTTTCTTAAACGGTATCCGGTAACGGATTGAATGGGTATCCGGCCGTGGGGAAAGGGGCTCGGGTTAGCGAATTCTTCGTGGACGGCCGGTCCCGGCGGTCCTCCGGGGAGCGCGTGACCGGCCGGGGAGTGGTTGACTTCCCCCATGGCTGAACCGAAACCGCGGGACCTGGCCGCTCTGCTGCTGGCGCTGACCGTCGTCACCGGGGTCGTCGACGCGGTCAGCTTCCTCGGGCTGGGCCGGGTCTTCGTCGCCAACATGACCGGGAACGTCGTCTTCTTCGGGTTCGCCGCGGCCGGGGAGACGACGCTGTCGGTGCTCGCCTCGCTGACCGCCGTGCTCGCCTTCCTGGCCGGCGCGCTCGCCGGCGGACGGCTGGCCCGGCGCGACGACGACCACGACGCCCTGCGCCAGGCGACCGCCGTGCAGGCGGGGCTGATCGCGGTGGCCGTCGTGTTGTCCGCCACTCTCGGTGCCGGGACGCGGCTGGGTGCCGAACTGCTGATCATCGTGCTCGGGCTGGCGATGGGGCTGCAGAACGCGGCGGTGCGCCGGATCGGGGCGCCCGACCTGACGACCACGGTGCTGACGATGACCCTCACCGGCTTCGCCGCCGACTCGAAGGCTGCCGGCGGGCCGGGGGCGCACCCGCTGCGGAAGGTCGCCGCCGTCGGGGCGATGCTCGCCGGGGCCTTCGCCGGCGGGCTGCTGCAGCTGCACGTCGCGATGTGGGTTGCGCTGGCGCTGGCTCTCGTGCTGGTCGTGGGGGTGCTCGGCGTGCTGCAGCGGGCCACGCGGAAAGCCGCGCGGTGAACGGAACGGTCCACCGCGCAGCATCATCCACAGAGGACGGTCAGGAGCCGGTGACCTTGAGCTCGACCAGCGTGGCCGGGTCCTGGCCCGCGCCTTCGCCGAAGCCGGTCCAGCCGTGCGTGTCCACGTTGACCGTGGTCGGCGCGCCCTTGATGGTGACCGTCGCCTTGACGTTGTGGGCGTCCTGGTCGTCGCCCTTGGCCTGGAACGCGTACGGGATGCTGAGCTTGAGGTAGCCGGACGGCCCGGTCACCTGGAAGCAGTAGTGGCCGGGGTCGGTGCCGTGGTCGGCCGGGTTGTTCGTCGAGTAGACCTCGATCACGCCGGTGTGGCCGGCGCAGTCCACCAGCACGATGTGCCCGTCGCCGCTGACCAGCGTGATGCCGCGGTCGCGCAGGATCTTGTCCGCGCCGGGGTAGCTGTAGTCCTCGACCAGGCCGGGCGGGTTGTCGTCCGAGGCCGTGCCGGCGGACGCGGCGCCGGCGATCGCCGCCGTGCCGGTGACCACCGCGGCGCCGGCGAGGGCGGTCGCGGCGATCAGCTTGGTGCGGATACGCATGTCGGGTTGCACTCCTTGTGGTCGGCGGGGCTGGGCGCGCGTCGCCGGACAGAGTGCTGCGTCCTCGACCCGACATGGCCCCCCATGCGAGAACAGACCGGACCGTATCCTCCGCTCGGCCGTTCGGTCAACGGCGATCCGCGTTACTTGGTTGGAGGCTTTCCCCCGGACCGGATCTGCGCTTAAGGTACCTCTCGGCTGACACCGGGGGGACCGCGTGCGCGGGGCAGCCGACGGCTGCCTGCCGTCATCCCCTGCGGATCTCACGAGGGGGCAGCGGGGCACATGGGCATCCGACACCTACGGGCCGCACTGACGGCGACGACGGCGTTCGCGCTGTTCGCCGGCATCGTGGCGACACCGGCCGCGGCCGCGGACACGCCGCAGCCGACGGAACGCCAGCAGGTGCTGGCACTGATGCGCGACGGCAGCCAGGTCATCTCCCGTGCGGCCGAAGCCGCGCTGTGCGGCACCGACGACGACGTGCACACCTTCCTGGCGTCCGGGCTGGCCCGGGTCCAGGAAATTTCCGACCGCGTCGCGGTGCAGCAGATGATCACCACCGGCGGCCCGGCGACCCAACACGCTGCCAACGCCGCGCTCGGCGGCGGTATCGCCGACGTGCGCGCGTTCCTCGCGAACGGGTGGCGGCAGCCGTGGCAGACCGACCTGCGCGTGCAGGTCTCGCGGTTGCAGTCGGCCGCCACCGGGCCCGCCGTGAAGAGCGCGGCCAACACCGCTCTCAACGGCACCTCCGACGACCAGCTGGCCTTCCTCGGCCAGGGCTACCAGCGCGCCCAGGTCACCGACGACCGGATCGCCGTGCAGCGGCTGATCAACACCGCCGGGCCCGAGGTCAAGAAGGTCGGCAACTGGGCGTTGTCGTCCAGCGCGGACGACGTGCGCTGGTTCCTCCAGAGCGGCTACCTGGTCGCGCTGCAGCGTGACCAGGAGACCGCGACGGTCGCGCAGCTCGCCGACCTCGCGAAGAGCTCGCAGGCCCGCGCGACGGAGCAGACGCAGGCGGCGAAGGACGCGGCCGACCAGGCCGCCACCGCCGCCGCGGCCGCGAAGGCCGACGCGCAGATCGCCGCCGACGAGACGCGCAAGGCGCAGGGCTCGGCGGAGCAGGCCGCGCAGGCCGCGGCGCGGGCGGCCGACGCCGCCAACCGCGCGGCGCGCGCCGCGCAGACGGCGATCAACGCGGCCAACGCGGCGAACAGCGCGGCCCGCGAGGCCGCGGCCGCCGCCAGCCAGGCCGCCTGGGCCGCCTCCATGGCCGGCCGGGCCGCCTCGAACGCCCGCAACGCGGCCGCCGCCGCGGCGACCGACCGGGGCCAGGCCGACCGGGCGACGCAGGCCGCGAAGGACGCCCGGGACGCCGCCAACGGCGCGCAGAGCGCCGCCGACGCGCTGACCCACGCCATCGACGCCGTGCACGCCGTCGCCGTGACCGTCCAGGCGGCCGCAGCCGCCGCGAACGACGCTGCCGCGGCCGCCGCGGCCTCGTCGGAAGCCGGTGGCTACGCGCAGCAGGCCGGGGCCAGCGCCGCCGAGGCGAAGAACGCCGCCGCCCGGGCGCAGCGCAACGCCAACGAAGCCAGCCGGGCGGCCGCCGCCGCGTTGTCGCTGGCCAACGACGCCGCCGCGTGGGCCGGCCAGGCGCGGCAGGCCGCGCTGGACGCCGTCGCGCACGCCAACGCCGCGGCCGCCGCGGCCGACGACGCTGCCCTGCACGCCGGGGAGGCGGCCGGGGCCGCGCAGCGCGCGAAGGACGCCTCGATCGAGGCGAAGAACGCCGCCGATGCCGCGCAGGCGGCCGCCGACCAGGCCGAGAACACCGCGAGCCTGGCCCGCCGCGCGGACGCGGAGCGGCTGGCCGAGCAGCAGTCCCAGGCGACCCGCGACGCGCAGGACGCCAAGCAGGCCGAGGACTCCCGGACGGTGGCCGCGCACTGGACCGCCGGCCAGCCGGAGCAGCTGAGCCAGCAGGCGGCGACCCTGCTGGTCGCGGCCAAGGACCCGGCGGCCACGCCGGCGGCGGCGATCGCCAGCGGCCGCAAGCTGGCCGCCGAACTGATGCACACCGGTGGCCCGAAGCTGTTCGCCGCGGCCGGTGCCGCGCTCGCCGGCACGGACGCCGAGCTGACCGCGTTCGTCCAGAGTGGACTGGACGCGGCGCTGGAGCAGGACGACCGGCTCAGCCTGGGCATCGTGGGCGGTGCCTCCCTGGTGCCGGCCCAGCGCGCCGCGGCGGGCACCGCCGCCGCGGGCGGCCACGACCAGGTCAAGCAGTTCCTGACCACCCGCGATTACCAGGGCAAGGTCACCAACGACCGGCTCGAGGCGCAGCGCATCTCCTCACTCGGCGGGCCGGCCACCAAGGACGCGGCCAACCGCGCGCTCTCCGGGACCCCGGAAGACGTCGCCGCGTTCCTGAAGACCGGGCAGTTCACCGCGGCCAAGAACGACGACCGGATCGCCGTCCAGAAGATCCTCGACAAGGGCGGCCCGGAAGTGAAGGCCGCGGCCAACGCCGCGCTGTCGGGTCCGTGGACCTACGTCCGCCAGTTCCTGCAGACCGGGCAGTACAGCGCCGCGTGGCGGGACGCCGACGCCGCGCAGCACGTCGCCCAGGTCAACGGCTACGTCGCCAACGCGAAGGAAGCCGCGGCCCTGGCCCACCAGCAGGCCGCACTGGCCGCCGAATACGCGGCCAACGCCGCCGGTTCGGCCGCCGAAGCCGCTGCGGCGGCCCAGGCGGCGAAGGACTCCGCGGCCGAGGCGCAGCAGCACGCCGAAGCCGCGAAGGCCTCCGCCGACCAGGCCGAGAAGTCCGCCGCCCAGGCGGCGCAGTCGGCCGAAACCGCCCGCTGGGCGGCGTCGAACGCCCAAGCGGCGGCGCAGGCCGCGCAGCGCTCGGCGGCTCAGGCGGCGCAGTCGGCCGCACTGGCCAACGAGTACGCCGCGGAGGCCCGCGAGGCGGCGGCCCGGGCACAGGCCGACGCGGACGCGGCGGGCAAGGACGTCGTCGAAGCCAGCAAGGCGGCCGCCGACGCGTACAACGCGGTCAGCGTCAAGCAGTCCGAGGAGAACGCCAAGCAGCAGGTCATGGACATGCGGGGCACCGTCCAGCAGGTCCGGGACGCGGTGGCGCAGGTCATCCAGGACCACCCGGAGCTGCAGGGGCTCCTGGACACGGCGAACCAGCTGCTGTCCATGATCGACACGATGGCCGGCGCCACCCTCGACTACGTGCGCGACCACGCGGGCGAGCTGCTCGCGCTGATCCAGCACCTGGCCGAGGTGGCGGGCGGCGTCGGCGCCGCACTCGGTGGCGCGTCGGTCGCGGGTGGCGCGATCGCGGCGTGTGCCGAAGAAGTCGGTGCGGGTGCGGCGATCGGTGCCGGTGGCGGTGCCGCGTTCGCCGGCATCGGTGCGGTGCCCGGCGGCATCGGCGGCGCGCTCGTCGGGGCCATCGCGTGCGTGTTCACCTCGGGGCCGGCGGTCTACGCCGGCGTCGCCGAGATGATCGGCGGCCTGGCCATGGCCATGCACGGCATGGAGGGCATGGCCGACGACATCAAGAACCTCGCCGAGAACCCGGGCAACAAGATCGGCGACGCGCGCGAGGTGAAGGTCTCGGAGATCGTCGGCGGCCGTCGCACCAAGGAGCTCACCAACGACGGCCAGGACTTCACGATCGTGCAGCCGGGCGTCGGCAAGACCGGCGTGGACGTGTTCGGGCCGAACGGCGAGTACATCGCGGTCGGCGGGCCGGGCAAGGCGCTGGACACCACCAAGCTGGGCAGCCAGATGAAGGTCCTCAACTGGGGCGCCGACCAAGCGGGGGTGCGAGCCCTCGCGTACTTTGAGGAGGGCACGCCGCAAGCGGCGCTGGACCTCGCCAAGAAGTGGCTCGGCGACGGCAACGTCATCCTTTTCCCGAAGTAGGCACCGAATGTCCGACGGATTCGTCCGGCTGTACCGGCGTGACTGGTCACCCGAGCAGGCGCGCCGGCGGGTCGATTCGCTGGCGGCGGCGGGAATGGTGCTGAGCCATCCCCGCACCGGCCGGATCACCGCGATCAGCGGCGAGTGGGAGACCATCGGCGAGCAGGTCGAGATGGACCGCGAGGGCCTGCTCGCCGCCATGGCCGCGCTGCCGGAGGGAGAGCAGTTCACCTTTCAGTACTGGATGGCCGACGACGAAGACGCCGACGTCGTCTGCACGCTGACGCGGCTCTCCGCCGACGTGGTCGTCGAGGACTACGACCTCGACGGATTCGGCGGGGGGATCGCGCGGACCGGGCAGGACACGGTGATCCGCCCGTTGCTGGCCGAGTTCCGGGCGACCGGGCCGGCCGCGGTCGGCCTGGTCGTCGACCGCTGGGGTCCGTCGCTGGACACCGACCTCGACGACATCGTGACCGGCGGCCCGACTCCGGTGACCGTGACGCCGGAGCTGCTGGTGCTGCGGCCCGAGGTCGCCGCCCGGCACCCGGAGCTGCGGTACCTGGTCCCGTTCGACGGCTTCCTCGCGCGTGACACGGACGGGATCCTGGCCCTGGCCGGGAGTTAGCCGAGCGAGCGGCCGCCGTCGACCAGGAGGCGTTGCCCGGTGATGAAGCCGGCTTCGTCCGAGGCGAAGAAGCTGACGGCGGCCGCCACCTCCTCCGGCGTGCCCAGGCGCCCCGCCGGGACCGAGGCCCGGTACTCCTCGCGCTCGGCTTCCGGGACCTCCGCGTGCCGCTCCACCGGGATGAACCCGGGCGCCACCGTGTTGACCGTGATGCCGTCCGGGGCCAGCTCACGCGCCCACGCCCGGGCCAGGCCGATCTGGGCGCTCTTGGCCGTCGCGTACGCCGAGCGGCCGGGTGGCGGGCGGTCCGCCACCTCCGAGTCGACGTGCACGATGCGGCCGTGGCCGCGGG
Organism: Amycolatopsis sp. Hca4; assembly: GCF_013364075.1. Classification (GTDB taxonomy): domain Bacteria; phylum Actinomycetota; class Actinomycetes; order Mycobacteriales; family Pseudonocardiaceae; genus Amycolatopsis. The sequence goes on from NZ_CP054925.1 coordinate 8,711,593, forward strand.
CGCGCATGCCCGGCAGCACGGCGTGGCCCAGCAGCACCGGCGACCGCACGAAGAAATCCAGCTGGGCCAGGTGGTCCGGCCAGTCGACGCCCGCCACCGGCGCCTCCGGCTGCGGGCCGGTGGCGTTGAGCACCAGCACCCCGATCGGGCCCAGCAGGGCCGTGACGGCGTCGACCAGCTCGCCGACCTGGCGCCGGTCCGTCACATCCGCGGCGAACGCCCCCGCCCGGCCGCCTTCGGCGAGGATGCTCTCCGCGGCCGTCTTGAGGTCCGCGTTGTCGTGACGGCCGTTGAGCGCGACGGCGAACCCGTCTCTGGCCAGCCGGCGAGCGATCACGCGGCCGAGACCCCGGGAACTGCCGGTCACCAGTGCGACACCCATGCGCCCGACGCTAGGCGACACACCGGGGCACGACAAGGCCCCCGGGACGTGTCCCGGGGGCCTCGAACGGGTGACTCGGACGAGCAGGCTCAGACCGACGAGCCCACCAGATTTTCGGTGACGGGCGGCGGTGCCGCCACGACCTTCTTGTTGCGGCGGTTGCGCCGCTCCAGGTACGTCGCCAGCGCCGTCAGCAGCAGGCACATCACGACGTAGATGGCGGTCGCCACGATCGTCGACGGCACGATCGGCCGCCCGAACGTGCCCTGCGAGCCGATGTAGCGCGCGTAGTACAGCAGCTCCTGGTAGGTGATGATGAAGCCGAGCGCGGTGTCCTTCAGCAGCACGACCAGCTGGCTGATGATCGTCGGCAGCATCGCCCGGATCGCCTGCGGCAGCAGGACCAGGAACATCACCTGCGTCTTGCGCATGCCCAGCGCGTACGCGGCTTCGCTCTGGCCCTTCGGCAGCGACTGGATGCCGGCGCGGAAGACCTCCGCGAGCACCGAGCCGTTGTACAGCGTCAGGCCGAACACCACGCCGAGGAACGGCGTCATCGGCACGCCCAGCGTCGGCAGGCCGAAGTAGAACAGGAACATCAGGATCAGCGCCGGGATGGCGCGGAAGAACTCGACGACGAACCCGGAGATCCGGCGGATCCACCCGTGGTCGGACAGCCGGCCCGCCGCGAAGATCGCGCCGAAGATCACCGCGAGCACCGCGGCGGCGGCGAACGCCTCGACCGTCGCGAGCACCGCGTCGGCCAGGTCGCGCTGCACCTGCGCGTACTGCAGCCACTCCCACTTGCGGGCGGTGAACTGGCCGCTGTCGTAGAACCGCCAGCCGATGTACCCGACGAAGGCGAGGACCACGAGCGTGCCGATCACCGCGTACGTGCGGTACCGGAGCCGGGCCTTCGGCCCCGGGACGTCGAACAGGACGTTGCTCATGCGCACACCTCGCTGACGCTCGGTGCGGCCTGAGCCGCAAGCGCAGTGTTGAATGATTCGGTCGCAAGCTCCCTCATCGGGCGACGCTCCAGCGCTTCTCCAGGCTGCGTTGGACGAACGACAGCACGGCGACCAGGATGATAAAGCCGAGCGCGACCCACAGCAGGCCGACCAGCTGGTTCTCCCCGCGTTCGGACAGGTACTGGCGGATCGCGCCGGCCTCGGCGACGGAGAAACCGGCCGCGATGGTGGTGTTCTTCAGCAGCGCGATCAAGGTGCTGATCAGCGGCGGCACGACCGAGCGCAGCGCCTGCGGCAGCACGACCTGGCCGAGGATCTGGCCGAAGGTCAGTCCCAGCGCCCGGCCCGCCTCGGCCTGGCCGACCGGCACGGTGTTGATGCCCGAGCGCACGACCTCGCAGATGAACGCCGAGGTGTACACGGTCAGCGCCGTCACCGCGGCCGGGAAGTAGTCGAGCTTGACGATGTCGAGCAGCGGGTAGGCGAACACGAAGAACGCGAACACCAGGGTGAGCGGCGTGTTCCGGGCGATCGTCACGTACGCCGCGCCGACGGCGCGGAAGACGGGGACCGGGCTCACCCGCAGCATCGCCAGGATCGTGCCCCAGATCAGGCTGCCGACAGCGGAGAGCACGAACAGTTCGATCGTGCGCAGGAAGAACGGACCGAACAGGTCCAGGTTGTTGAGCAGGACGTCCATGGAGCCTTCCCCGCGTCCGTGGTCAAGGAGTGGATGTGAGAGGGCCGGTGAACCGGGAAACCCGATCCACCGGCCCCGGTGTCACGTCAGTACTTCTCGAGGGTCGGCTTGGTCGCGGTCGAGCCCGACTTGCCGAGGGTGGCGTCGTAGATCTTCTGCCAGGTGCCGTCGTCCAGCGCCTTCTGCAGGATCTCGTTGACCTTGTCGCGCAGCACCTTGTCGTCCTTGTTGAGGCCGATGCCGTACTTCTCGGTCGAGAACGTCTTGCCGACGACCTTCAGGGTGTCCGGCTCCTGAGCCGCGTAGCCCTTGAGGATCGCGTCGTCGGTCGTGACCGCGTCGACGTCCTTCGACTGCAGCTTCTCGACGCACTGCGAGTACTTCTGGAACTCGACGATGTTGCCCGGTTCGGTCAGGTTCTGCTGCCGGACCTTCTGGATCGGGGTCGAGCCGGTGACCGAGCAGACCTTCTTGCCCTTGAGGGTCTCCGGGCCGGTGATCGAGGTGTCGTCCTTGCGGACGAGCAGGTCCTGGCCGGCGACGAAGTACGGGCCGGCGAAGGAGACCAGCGCCTTGCGCTTGTCGGTGATCGAGTAGGTGCCGACGTAGTAGTTCACGTCGCCGTTCGCGATCGTCTGCTCACGCGCACCGGAGTCGACCGTGCGGAAGGTGATCTTCTCCGGGTCGAAGCCGAGGCCGGCCGAGACCAGCTTGGCGATCTCGATGTCGAAGCCGCCGAACTTGCCGGTCGTCGGGTCCTTGAGGCCGAGGCCCGGCTGGTCGTCCTTGGCGCCCACGGTCAGCGCACCCGCCGACTTCATCTTGGCGAACACCGGGGAGCCGGCCAGGTCGACGCCCTGCGCGACCGGGTAGCTCAGCGCCGCGGGGGCGTTCGTGCCGCTCTGGTCACCGGAACCCGGCGTGGCCGGCGTGCCTTCCTTGCCACAGGCGGTCAGCGTGGTCAGCGCCAAGCCGCCGGCGAGCAGTCCCACCGCGAGGGTGCGGATCCTCATGTGAATCTCTCCTGTGTGTCGTCACCCGGACGCCGACGCGCCGCGGAACGTTTGTTCTCAGTGGGTCAGGATCTTGCCGAGGAAGTCCTTCGCGCGCTCGCTCTTCGGCGCGGTGAAGAACTCTTCGGGTGTCGTGTCCTCGACGATCTCGCCGTCGGCCATGAAGATCACCCGATCGGCTGCCCGGCGGGCGAAGCCCATCTCGTGGGTGACGACGAGCATCGTCATGCCGTCCTTGGCCAGGCCCGTCATCACGTCGAGGACCTCCTGGACCATCTCCGGGTCCAGCGCCGAGGTCGGCTCGTCGAACAGCATCACCTTGGGCCGCATCGCCAGCGCCCGCGCGATGGCCACGCGCTGCTGCTGGCCGCCCGACAGCTGGGCCGGGTACTTGTCGGCCTGGTTGGCGATGCCGACGCGCTCCAGCAGCTCCATCGCCGTCTTGCGGGCTTCGGCCTGCGAGGTCTTGCGGACCTTCACCGGCGCGAGCATCACGTTCTCGACGATGGTCTTGTGCGCGAACAGGTTGAACGACTGGAACACCATGCCGACGTCGGCCCGCAGCGCGGCCAGCGCCTTGCCCTCGGCGGGCAGCGGAACGCCGTCGACGGCGATCTCGCCCGAGTTGATCGGCTCCAGCCGGTTGATCGCCCGGCACAGGGTCGACTTGCCCGAGCCCGACGGGCCGAGCACCACGACGACCTGGCCGCGAGGCACCTCGAGCGTGATCTCCCTGAGCACGTGCAGGTCGCCGAAGTACTTGTTCACGGCGGACGCCTTGATCATCGGCGCCGCCACCTCCGCGGTCATCTGGCCTCCCGGGTCGTTCGTGCAATTCGGGCATGGGTCACCACGCGATGGCGAGAACCTACCGTTGCTCTACCGCCTGGCAAGGCCCCTTGAGCAATACTTAGGGTTTCAACTGAGTATCGATGTCCATTTTGGGGGGTGTCCACCCGGGGTCACGGAGTGTGACCGTCCGGGTGGCCGGTGCGGGGCCCGCCCCGACGTCCTAGAGTTCGCCGTACCGGCCGGTGAAGCAGGTCACCATGGGAGGCGGACGGGTGCGGGTGCTGCTGGTGGAGGACGACGACCGGGTCGCGGGTGCGCTCATCCCGGCGCTGACCCGCCGCGGCCTGGCGATCGCCCGGCTGGCCACCGGCGCCGGCGTGCTCGACCGGGTGCACGAGGTCGACGTCGTCCTGCTGGACCTGGGCTTGCCCGACATCGACGGCGTGACGCTGTGCCGCCAGATCCGCGCGGTCAGCGACGTCGCGATCATCGTCGTCTCGGCCCGGGGCGAGGTCGACGACCGGATCCAGGGCCTGCGCGCGGGCGCCGACGACTACCTGGTCAAGCCCTACGACGTCGAGGAGCTGATGGCCAGGGTCGAGGCCGTGCGCCGCCGCCGCGGGGAGCACCCGGCCGCCGAGCCGGTGGTCATCCGGGTCGGGGACGTCACGGTCGACGTCTCCCGGCACGAGGTGCTGGTCGACGGCAAGGCGGTCGCCCTGTCCCGCAAGGAGTTCCAGGTGCTGGCGCTGGTGGCGGGCGCGCGCGGGGCGGTCTGCTCGCGGGAGCACGTGCTCACGGAGGTGTGGGGGCACCGCGGCCCGGCGGAAAGCCGGTCGCTGGACGTGCACGTCGCGACGCTGCGGACGAAGCTGGGCCGCCCGGCGCTGATCGAGACCGTCCGCGGGGTCGGGTACCGGCTCGGCGGCCAGGTCGCCCGGAGCTGAGCGTGCGGGTCCGGCTGCAGGGCATCGTGCTGACGCTGGTGGCGTTGCTGGTGTTCGGCCTGGGCATCCCGCTGGCCAGGAGCATCGCGGCCGGCGCGCAGCAGGACCTGTTCCTCGACCGGCTGACCGACACCGCGCGGTTCGCGTCGCTGGCGCAGCGCCCGCTGCTGGACAACAAGCCGGGCCTGATCAACCCCGACCTGATCCGCTACAACGAGGTGTACGGCGTCCAGGTGGCGGTCGTCGACCAGGACGGCAAGCTCTTCGCCTCGTCGCTGGGCCCGGACGCGGCGCGGATCGACCTCAAGGCCGAACGGCTCAGCGGGCCGATCGGCGAGGCGCTCGCCGGCCGCCGCTCGCAGCCGGCGGGCGTGCTGATGCCGTGGGATTCGACGCCGCTGGTGCTCGCCGAACCGGTGCTGGCCGACGGCGAGGTGCACGGCGCGGTGCTGACGGTGTCCGACACCGGCTCCGAGCGGGCGGACGTGCTGTGGTGGTGGCTGCTGCTGGCCGCGGGCGGGATCCTCGCCTTCACACTCGCGCTGGCCGTGGCGATCCCGGTGGTCCGCTGGATCCTGCGGCCGGTGCACCGGCTCGACGACGCGACGGGCGCGCTGGTGGCCTCGGTGGTCAGCGGCCGCGAGGCCGAGCCGGTGGGGGAGAGCGGCGGGCCGCCGGAGCTGCGCCAGCTCGGCCGGTCGTTCGACCGGATGGCGTCGAGCGTGTCGGGCGCGCTGGCGGCGCAGCGGGCGTTCGTCGCCGACGCGTCCCACCAGCTGCGCAACCCGCTGACGGCGTTGAAGATCCGCTTGGGCAACCTCGAAGGCCACGTGAACGACGAGCCGGCGGCCGCGGACCTCGAGGCGGCGCGGGTCGACGCGGGCCGGCTGCACCAGATCCTGGACGGGCTGCTGTCGATGGCGCGGGCCGAGGCTTCGGGCGATGAGCTGGACCCGGTGGTGCTGGACGAGGCCGTGGCGGATCGGGTCGCCGACTGGTCGGTGGTCGGCGAGGCCCGTGACGTCCGGCTGGTGGTGGAGACGCCGGGTGACGGTGCGCGCGTGTGCATGCCACCGCGGGGCGCGGAGACGATCTTGGACGCGTTGCTGGACAACGCCTTGAAGTTCACCGCATCGGGGACGGAAATCCTGGTGGCGGTCTCCCGGGAAGAGGACCGGGTGCGGTTGTCGGTGCGGGACCACGGGCCGGGGCTGCGGCCGGACGAGCTCGACCGGGCGCTGGACCGGTTCTGGCGGAGCCCGGCGCACCAGAACGTGCCCGGGTCGGGGCTGGGGCTGGCGATCGTCAGCGAGATCGTCGCCCATTCGGACGGGAAACTGGAGCTGGACCTGCCCGAGGGCGGCGGGCTGCGGATCTCGATGCTGTTCCCGGTCGCCTGACACCCGGCCGGAGTTTCGCCGGTAGAGTTGACCGGTGAACGGCAATTTCGAGACGTTCCAACGCGAGCTGGCCGCCAGCGGGTTCCCGCCGCTGGTCAACAAGCTGGCCGGGGCCGGCTTCCGGGCCCGGATCGCCACCCGCGACCTCGGACCGCTGCGGCTGGTCTCCCTCGACACGCCCGAAAGCGCCTGCTTCGGGCGGGAGCGTGACGCCGTCGACGGCGAGAACCTGGCGATCAAGGTGATGGCCCGGGGCCGGACGCGGATCGAACAGGGGCGCGGCGAGGCCGAACTCGGGCCGTCCGACCTGGTGCTGCTCGATCCCACGCGGGCGGTCCGGTTCGAGAGCACCGCCGGGGCGCACGTCACCGTCGTCGTCCCGCGCCGGGAGCTGCGGATCCGGCCCGCACAGCTCGACCGGCTCGTCGGCGTCCGCATCGACGGCAGTCGTGGGCCGGGCGCGCTGGTCTCGGTGCTGGCCCGGGAGTCGGCGCGGTCGGCGACCGAGTTCCGCGAGGCGGAGGCACGGCGCTCGGCGGCGGCCGTCGTCGAGCTGATCGCGGTCGCGCTGGAGGCCCGGCTCGGCGACGGGCAACCGGCCCCGGACGAGCGGCTGCGGGACCGGATCACCGGCTACATCGAGGCCCGGCTGGCCGATCCCGGCCTGTCCCCGCCCGGGATCGCCGCCGCCCACCACATCTCGGTACGCCGGCTGCACAAGCTGTTCGAGGACCAGCCGCTCACCGTCGCGGCGCTGATCCGCCGTCGCCGCCTGGAGCGTTGCCGAGCCGAGCTGACCGGAGGCGGCCGTACTGTCACCGCCGTCGCGGCCCGGTGGGGATTCCCCGATCCCACCCACTTCAGCAAGCTGTTCAAGGCGACGTACGGCTACAACGCCCGCGCACTGGTCACCAGCAACCGTGCACCGGCGACCAAGACGCGCGCCGCCGGCCCGGGAAAGGATGGTGGTGACGAAGTCAGGCAATAGAAGGAGAAATCGTGGCGAAGGTGAACATCGTCCGTCCCGGTGAGGGCGAGATCCTGGGCAGCGGGGCACAGCAGATCCGGATACTGGAGAACGGCGAGCACACCGAGCACCGGCTCGGGTTCGCCGAAGTCACCATCCCGCCGGGCACCCCGAGCCCGTTGCAGCACCGCCACGCCCAGCACGACGAGGGTTTCTACGTGCTGAAGGGAACGTTCCGGTTCACCGTCGGCGAGGACCACTACGACGCCGGGCCGGGCACCTGGGTCATCGTGCCGACCGGGGCGCCGCACACGTTCGCCAACATCGGCGACGAGAACGCGGTCATGCTGAACACCTTCACGCCGGACCTTTACGTGCAGTACTTCCGCGACTTCAAGGCGATGATCGATTCCGGGCAGCCGGTGAACGCGGAAACCATGAAACCGCTCTGGGAGAACTACGCCACCGAGATCTCGAACGAATACGCGTCGTGAAGCGCCTCCAATACGACCGCTACGGCGGCCCCGAGGTGATGCGGCTCGCCGAGTTCGAGCCGGCCACGCCCGGGTCGGGTGAGGTGCTCGTCCGCGTCCGGGCGGCGGCATCCAACGCGCTGGACTGGAAGATGCGCAACGGCGAGCTGAAGCTGATGACCGGCCGCTCGTTCCCCCGGGCGATGGGGCACGACTTCGCCGGAGTCGTCGAGGCGGTCGGCGACGGCGTCACCCGGCTGAAGGCCGGCGACGCGGTCCTCGGCGCGGCCCGGTTCCGGCAGGCGGGAGCGTTCGCCGAGATGGTCACGGCCCCGGAGAAGGCGGTCGTGTGCAAACCGGTGGAGCTCTCCTACGAGGAGGCCGCCGCCCTGCCGACCGTGGGCGTGACCGCCTACCAGGCCATCGCGGAGATCCGGCCCGGGCAGGCGGTCTTCGTCAACGGGTGCCTGGGCGGGGTGGGCCGTGCCGCCGTCCAGCTCGCCCGGGCGCGGGGAGCCTCGGTGGCCGGCAGCGGCCGTGACACCGCGGCGGACGAGGCCCGCGAGCTCGGCGTCGAACCGGTCGTGGGTTTCGGCTTCGACCCGGCCGCGCTCGCGGGACGGTTCGACCTCGTCCTCGACACGCCCGGTCTGCTTCCGTTCGCCGCGGCCCGGACGCTGCTGAAGCCCGGCGGGAGCATCGTCGACATCGTCCCGACCCCGGCCAAGATGCTCCGGAGCGCACTGCCCGGGCCGTTCCGGGCGATGATGGGCCGGATGGCGCCCGCCGACCTGGAGGAGGTGGCCCGGACGTTGCGTCTGCCCATCGCCCGCACGGTCCCGTTGGGCGAGGCGATTCCCGCCCTGACGGAGCTGGAGCGCGAGCAGCGCCCGAAAGGCGGCAAACTGGTCATCGCCATGCCCTGAAGCTCGGCCGCCTAGGTCTTCTGGGCCCGGTAGTACCGCAGCGCCCCCGGGTGCAGGGGAATCGGCTGGGTCTCGATGCCCGGGTGGACGTCGATCGACAGGGCCGCCGAGTTGGCCTTCGCCAGCTCGCTGCGGGCGTCGAACAGGCCGCGGACCAGTGCCTCCGCCACGTCGTCCGGCATGGTCTTCGGGACCACCAGGAAGTTCGGCACCACCAGCGTCGTCACGGGCAGGGTCTGGCTGTACGTGCTCGCCGGGATCGTCGCGGTGCTGTAGACCTGGTTGAGCGTCTGGATCTTCGGCAGCACGTCGGCGAGGTCGAGCAGGCGCAGCCGGCCGCGGTTCTCCGGTTCCAGCAGTTTCGGCGTGGGCAGGCCGCCGGACCAGAAGAACGCGTCGATTTCGTGGTTCCGCAGCGCGGCCACGGATTCGTCGAGGCCGCGGGTGGTCGCGCTGACCGAGTCGCGCAGCCCGAGCGCGGTGAGCAGCGACTGGGCGATGAACTCGACGCCGGACTGCGGGGAGCCGATCGCGACCCGGTGACCGCTCAGCTGGGACACCGACCGGATGTCGGAGTCGGCGCGGACGACGATGTGCAGGTAGTCGTCGTGGATCCGGGCGAGGGCGGCGAGCTTGGGGTGCGCCTGGTACCGGTCCGCGGCGACGTCGGCCGCGACGAAGGCGACGTCGGCCGTGCCGGCCAGCACCTTGGCGACGTTGTCCGGCGAACCCTGCGTCTGCAGCACCTGCGGCCGGTCGATGCCCAGGCCGCCCTGCCAGGCGGTGGCGAGGGTCTGTGCGAGCTTGTAGTAGACGCCGCCCGAGTTGCCGGCGGCGATCCGCAGCTTGAGGTCGCCGAAGCCGCTGGTGCAGGCGGCGAGCACCAGCAGGAGGGCAGCCGCGATCGCGAGCCCGCGCGTCCGCCTGCTGGTCACGGCCTGATCGTGCCAGACTCCGCACCGGATGGGCAGCCGGGCAGGCCTGCGTTACCTCTTCAAGGAGTAACGCGAGTACCCTGCAGGACGTGGGAGACAAGCACGGATTCCGCTTCCACGGCGGACGGCCGTCGGTGAACTTCACGGCCACGGTCGGCGAGCGCTGGCGGGACGGCGGCTTCGAGCGCCTGCCGGACCCGGCGGCGCTGGGCCGGTGGTTCACCGAAGCCGGCCTGACCTCGGCCGACCCGCGTTGCACGGAGGCGGACCTGACGGCGGCGCGCGAGCTGCGCGAGGCCGTCTACCGGCTGATGGTGGGGCAGGTGTCCGAAGAGGACCTGGCCACGGTGAACCGGTGGGCGGGGCAGCCGCCGCCGGTGACCGCCCTGGTGAGGACCGCGGAGGGCCTGCGGACCCGGGTGGTGTCGGCGACGGTGCCGTCGTTGCTGGGGTCGATCGCCGCGGACGCGGTCGCGATTCTCGGGGCGAGGACGCCGGCCGGTTGCGGGAGTGCGCGAATCCCGAGTGCTCGCTGCTGTTTCTCGACACTTCGCGCGCGGGGTGCGGCGGTGGTGCTCGATGAGTTCGTGCGGGAGCCGCGAGAAGATGCAGCGGTACCGAGCCGCCGACCGCTGACGGCTTCCGGCCGTCGAAGTCAGGATCGAGTGAATTCGTCGAATTCGCGGTACTGCCGCAAAAGATCAGGTTACTGACCGGCGAATTACTCCGGACGCTCCTTGACCCCGGTCGGCCCGGCGCTGATCATTCCCGCAGCGATTCCCCGCGCGCGCTTTCCCGCGCCTTCACAGGAGAACCCCTTGAGCCTCGCGCCCTTGGACCGGCGGACCTTCCTGCGCTGGTCCGCGCTCGTGCCCGCCGTCGCCGCCGTGCCCACCGTGCCCGCCTGGGCGGAGGAGACGGCGGCGTTCGTCGACTCCTACCGCACCAACACCCCGGCCAACCGCACCCCGGAGACCAACGCGGCGGTGCGGATCCTGAGCGGGATGCAGCGGGTCTGGCGCACCGGGTCCACATGGGACAGTGGCGTCGTGCTCGACGCGGCCCTGCTGCGCGCGAACGTCCGCCACTGCGTCGCCGTCACCCGCGCCCGGAGCGACGCCGAAGCCATGCGGGCGTTCGTCTACGACCGCCAGCACCAGTCCTACGCCGCCATCGGCGGCCTCGGCCCCCTCGCGGACCTCTACCGCAGCGGCGCCAAGGCCGTCACCAGCATCACTTCCGCCCCCGACGGCACGCCGCCGGCGAAGATCGACGACGCCGTCCCGGCGGACGCGCCCGCGGGCTCGGAGCTCGGCGCCGGCTCGCACGACTCGGAGCTCGGCCTGGTGGCCACGCTCGTGGACACCGTCCGCGGCACCTGGGCTTCGGGCAACCCGAGCAAGAACGCCTACCAGTACCCGCGGCCGTGGCGGCTGACCGCGGACAGCCGGGTCGAGGACACCGGCCGGGTCGACGAGCTCGGCTTCCCGGTCTACCGGTCGGACGTGGGCGTCGCGCCGCAGCTGCTGCGGCAGCGCAGCACGACCCCGGCCGAGGACGGCGGCTTCCCCAGCGGCCACACCAACGCGTTCCACCTGGCCTGCCTCGCGCTGGCCTACGCGGTCCCGGAGCGGTTCCAGGAGCTGGTGGCGCGGGCCTACGACCTGGCCGACACGCGGATCGTCGCCGGGATGCACTCGCCGGTCGACGTGATCGGCGGCCGGACGCTGGCCACCGCGCTCGCCGCGGCCACGCTCGCCGACCCGGAGAACACCACGCTCAAGACGGCGGCCCGTGCGCAGGCACTGGAGTACTTCACCGCGAAGACCGGCACGACCCCCGACACGTTGTTCGCCCGCGCGCACACCGGCGCCGACGAATACGGCGACCGCCGGGCGAACGCCGCAATGGTCGCCCGCCGGGCCACCTACGGCCTGCCGGACCGCGCCGCGCGCACCGCGATGCGCGTCCCCAAGGGCGCCGAAGTGCTCCTCGAAACCCGCCTGCCGTACCTCGACGCGGCCCAGCGGCGGGAAGTCCTGCGCACGACGGCGTTCCCGGGTGGCAACCCGCTGCTCGACGGCCCCGAACTGTGGGGACGGCTGAACCTCTTCGCCGCGGCCGACGGCTACGGCGCGTTCGACGCGAACGTCCGCGTCACGATGGACGCCGCCCTCGGTGGGTTCAGCGCGAACGACAGCTGGCGCAACGACATCGGCGGCGACGGCGGGCTCGTCAAGGCGGGCACCGGGACGCTGACGCTCGCCGGGACCAACCGCTACCGCGGCGGCACCCGCGTCGAGGCGGGCACCCTGATCGCCGCGACGCCGGGCGCACTGGGCACCGGAGACGTCGAACTCGCCGGGGGCACCCTGCGCGCGTCCGGCCTCCGGATCGGTGGCCACCGCCAGACCGGCGGCACGCTGTCGGTCACCGCCGGGCCGGCGCTGGTCGTGCGCGGCGAGGCCACCCTCGAGCGCGGCAGCGTCCTGGAGCTGCGGATCGACGGCTCGTGCCCGTGGCACGAGGTCGACGTGCTGCGCGCGCGGCGGCTGCGCGGCCGGTTCGCCGCCATCCGAGCCGACCGCCCGGGCCACCGGGTGGTGCCGCGGTACACCCCCACCGGTTTGTCCGTCCGAATCCTCCGGGAGTTCTCGTGAGAAAACGCATCGCCGCGTTGGCCCTCGCCGTCACGGTGTCCACTGTGGTCAGTCCGGCGGCCGCCCGGGCGGCCGCCGACGGCGGCAGCTTTTCGGTGCTGGCCTACAACGTCGCCGGCCTGCCCGAGAGCATCTCCAGCGCGCCGACGCCGCGGGATCCCGCGACCACGGCGATCGGGCAGCGGCTCGGCCCGTACGACGTCGTGCACGTCGAGGAGGACTTCAACTACCACGCCAAGCTCTACGCCGCCGACACCCACCCGTACCGCACGCCCACCAGCGGCGGCGCGGGCATCGGCAGCGGGCTGAACACGCTGTCCTCGCTGCCCTACGACGCCGACGACTTCGAGCGCGTCCGCTGGACGTCCTGCCAGCTCGACTCCGGCGACTGCCTGACCCCGAAGGGCTTCACCTTCATGCGGGTACGGCTGGCCGAAGGCGTGTACGTCGACTTCTACAACGCGCACACCAACGCCGGCACGAACGACGGCGACGAGGCTTCGCGCGCGTCGAACCTGGCGCAGCTGACCGCGTTCATCCAGGCGCACTCGGCGGGCAACGCGGTGGTCGTCATGGGCGACACCAACACGCGCTACACCCGCGCGGCCGACACGATCGCCAAGTTCGGCGCGGACAACGGCCTCACCGACGCGTGGGTCAAGCTGGTGCGAGGTGGCGTCGCGCCGGCCCCGGGCAGCCCCGACCTCGTGTGCAACCAGCAGGCACCCACCAACGACTGCGAAGTCGTCGACAAGGTGCTCTACCGCGGCAGCAAGCTCGTCAACCTCGACGCGACCTTCTACAACAACGAGCACGCGAAGTTCCTCTACACCGACGGCAACATGCTGTCCGACCACGACCCGATCACCGTCCGGTTCAACTGGACCCGCAACCCCGCGCTGCAGCTTTCGGAGCAGTTCGGCGGCCCGCACGGCGACTACTTCACCGACGTCCCCGCGGTGCCCGCGGGCGCCCGGGTGAAGACGTGGTCGCTGCGCGGCGGCAGCCGGCTCGACCAGGTCGGGGTGACCCTGGAGAACGGCACCACGCTGACCCACGGCGGCACCGGCGGCACGGCCGCGTCGCTCACCCTCGGCACCGGCGAGTACGTCACGACGGCGACCCTGTGCCAGGGCAAGTACAACGGCACGACCCGGATCTTCTCGGCCCGGTTCACCACCAGCCTCGGCCGCGTCCTGGCCGGCGGCACGACCACCGGCGACTGCGTGACCCGCACGGCGCCGTCCGGCTGGCAGCTCGCCGGCTTCCACGGGCGGACCGGCGACGAGGTCGACAAGCTCGGGTTCGTCTACACGCAGCGGTAGTCGCCGGCCAGGCCCCGAGGCGCCCCGCGGTCCGGACCCGGTTCCGGGCGGCGGGGCGTCGCGCTGTTGAGCAGCTCTTCGGCGACGGCCATGGTGGGCCGGGCGCTGGGATCGGGGTGCAGCAGCGGCAGCACGGCCTCGGTGAGCGGGTGCCGCTGCCCGGTGCCCACTGCACTGCCCACGGCGGCGTAGAGGGTGGCGCCCAGGGAGTACACCTCGGCCGGGAAGTCGGGGAAGCCGCCGTCCAGCACCTCGGGGGCGAGGAAAGCGGGCAGGGGACGCCCGCCGCCGGCGAGCCCGGCCCGGCCCTCGGGCAGGAGGACGACGTGGTCCGGGTCGACGGCGGCGTGCAGGACGCCTTCGTCGTGCGCGGCGGCCAGGTCGGCGGCCAGCTGCGCGCCGAACCGGGCGACGAAATCGGGGGCGAGCGTGCCGTGCTCGCCGAGCAGCTCGGCCAGCGTCCGCGCCCCCGGGTACTCGAGCACCAGGTAGGTGGTGCTGTCTTCGTCGACGACGTCACAGATGGCCGCCCGCGGCGCGGGGATGGCTGGCACCGCGGGCGGCTCGTCGAACAGCGGCTTGACGGCGACGATCCGGCCGAGCCGTTCGTCCTGGGCGTGCCAGAGCACCGCGCCCGGCCCGGCCGGGCCGAGCAGGCGGTACCGGTCGCCGATCAGTGTCCCTTCGCGCGCCACGGCATCGTCCCTCCGTCTGGTCCACCGTCCTCCAGGGAGATACGGCCACCACGCGGATCCGGTTCGCTTGATCGACTCGATTTCCCGTTCGTGACAAAACGACCGCCGGTGGGCGCCGGTTTTTCGCAGGATTGTTCACCCCGCCGGGGGAGCCCGGCCGGGCCCGGTGCCCGGTGCCCGGGATCCGGACCGGAACCCTTGACACCGCGTGGCGCGGGTCACCTACACTACGACGGCTTGTTAGCGCTAACAATTCGTGCCCGCTGCTCGACGACGAGATGGGTGGACGATGATCAGTCGACGTGGACTGATGGCCGGCGCGGCCGGAGCCGCGGTCGCCGGGGTGCTCGGCGGCCACGCCTCGGCGCGGGCCCAGGCCGCCATCGGCGGGTACGTCATGGCGTACTTCACCGAGTCACCGTCCATGACCGGCGCCGACTACGGGCTGCACCTGGCGGTCAGCGCGGACGGCCTCGACTGGGTTCCGCTCAACCAGAACAACCCCGTGGTGACGCCGACCGCGGGCACCGGCGGGCTGCGCGATCCCTTCGTGCTGCGCAGGCAGGACGGCCGGTTCGTGGTGCTGGCCACCGATCTCAAGGGCACCGACTGGTCGCTGCAGAACCAGTACGTGCACGTCTGGGATTCCGCCGACCTGCGCGGGTTCACCGGTTACCGCCGGATCAAGCTGCACTCCATGGCCACGCACAGCTGGGCGCCCGAGGCGTTCTGGGACCCTTCGCGCAGCCAGTACGCCATCATCTACTCCGCGGCCTCCGGCGGCCACGACGTCATCATGGTCAACTACACCACCGACTTCACGACGGTCAGTGCGCCGCAGGTGTTCTTCGACCCCGGGCACGCGACGATCGACGGGACGATGGCCACCATCGGCGGCGTCAACTACCTGTACGTCAAGGACAACACGAACAGCACCCTGGTCGCCCAGCGGTCCGCTTCCCTCGCGCCCGGCAGTTTCGCCACCTACCGGACCGGAATCTCACCCGGGCGGGGGGTGGAGGCGCCGCAGATCGTGCCGGCCGCGTCCGGCAACCGCTGGTACCTCTGGGGCGACACGTGGAGCCCCAACGGCCGGTTCTTCTGCTGGGAGACCACGGACGTGGCCACTGGGAACTGGACGCTGCTGAACGACCGCGCCTACACGCAGCCGTTGAACTCCAAGCACCCCGGGATCACGCCGATCACGGCCGCGGAGCGGTCGGCGCTCGTCGAGAAGTGGGGCAGCCCGGCCTGGCGGCGGTTGAAGTCGTACAACTACCCGGACCGGTACGTCCGGCACGCGAACTCCGTGGGCCGCATCGACGCCTACCCGTTCGACCCGTACCAGGACCAGCTCTGGAAGCTCGTCCCCGGCTTGGCCGACCCGGCCGGTGTGTCGTTCGAATCCGTCAACTACCCCGGCCGGTACCTGCGGCACTACAACTACGAACTGCAGCTCGCGGCCGACGACGGCACGGCGGCGTTCAAGGCGGACGCCACCTTCCACCAGACCGCGGGACTCGCCGACGCGAGCTGGTCGTCCTTCCGCTCGCACAACTACCCCGACCGCTACCTCCGGCACCACGACTACGTGCTGCGGATCGATCCGCTGGGCAGCACGTCCTCCACTGTGGACAAGCAGGACGCGACTTTCCGCGTCGGCTACTGACCTCGCTCGCGAAGGAGCCGTCATGCTACGACGACGTGGCACGGTGCTGTCCTTGCTCGTGTTCGCCTCGCTGCTGCTCGGTACGCCGGGCGCGCACGCCGCGCCGGTGACCGTGACCAACGGCAGCCAGTTCACCGACACCGCCGGCGCCCTGGTGCACGCCCACGGCGGCGGGCTGCTCAAGGTGGGCGCGTACTACTACTGGTTCGGCGAGAACCGCAACGCCGACGACACCTTCCGGGCCGTCTCGGCCTACCGCTCGGCCGACCTGAAGACGTGGGAATTCCGGGGTGACGTGCTCACGCAGTCGTCGGCTTCGGAGCTGGGCCGGGCGAAGATCGAGCGGCCGAAGGTGATCTACAACCGCGCCACCGGGCAGTACGTGATGTGGATGCACAAGGAGAACGGCGACGACTACGCCGAAGCCCGCGCCGCCGTGGCCACCTCCCCGACGGTCGACGGCGGCTACACCTACCGCGGCAGTTTCCGTCCGCTCGGGGTCCACATGTCGCGGGACATCACGCTGTTCCAGGACGACGACGGCACCGCGTACATGGCTTCCGCGGCCCGCGAGAACGCCGACTTGAACGTGTACCGGCTCTCCACTGACTACACCGGTGTCTCGGCGCTGGTGCAGACGCTGTGGCCCGGCTCGTACCGCGAGGCGCCGGCGCTGTTCAAGCGCAACGGCGTCTACTTCATGGTCACCTCGGCCGCGACCGGCTGGCAGCCGAACCAGCAGAAGTACGCGACGGCCACCAGCATCACGGGCACGTGGAGCGGGTTGGCGAACGTCGGGGACGCCACCGGCTACGGCAGCCAGACCGCGTACGTGCTGCCGGTGCAGGGTTCGCAGGCGACCTCCTACCTGTACCTGGGTGACCGCTGGGCCGGTGCCTGGAGCCGTCCGGTCACCGAGTCGCGGTACGTCTGGCTGCCGCTGGCTTTCCCGAGTGCCACCACGCTGTCGATGACCTGGTCCCCGAAGGTGAGTGTCGACGTGGCGACCGGCGTGGTCGCCGGCGTCGGCTCCGGAAGCGCGTACGAATCCCTGGTGGCGCGGCACAGCGGCAAGTGCGCCGACATCCCGGGGTCGTCCCGCACCGACGGGACGCAGCTGACGCAGTACAGCTGCAACAACGGCGGCAACCAGCAGTGGAGCGTGCTCGACCTCGGCAACGGCTACGTCAACCTGATCGCCCGGCACAGCGGCCAGTGCCTCGACGTCTCGGGGGCGTCCACCGCGGACGGCGCCGCGGTGGTCCAGTGGCCCTGCGGCGGCGGCGCGAACCAGCAGTGGCAGCTCCAGGCCGCGGACGGCGGGTACGTCCGGATTTCGGCCCGGCACAGCGGAAAGTGCCTCGACGTCGTGTCCGCGTCGACCGCCGACGGCGCCGCCGTCAAGCAGTACCCGTGCACCGGCGTGACCAACCAGCAGTGGCAGCAGCGGGCCGCCTGAAGGGCTCCGTTCGGCCCTTGACGACCGGAGGAGGGCTCGCTAGTTTTTTGTGAAACTCCTTCACGTTTGGGGCTGCCTCATGCGCCTGCTCGTGGCTTTGCTCACCGCCGTGGCGATGACGTCCGGCGTCGTCGCGTCCGCCGTCGCCGAAGACGTTCCGGCGCACCGGCTTTCGGTGCGTGGTCCGGCTTTCGTCGACGAGTACGGCCGCGAAGTGGTGTTGCGCGGCTTCAACGTCTCGGGCGAGACGAAGCTCGCGGAAAACGGTTTCCTGCCGTTCGCCTCCGCGGCCGACGCGCGTCGCTCGGCTCAGGCGATGCGGGCGCTCACCGGCGCGAACGCCGTGCGGATCCCGATCGCGTGGGCCGGGACGCAGCCGGTGCGCGGGCCGGTCGACACGCGGTACCTGGCCGCGCTGACCGAGCAGCTGAAGGCGTTCCTGGACGAGGGGTTCACCGTCCTGCCGGACTTCCACCAGGACCTGTTCTCCCGCTACCTGTTCAACCGCGGCAGCTGGTACACCGGCGACGGCGCGCCGAAGTGGGTCGTCGACCTCGGCGGCTACCCGGCGGAAAGCTGCGGCATCTGCGCGCACTGGGGCCAGAACATCACGCAGAACGGCGCGGTCCAGGACGCCACGAAGGACTTCTGGCACAACGCCCGCGGTGTGCAGGACGAGTTCGTCGGCATGGCTGTCCAGACGATGTCGTACCTGAAGGGGAACCTGAGCGCCGCCCAGTTCGCCGGCATCGCGGGGATGGACCCGTACAACGAGCCGTTCGCCGGGCGGTACGACCAGGGCCAGGACAGCAAGGCGTGGGAGCAGAACGTGTTGTGGCCGTTCTTCCAGCGGTTCCGCGACGCGATGGACGCCGCGGGCTGGCAGGACAAGCCGGCGTTCGTCGAGCCGAACATGTTCTGGAACGCCAACATCTCCTTCCAGCTGCACCCCGGTGGCTTCCAGGACACCGGAGTGCTGGGTCCGCGGTACGTGTTCAACACGCACTTCTACGACCAGCTGGCCCAGTCCGGCGTGTTCATGCCGGGCAAGGCGGGCGACGGCCAGTACAGCGCCGCCTTCGGCACGGTCCGGGACCGGGCGGCCGCGCTCGGCACGACGGCGATCGTCACCGAGTTCGGCCACCCGATGACCGGGTACACCTCGGACAAGACCCCGACCGTGGACAAGGCGATGTACCAGGCCCTGGATTCGCGGGTGCCCGGCGCGGACTGGTGGCGCAAGCCGGCGCAGTCGGGCCCGGTGCTGTCGGCGACGCAGTGGCAGTGGGACGTCTACAGCGGCCGCCACCACGAGCTGATGAACGACAACCCGGACAAGGTCAAGACCGACGGCGACGCCTGGAACGGCGAGGACTTCTCGTCGGCCCGGACGGCGGACGACGGGACGGTCCGGCTCCGCCAGGACGCCCGCCTGCTCGACCGCCTCTACCCGGCCGCGGTGGCGGGGCACACGCTGGCGTTCACCTACGAGGACCGCTCGCGTGACGGCAGCCAGGCGCTGACGTGGAACCGGATCCCGTCGACGATGCCGGCCACCGCCGCCCTCGCCGGAGCCGGGCGCTACGGCGTCCTCGTGTGGCAGGGAACGGAAGCGGCCGCACCGACCGAGCTGCACGTCCCGGCCGGGATGACGCCGACGGTGGTGACGGACCTGGCCTCGGTCACCCGGGTGGGCGACCGCCTGCAGCTGCCGGCCACCCCGGGCCTGCACTACGCGCTGATCACGGAACCGGCGACGGCCCCGACGGCGGCCCAGCTGGCGGCCGTCCGGGCGGAACTCGCGGCGTGGGCGCCGACGGCGGTCCGCTGACCGAGCACGACCAGCGTCGCCGCACACGCCGCAACCGGCCCGGCTGCCGGGATATCAGCCCGCCAGCAGGGCGACCATGCTGTGCGGGGCGTCCGCGCCGAACATGATCGCGTAGATGTCCTCGTCGGCCGCTTCCGCCGCGGCGCGCGCGAACATGGCCTGCTCGTATTCGGCCAGCGCGGTCTCCACCTCGCCCGGGTGGGCGGCGAGGGCCTGGCCGAGCTCGGCGCCGTCCAGCATGGCGAGGTTGGCGCCTTCGCCGTTCGGCGGCATCAGGTGGGCGGCGTCGCCGAGCAGGGTCACCCCCGGCACGCGGTCCCAGCGGTGCCCGGCAGGCAGCGTGGCGAGGCGGCGCAGCACCGGCGGCAGGTCGCTTTCGGTGATCAGCGCGGTCAGCTCGGGCGCCCAGCCGGCGAACTCCTCGGCGGTCCGGGCCGTCACGGTCGCGGCGTCGGCTCCGGCGAGCCAGTCCTGGGGCCGGTACAGCTGCGCGTAGGTGTGCAGGGTCCCGCCGCTTTCGCGGTGCGCGATGATCCCTTTGCCCGGCGCCAGCGCGTAGAGCGCGCCCGCGCCGACCACCTTCGCGGCGGCCGGGTGCCGGGTGTCGCCGTCGAAGAGGAACGTCTCGACGACCGTCACGCCGACGTACTCCGGGGTGGCGGCCGAGAGCAGCGGGCGGACCTTCGACCAGGCGCCGTCCGCGCCGACCAGCAGGCTCGTGACGAAGGTGCCGCCGCCGGCCAGGCGCACTTCGTGGGCGCCGTCGCCGAGGGCCCGCACCCCGCCGACCTTCTGTCCCCAGTGGACGGTGCCGGGTGGCAGCGAGTCCAGCAGCAGCTGCCGCAGCTCGCCGCGCTGCACTTCGGGGCGTTGACCGGTGCCGTCGTCGGGCTCGTCGAGCAGCACCGTGCCGTGGCGGTCGACCACGCGGGACGACTCGCGGCCCGGCAGGACGAGCGCCCGGAAGCCCTCGGTGAGGCCGGCGGTTTCCAGCGCGAGCCGGCCGTTCCACGGGTGGATGTCGAGCATCCCGCCCTGGCGGCGCGCGGCCGGGGACGCTTCGGCCTCGTACACCTCGGCCCGGATGCCGTGCCGGTGCAGGACGCGGGCCAGGACGAGACCGCCGAGGCCGGCTCCGATGATCGTGACAGTCATGGTTCCCTCCGATTGGATCGTCGTTCCAATAATCACGCTAACACGAGTTTGGATCGACGTTCCAACCGTGCGATGATCGGCACATGGCGAAACGGGCCCAGCGGCGCACGGACGGGCTGTCGAAGGACGTGATCGTGCAGGCGGCGGCCGCGATCCTGGACGAAGGCGGCGAGGCGGCGCTGACGTTCCGCGCGCTCACCACCCGCCTGTCGACCGGCTACGGCGCGATCTACCACCACGTCGCGAACAAGAGCGACCTCCTCGCGGCGGCGACCGAGGCCGTCATCACCCGCGTGCTGGGCGACGCCGTCGCCGGGGACGACCCGCGGGAAGCGCTGCGGACGGTGTCGCTCGGCCTGTTCGACGCGATCGACGCCCATCCCTGGGTCGGCGCCCAGCTGTCCCGCGAACCGTGGCGGCCCGCGCTCCTGGAGATCTACGAACGGATCGGCGGGCTGCTGGCCGTCCTCGACGTGCCCGAGCGGGAGCTGTTCGACGCGGCCGCCGCGCTGGTCAGCTACGTGCTCGGCGTGGCGGGGCAGAACGCCGCCAACGCCCGCCTCCTCGCGGCAGGCCAGGGGGACCGGTCGGCCTTCCTGGGCGCTGTCGCCGCCCAGTGGGCCGCGCTCGACCCGGAGCGGTACCCGTTCGTCCACCGGGCGGCGGCGCAGCTGCGGGAGCACGACGACCGCGAGCAGTTCCTCGCGGGCGTCGACATCCTCCTGGCCGGGATCGGAGCCCTGCGCTAGCGGCTACGGACGGGCGATGCTCGCGCCGATGCCGTCGAGCAGGAAGCCGAGGCCGATCCGGAACGTCTCGTCGGCGTCGTGGTGGGCGGCGTCGTGGACGACCTTCTCGAGTGCGGGGAAGCGGCCGGTGGCGAACATCCGCACCAGGTAGGGGCCCAGTTCGGCCTGCCACTGCCGCTGGTCCAGCCCGCTGGCGCGTTCGGCCCGCCGTTCGGCGATCTCGCGGCGGACCGCGCCGATCACGTAGGCGTCGACGGCGGTGACCATCGGCATGACGACGTCCACGTCGACGCCGTCCAGCGCGGCCAGCACCGCCTCGCCCCTGGCCAGCGCGTTCGGCCCGAGCTGGGGGCGGCCGCCGATCAGGTCGGCGAACCACTCGTGCCGGTGCACGGCCCGCCGGGTGGCCTCGGCGACCGAGGTGAGCACCTCCCGCCAGCCGTCGCCGGTGGGCCGGATCTCCGCGTGGACGGCGTCGACCATCAGGTCGAGCAGCTCGTCCTTGGTGTCGATGTAGCCGTAGAGCCGCATCGGCCCGACGTCCAGCGCGGCGGCGATCTTGCGCAGCGACACGGCGTCCAGGCCGGCTTGATCGGCCAGCTCGACCGCGGTCCGGACGATCAGGTCGCGGCTCAGCGGCGCCGGCGCCGGTCGGTTCGCCGGCTCCGGCCGTTCCCACACCAACATGGGGGTGACAGTACAACGCCTGTCGCGATACAGTGTATCGAGACGTACGGCGTATCGGAGGGGGAGTCATGACCATCGCGATCGTGGGAGCCGGCATGGGCGGCCTGGCGCTCGCCCGTGTTCTGCACGTGAACGGCATCGAGTCGGTCGTGTACGAGCGCGACGCGGCGCGGGACGCCCGCAGGCAGGGCGGCATGCTGGACATCCATTCCGGGCAGCGAGCGCTGCGCGAGGCCGGGCTGCTGGAAAAGTTCCTGACGATCGCCCGCGGCGAGGGGCAGGACATGCGCCTCCTGGAACCGGACGGCACCCTGCTGCTGCGGGAGGACACACCGGACGACGCGCCACTCTTGCGGCCGGAGATCGACCGCACGGACCTGCGCGCGTTGTTCCTCGACGCGCTCCCCGCGGAAACGGTCCGCTGGGGCCACGCGTTCGACCACGCCGAAGACGGCGTCGTGCACTTCGCGGGCGGGGGCAGCGCCCGGTACGACCTGCTGGTCGGCGCGGACGGCGCGAACTCCCGCGTCCGTGGCCTCCTCACCGACGCCCGCCCGGCCCACCTCGGCCAGAACGCGGTCGAGCTGGCGATTTCCGACATCGACGCCAGGTACCCGGACCTGGCGGCCATGGTGGGCCGCGGAAACTACTGGGTCTTCGGCGAAGGAAAGTCCCTGTCAGCCCAGCGAAACGGCGACGGCTGCGTCCGCATCGGCATCAGTTTCTACAACACCGGAGAGGAGTGGTTCGAGACCACGGGCATCCCGTTCGACAACCCGCCGGCGGCCCGAGCCCGCCTGATGGAGCTCTTGACCGGCTGGGACCCGGAGATCACCCGCCTGATCGAGGTGAGCGACGACACGGTAGTCCCCCGGACTTTGGCGGCACTCCCGGTCGGCTTGAGGTGGCCATCGAACCCGAAGGCGACCCTGGTCGGCGACGCGGCACACTTGATGCCCCCGGTGGGCGAGGGGGCGAACATGGCCATGCTGGACGGCGCGGTCCTGGGAGCGGCCTTGGCGGCCCATCCGGACGATTTCGGCACGGCGGTGGCGGAGTACGAGAAGGAGATGTTCGAGCGAACGGAAGCGGCGGCCCGAATGTCGGCGGACATGCAGCAGTTGCTGATGTCCCCGGACGCAAGCCGCCGCCTGCTCGAGTTCTTCCAACCACGATGATCCACCCGCCGGCGGCGTTCTCAGCCACGGCTCGGTGGGAGGAATGAGTTCCAACATGCCGGAACCGTGACCCGTGCCGAGATCCGCTCGCCCCGGCAGCAGGCCGACCGGATCGGCGTGGCCGAAGTCGTCGACGGCGCGGACCCAGGGCACCGGCCGTACCTGACTCGCCGAGTCGTACGCCCTCGCTGGAGGGCTGGACGGGACCGCGAGGTCATCGGCGCCGCCCGGGGCAAGGCGGACGGCATCAACTCGGCTCATCTTGGCCAGCGCGTCGAGGAGATCGAGGGCCTGGTGGGCTGGGTGAACCCGGTGAGGGAGTCTTGTGGTCGACGTGGGGCAGTTCGTCCCGAGCCGCCGGCTCCGACTCGAACTCCATGAAGGGCATTTTGACGCGAATGCGGCGGCGCGACTTCTGCGAGACGAGGATCAGAAGGAGTGCGCCGACGATGACAACGCCGAGCAGGGCCGTAAGAGCCCAGATGCCGGCAGCGGACATCTCCGCGACACGGGTGATGATGCCGTCGAACGTCACTCGTAACCCAAACCGCTAGCGAGTCCCAGGGCATTCTCACCAGCCGTCAGGGTTGATGCTGAACAGGCAGTGCTGGTGTGAGTTGAGCGGGACGCCCCGACCCTGGGTGACCCGCACTTCTGCATTGCGATTGCAGGACAGGCGGGACGTCCATGCCCCGTCCCGGGCCTTCACGGCCCCGAGGGAGCATCTATCAACCTGCTAGACCGGGCAGGCAGCCGGGGAACGGGTTGCCAGATTGGCTCGTTCGTTGCGATTTCTGGGTGTTTCAGGTGTCAGCCGAGACTGACACGTCCGATATTCATGAGGATACGCCGTAGGGTAGCGTCGCTAGGGCCTGTCCTCAAAGCGGTGGTGGTTGATCTGCTTCGATCTTGAGTTGTGGTGCGCAGGCATGAGCTGACCGATGAGCAGTGGCAGGTGATCCAGCCGTTGCTGCCGGTGTCGGGTGCGAAGGGACGCCCGCGGGTGGATGACCGTCGGGTGATCAACGGGATGTTGTTCAAGGCCAAGACTGGAGTTGCATGGCGTGACCTGCCGGAGCGGTATGGGCCGTGGAAGACGGTCTACAACCGGTTCTGGCGCTGGTCACGCACCGGTACCCTGTCCGCGCTGGTGGCACAGGTCCGCGTGATCGCCGAGGCGATCGACGAACTTGACCGCGAGGTGTCGGTCGACTCCAGCATCGTGCGCGCGCATCAGCACGCCGCCGGCGCCCGCCGTGCCACCGCGTCGCACACAGGGGGCGAGCGGATCCTGCGGCGGGCATAACGAGCCAGGTGATCATGCCATCGGCCGGTCCCGGGGTGGACCCACGACCAAGATTCATCTCGCCTGCGACGGCCACGGCCGACCGCTGTCGATCGTGCTGACCGGCGGCAACGTCAACGACTGCACCCAGTTCATCCAGGTCATGGCGGGCATCGAGTTCCGCCGGCCAGGTCCTGGCCGGCCGGCGACCCGGCCGAGCCGGGTCCTGGCCGACAAGGGCTACTCCAGCCGAGCCATCCGCTCATATCTGCGTCGGCGGCGCATCCCGGCGACCATTCCCGAACGCCGTGACCAGCAGGCCAACCGGCGGCGACGGGGTCGGGCGGGTGGTCGTCCACCGGCCTTCGACCGCACTGCCTACCGGCGCCGCAACATCGTCGAACGCTGCTTCAACCGACTCAAGCAATTCCGCGCCATCGCCACCCGCTTCGACAAGACCGCCACCTCCTACCGGAGCATGATCGACCTGGCCACACTGCTCCTCTGGCTTTGAGGACAGGCCCTAGCGCGGGGGTGTGAGCTGTCAGGGTGCCCCGCACCCGAGCCTGCGGAGGATTCGCGCGCTGCGGTCACGGAAGCCGGTCTGGAGCGACTTGGCGAAGATCTACCCCTTCGGCGAACCGCTCGGCCTCTTTCCGAACCAGCTGGACTTGCTGGCCGTCGTGCCCGGCCTTGTTTTGCAGTCGTACCGGCTGCGCTGGGTGGGTGTCACGCTCTCGATCCTCGGCGCGAGGGGAGGGCGCGATAACAGGTTTGGTCAGGTCTACCGGGACGGCGATGACCAAGAACGCGTAGCCCAAGACAAACAGCATCCGCGTCTAGGTGCGATGTCCAGGGAAGTTGTTCAGCCGGGTCCACTGGCGGCTCGCCGCCGGGTGGCTTTGGGTTCCGGTGATTGTCGAAGCGGGCGGCGGCCTCAGCTGATCAGACGAGGGTTTACCCTGGAAGCCGATGACCGAGAAGCAGGCACCCAGGGCGTACCAGATCCGCACCTTCGGCTGCCAGATGAACGTGCACGACTCCGAGCGCCTCGCCGGGCAGCTCGAGGACGCCGGTTACGTCCCCGCCACCGCCGGGGCCAAGCCGGACCTCATCGTGTTCAACACCTGCGCCGTGCGGGAGAACGCGGACAACAAGCTCTACGGCACCCTCGGGCACCTGCGCCCGGACAAGGTCGCGAACCCCGACCTGCAGATCGCCGTCGGCGGCTGCCTCGCGCAGAAGGACCGCGGCGAGATCGTCAAGCGGGCGCCGTGGGTGGACGTCGTGTTCGGGACCCACAACATCGGGTCGCTGCCCACGCTGCTGGAGCGGGCGCGGCACAACGCCGAAGCCGAGGTCGAGATCCTCGAATCGCTCGAGACCTTCCCCTCCACGCTGCCCGCGCGCCGCGAATCGTCCTACGCGAGCTGGGTGTCCGTTTCGGTCGGCTGCAACAACACCTGCACCTTCTGCATCGTCCCCGCCCTGCGCGGGAAGGAACGCGACCGGCGGCCGGGGGAGATCCTCGCCGAGGTCGAGGCGCTCGTCGCCGAGGGCGTGCTCGAGGTCACCCTGCTCGGGCAGAACGTCAACTCCTACGGCGTCGAATTCGGCGACCGGCAGGCGTTCGGCAAGCTGCTGCGCGCGTGCGGGACCGTCGACGGCCTCGAGCGCGTCCGGTTCACCTCGCCGCACCCGGCCGCGTTCACCTCCGACGTCATCGACGCCATGGCCGCCACCCCGAACGTCTGCCACCAGCTGCACATGCCGCTGCAGTCGGGGTCCGACCGGGTGCTGCGCGAGATGAAGCGGTCCTACCGCTCGGCGCGCTTCCTGAACATCCTCGACGAGGTCCGCGCGGCCATGCCGGACGCGGCGATCACCACCGACATCATCGTCGGCTTCCCCGGCGAGACCGAGGAGGACTTCCAGGCGACCCTGGACGTCGTCGCCCAGGCCCGCTTCTCCAGCGCGTTCACCTTCCAGTACTCGAAGCGCCCCGGCACGCCGGCCGCGACGATGGACGGCCAGCTGCCGAAGGAGGTCGTGCAGGAGCGCTACGACCGCCTGGTCGAGCTGCAGAACGCCATCTCCTGGGACGAGAACAAGAAGATCGTCGGCCGCCGCGTCGAGCTGCTGGTCGCCGCGGGCGAGGGCCGCAAGGACGCCGAAACGCACCGCATGAGCGGCCGTGCCCGTGACGGGCGGCTGGTGCACTTCACGCCGACCGGCGCCCACGTCGACCGCGCGGTCCGCCCCGGTGACGTCGTCGAGACGGTCGTCACCTACGGCGCCCCGCACCACCTGGTCGCCGACGGCGACCTGCTGTCCCACCGGCGCACGCGCGCCGGCGACAACGCCGAGGCCGGGCTGCGGCCGAAGACGAGCGGTGTCACGCTGGGCCTGCCGGGCTTCGGTGCCCCGGCCGCCCGGCCCGAACCGGTGAGTGGGTGTGCGCTGTGACCGAGCCGCGAGGCAACGGCGAGCTGGCCGAACTGGCGGCCGAGATCGACGAAGCGGGCGCGCGGGCGTCCCGCACGGTGGAGCTGGGCCGCCGCGGGTTCACCATCGCGGTGTTCACCTTCGTGCTGCTGATCTGCCTGATCCTGCCCTGGGTCGGCGACCACGCGGGCTGGCGGGTGCTGGCCGGCGAGGGCGGCGGCATCCCGCAGCTGTTCGCGGCGACGTCGACCGGCGTCGGCATCCTGGCTTCGGCGCTGGCCCTGGTGACGCGCCGCTGGTGGCTGGCCTGGGTGTGCGCGGCGGGCGGCTGGTTCGCCTCGGTGGACGGGCTGCTGGCGATCTGGTCGCAGCAGTCGTCCCACGCCCCGGGCGCCGCCGGCGGCGGCCCCGGGATCGGCATGATCATCGCCTGGATCGCGATGATCTGCCTGGCCGTGCAGTGGATGCGGACGGCGTTCTCGCGTTCGTGAGGCCGGTGGGGACCGGGGTCAGCCGACGCGCAGGGTGAGGGTTCCCGCCGAGTAGGCGGCGGCGTAGAGCGACGTCTCGGGGTGGAAGAGCCGCAGCGAGACGGTGGCGCTCAGGCTGAAGCTGAGGCTCAGGGAGAACCCGCCGTTGGGACGGCAGGTCGTGTCGGCGATGTTCACCCAGGCCCCGGCCTGCAGCTGCTGCACGATGACGGTCTCGACGCTCGCCTCCGAGCGGGCGGTCTCGAGCACCTGGAGGTTGCCCTTGAGGTCGACCTTCTCGCCGACCTTGACGTGGTCCTTGGCGAGCTTCCCGTCGACCTTCACCTTCTTCTTCCCGGCCTCGGTGGCCGAGGAGAGGGGAGCGGCACCCGCCGGGGCGGCGAGCGCCGGGGCGAGCCCGGCGAGAGCGACGGTGACGGCGAGAGCGGCGAGGAGCCTGCGGGGTGTCCTGATCATGAACGGAGTGGAGCACCGGGAACGGCCCGGAGCACGCGGTGACCCCCGGTCGGGGCGTGGGCCGAACCCCTTCGGGTGCTTCCGCTTGCCGATCGCGCCCAAAACGCGGTGAAGGCCGCACCCGGGGTGTTCCCGGATGCGGCCTTCACTCCGCGTCGAAGTGCCCAGACGGGACCAGGGCGCTCAGCGGTCCGCGACCGCCGCCTCCGCGGCCTGCAGCCACTCACGCCACTGCGCCGCCTGCTCGTCGGCCTTCTTGGCCCGCCGCTCGTCCCCGGCCGCGCGCGCCTTCGCCGCCTGCGACTCGAACTGCTCCACCCGCTCCCGGAACTGCGCCGCGCGGGCCTGGGCCTCCGGGTCGGTCCGGCGCCAGCGGCTGTCCTCGGCCGCCTTGACCGCGTCCTGGACCGCCTTCAGCCTGCCGTCCAGCTCGCGGATGCGCTCGCGGGGGACCTTGCCGATCTCGTCCCACTGCTCCTGGATGCGCCGCAGCGCGCTCTTCGCCGCCTCCAGGTTGGCCGACGCGTCGATCTTCTCGGCCTCGACCAGCAGCTCTTCCTTGCGGGCCGCGTTCGCGCCGAACTCGGCGTCGCGCTCGGAGAACACCGCCGACCGGCGGGCGAAGAACTTGTCCTGCGCCGCGCGGAAGCGCTGCCACAGCGCCTCGTCGCTGTCCTTCGGCGCGCGGCCGGCCGCCTTCCACTCGGTCATCAGGTCCTTGTAACGGCCCGCCGTCTCGCCCCAGTCGTCGGACTCGCTGATGGCCTCGGCCTCGGCGATGAGCTCTTCCTTGCGCTGCTTGGCCGACGCGCGCTGCTTGTCCAGCTCGGCGAAGTGCGAGCCCCGGCGGCGGTTGAACGCCTCGCGGGCCTTCGAGAACCGCTTCCACAGCTCGTCGTCGGTCTTGCGGTCGACGCCCTTGACCGTCTTCCACTCGTCCAGGATCGCCCGCAGCCGGTCGCCCGCCGCCTTCCACTGGGTGGAGTCGGCCGCGATCTTCTCGGCTTCCTCGGCCAGCGCCTGCTTGCGGGCCACTGCCGCGGCCCTGGCCTCCTCGCGCTCCGCCTTCGCACTGGCCAGCGCCTTCTCGGCGTGCGCGATGACGTACTCCAGCCGCGCGGCGAGCGCGGCCAGGTCGCCGACCACCGCGGCCTCGGCCAGGCCGTCGCGGATCTGGGTGGCGCTCGACAGCGCGTGCTTCGGGTCGCCTGCCCCGGAGATCAGCCGGGTCTCCAGCAGCTCGACCTCGGTGCGCACGTCGTCGAAGCGGCGTGCGTAGTGCACCAGGCCCTCGTCGGGGCTGCCGGCCTGCCAGACACCGACGGCGCGCTCGCCTTCGGGGGTGACGACGTAGACGGTGCCCTCGTCGTCGATCCGGCCCCAGGACGACGGGGTGGGTTCGGCGGGCGGCACGGGCGGGGCGGCGTGCCCGGCGTGCAGCGCGTGCGGCACCGGGTGCGGGGCCGGGGTACCGGTGGAAGTGTTCTCCTGGGCCATCGCAGGCTCCTTATCGCCTGTACGCCCGCTTGCGCGGGCGCCCCGCCGTTCGGGCGGGGCCGGGTAATGCGGTCGTCACGGGCCGTGCTCGGATGCTACGGCCCCACGCGGCATTCAAGCAGCTCAGCGCGCACCGTGGTACTGGATGGGCCACTCGAAGCTCGTGATCCTACTTCCGGTGGACGCTCTGTGTCGGCCCGCAGGTATCGTCAGCCGCCGTGAACAGCCCCGTCGTCCCGCTCGCGGTGGTCGGGCCGACGGCCACCGGCAAGACCGCGCTCGCCGTGGACCTGGCCCGCGAACTCGGCGGCGAAGTCGTCAACGCGGACGCGATGCAGCTCTACCGGGGCATGGACATCGGCACCGCCAAGGCCACCGAGGCCGAGCGCCGCGGCGTCCCGCACCACCTGCTCGACGTGCTGGACGTGACCGAGACGGCGTCCGTCGCGGCCTACCAGCGGCACGCGCGGGCCGAGATCGAGCGGCTGCTGGCCGCCGGCCGGGTCCCGGTGCTGGCCGGCGGGTCGGGCCTGTACGTCCAGGCCGTGCTCGACGACCTGCGGTTCCCCGGCACCGACCCGGCCGTCCGGGCCCGGCTCGACGCGGAGGCCGAGGAGCTCGGCACGCCCGCGTTGTACACCCGGCTGGGTGAACGCGACCCGGCGGCCGCGGCCAAGATCCTGCCGACCAACACCCGCCGGATCGTGCGCGCCCTCGAGGTCATCGAGATCACCGGCGAGCCGTTCTCGGCGAACCTGCCCGAGCCGGGGCCCGCTCGCTACGGCACGGTGGTGATCGGCGTCGACCGCGCGGCCGAGGAGCTCGACGAGCGCGTGAACGAGCGCGTGGAGCGGATGTTCGCGGCCGGGCTGGTCGACGAAGTGCGCGAGCTGGAGAAGCGGGGCCTGCGCGAGGGGAAGACGGCGTCGCGGGCGCTCGGCTACCAGCAGGTGCTCGCCGAACTGGACGGCGAAGGCGACTTCGCGGCGGCCGCCGCGGCAACCGCGCAGGCCACCCGGCGCTTCGTCCGCAAGCAACGGTCCTGGTTCCGGCGCGACCAGCGGATCCGCTGGTTCGACGGCGCCGATTCCGGGCTGGCCGCGCGCGTCCTGGATACCCTGGGCCGGTAATCTGCCCCCATGGGCGGAATCGAGTTCCTCAAGGGGCACGGCACGCAGAACGACTTCGTGCTGCTCCCCGACCCGGCGGGCCGCCTCGAGCTGACCGAAGCCAGGGTGGCGGCGCTGTGCGACCGCAGGCGCGGCCTCGGGGCCGACGGCGTGCTGCGGGTCGTCCGGGCCGCCGCGCTCGGCGTGTCGTCCGCGGGCGAGTGGTTCATGGACTACCGCAACGCCGACGGCTCGATCGCCGAGATGTGCGGCAACGGCGTGCGCGTGTTCGCCCGGTACCTGGTCGACGCGGGCTTGGCCGCCGAAGGCGAGTTCGTCGTCGGAACCCGTGCAGGCGACCGCCCGGTGGTGGTGCACCCGGACCGCTCGGTGACGGTGCAGATGGGCCCGGCGACGATCACCGGGACGTCGGTGACAGTGGTGGCGGGCCGCCCGTTCTCCGGCGTGGCAGTGGACGTCGGCAACCCACACCTGGTGTCGCTCCTCGACGACGACGTGGCCGACCTCGACCTGCGCGACCAGCCCGACTTCGACCACGACGTGTTCCCGAACGGCGTGAACCTCGAGTTCATCAACTACGTCAGCGCCGGCGCGCTCCGGATGCGCGTCCACGAGCGCGGCGTGGGCGAAACGCGGGCGTGCGGCACCGGCACGGTCGCCGCGGTGGCGGCCGCGTTCCACCTGGCGGGCACCGACACCGGAGCCTCCACAGTGGACGTCCCGGGCGGCCGCGTCGAGGTGACGGTCTCCCGCGGCGCGTCGACGTTGTCCGGCCCCGCCGAGATCGTGGCCCGCGGCGAGATCGACGAAGCCTGGTGGGCCGCCGCCGGTTCGTGACCGGGGCGGCCCACCCGTGTCAGACCTTCGCTTCGACGGCGAAGTCGCCTTCGCGGGTCGTCACCTCCGCGATCGCGCCCGCGGTGCGGATGTCCGACTCGATCGCCGCGAAGCGCGCCAGCACCTCCGCCGGTCCGGTCACCGTCAGGCTCTCCACCGCCGTGCGCATCGACACCTTCGCGTCGGTCTTCGCCCGCCGGACCGCGGCGATCACCTGGCTTGCCAAAACCAGCGCCTCCGGGTCGCCGTCGGACTCCGTCACCGAAGGCCAGGCGGCCCGGTGCACCGAACCCTCCTGCCACCACGACCAGACCTCCTCGGTCGCGAACGGCAGGAACGGCGCGAACAACCGCAGCAGCGCCGAGAGTGCCGTCACGAGGGCCGCCTGCGCCGACTCCGCTCCCGAAAGGCCGCTGTCGCCGTACGCGCGGCCCTTCACCAGCTCGACGTAGTCGTCGCAGAACGTCCAGAAGAACGTCTCGGTCACCTGCAGCGCCCGCGCGTAGTCCAACGCCTCCAGCGCCGCCGTCGCCTGCTCGGTGACGACGGCCAGCGACGCCAGCAGCGCCCGGTCCAGCGGCTCGACGGCCGCGGCGGACGACGAAGGCACGCCCAGCCCGAGCACGAACCGGCTCGCGTTGAGCAGCTTCGTCGCCAGCCGGCGGCCGACCTTCATCTGGCCCTCGTCCACCGCCGTGTCGACGCCCGGCCGCGCGCTTCCCGCCCAGTACCGCACGGCGTCCGAGCCGAAGCGCTCCAGCAGGTCCACCGGGGTGATCACGTTCCCGACCGACTTCGACATCTTCTTGCGGTCCGGGTCCAGCACCCAGCCCGCGATCGCCGCCGCCCGCCACGGCAGCACGCCGTGCTCCAGCTCCGCGCGCACCGCCGTCGAGAACAGCCAGGTGCGGATGATCTCGTGCGCCTGCGGCCGCAGGGCAAAAGGGAACACGCGCTCGAACAGGTCGTCGTCGACGCTCCACCGGCCGACGATCTGCGGCGTCAGCGACGACGTCGCCCAGGTGTCCATCACGTCGGGATCGGCCACGAAGCCACCCGGTACCCCGCGCCGGTCCTCGGTGAACCCCGGCGGGACGTCGCTGCTCGGGTCCACCGGCAGGGTGTCCGGCAGCAGGGGCGCCGTGTAGTCCGGTTCGCCGTCGGAACCGAGCCGGTACCACAGCGGGATCGGCACGCCGAAGAACCGCTGCCTGCTGATCAGCCAGTCGCCGGCCAGGTTCTCCACCCACGACGAGTACCGGACGCGCATGTGCTTCGGCACCCAGTTCAGCTCTTCGCCACGGGCGAGCATCTTCTCCCGGAACGCGGCGTCGTTCCCGCCGTTGCGCAGGTACCACTGCCGGCTGGCGACGATTTCCAGGGGCTTGTCGCCCTTTTCGTAGAACTTCACCGAGTGCGTGATCGGCCGCGGTTCCCCGTGCAGAGCACCGGCTTCGCGCAGCAGCCGCACCATGATCTCGCGTCCGGTGTGGACGGTCTTGCCCACCAGCGGCGCGTAGGCGTCCGGCGACACCCCGGCCGGCGCGTCGGGCAGGAACCGGCCGTCGCGGCCCAGCACCACCCGCGTCGCCAGCCGCAGCTCCCGCCACCACGTGACGTCGGTGGTGTCGCCGAAGGTGCACACCATCGCGATCCCGCGGCCCTTCTCCGGATCCGCGAGGTGGTGCGCCACCACGGGCACCTCGACGCCGAACACCGGCGACCGCACGGACTTCCCGAACAGCGGCTTGAAGCGCTCGTCGTCGGGGTGCGCCACCAGGGCGACGCACGCGGGCAGCAGCTCCGGCCGGGTCGTCGCGATCACCACGTCGCCGTCCGGCCCGGTGAACGCGAGGTCGTGGAAGGCACCGCGGCGTTCGCGGTCCTCCAGCTCGGCCTGGGCGACGGCGGTGCGGAACGACACGTCCCACAGCGTCGGCGCTTCGGCCTGGTAGGCCTCACCGCGTTCGAGGTTGCGCAGGAACGCGCGCTGGGAGATCAGCCGCGCGTCGTGCCCGATCGTCTGGTAGGTCATCGTCCAGTCGACCGAGAGCCCGAGCTGCCGCCACAGCTGCTCGAAGACCTGCTCGTCGGTCACGGTCAGCGCTTCGCACAGCTCGACGAAGTTGCGCCGCGAGATCGCCACCACGTCCTTGCCCGGCTTCTCCGGCGGCCGGAACTGCGGGTCGTAGGGCAGCGACGGTTCGCAGCGGACGCCGAAGTGGTTCTGCACCCGGCGTTCGGTCGGCAGGCCGTTGTCGTCCCACCCCATCGGGTAGAAGACTTCGCGCCCGCGCATCCGCTGGAACCGGGCCAGGATGTCGGTGTGGGTGTAGGAGAAGACGTGCCCGATGTGCAGTGACCCGCTGACCGTCGGCGGGGGAGTGTCGATCGAGTAGATCTCGTCCCGGGTCTTCGTGCGGTCGAAGCGGTAGGCGCCGGTGGTTTCCCATACGGGTACCCACTTGGCCTCCAGACCGTCGACACCGACCTTGTCCGGGACTCGCGGGCGCTCGTAAGGGTTGCTCATGCAGCAACTCTAGGCGGCCGGAGAACCGGTTTTCGCCGCGGTCGGCAGGTCGCGCATCTTCCGCAGCGGGGAGCAGACCACCCACAGCGCGGCCGCCGCCTCCCCGGCCGCCGCGACCCAGATCGCGCCGCGCAGCCCGAGGCCTTCCCCGAGCGCGCCGCCCAGCAGGCCGCCGAGCGGCAGCGTGCCCCAGACGAGGAACCGGACGCTCGCGTTCATCCGGCCCATCAGCCGGTCGGGACAGATCGCCTGCCGGTAGGAGACCTGCGCGACGTTGTAGACGATCACCCCGAACCCATAGACGACTTCGCCGAACGCGGCGAGCACCAGCCGCCAGTCCGCGCCGGTCCAGGGGAGCAGCAGGTGCGCGGGCCAGGACAGCAGCGGCACCAGCCAGATCGTGCGCGCGTGCCCGATCCGGCGGGTCAGCGCGCCGGAGAAGACCGCGCCGAGGACGCCGCCCGCCCCGCCGACGGCGAGCATCACGCCGACGAGCGAGGGGGACAGCCCGACGGTGCGCGTGAAGAACAGCACCTGGACGGCCACGAAGGCGCCGCCGAAGAGGTTCGCCGTCGCGGTGCAGGCGACGCTCGAGCGCAACGGCCGGTCGGAGAAGACGAACCGCAGCCCTTCCGCGATCTGCGGCAGCAGGCGGGTGTGCTCGCCGCGTTCCGGTGCCGGCTCGACCGCGCGGATCCGCAGCAGGCACAGCGCCGACGTCAGGTAGCCGACGGCGGTGACGAGCACGGTGGTGGCCGCGCTGAACACCTGGACCAGCACGCCCGCGCCGCTCGGTCCGGCGACCTGGGCGACCGACTGGACCGCCTGCAGCTTGGCGTTGCCCTCCAGGAGGTGCTCCCGGCCGACGAGCGAAGGCAGGTACGACTGGTAGGCGACGTCGAAGAACACCGTCGCGATGCCGACGAACAGCATGGCGATGACCAGCTGGGCGAGCGTCAGCACCCCCGCCCACCAGGCCAGCGGCACGCTCAGCAGCAGCGCGAAGCGGGTGAAGTCGGCGACGAGCATGACCGGGCGGCGCCGCAGCCGGTCCACCCACACCCCGGCGGGCAGGCCGAAGAACAGGAACGCGACCGTCTGGGCCGCGGTCAGCAGGCCCATCTCGAACGGCGTCGCGGCCAGCGTCACCGCCGCGAGCAGCGGGATCGCGGTGTACCCGACCATCGTGCCGAACTGGCTGGCCGTGTCGCCGGCCCAGAGCCGCCGGAAGTCGGCGTGGAAGAACAGGGACCCGCTGCGCATGGCGACGAGTGTGCCGCGAGTGATTGGAAAGTGTCAATCACTGGACGTCCTAGGCTGGGCCCGTGCCCACTGAGCAACGCCGAGCCGCGACCGAAGCCGAGGCCGCCGCGCTGGCCTCCGGAATACGGCTGCGCATCATCCGGTTGACCTTTTCGGAGGCGCTGACGAACAAGGAGCTCGCGCAGCGGCTGGGCCGGGATCCGGCGACGACCCTGCACCACGTGCGGAAGCTCGTCGAGACCGGCTTCCTCGCCGCGCAGCCGCCACGCCGCGGAGCACGGGGCGCCAAGGAAATTCCGTATCTTTCGACGGGGCTTTCGTGGACACTCGACTCATGCGGTGACAAGGGCGTGGAAGAGGCGGTTCTCGAGGCCTATCTGGCCGAGATCGCCGAGACCGGATTCGCGGGCGTGCACCAGTCGCGCCTGGTCGTCCAGGTGGCCCCCGAGGAGCGGGCGGAGCTGGAAACGCGGCTCAACGCCCTGCTCGAGGAGTTCCGCATGCGTCCCCGCCGTCCCGGCGCGGAGCGCACCGCGATCTACCTCGCCACCTATCCCAGCACGTAAAAGTTCGGTTCCCGCGGCGAATCGTGGGAACATGGAGGCACGATGACAGAACTGACACACACCGAAGACCACGACGACGACCTGTACGACCCGTCGACAGGCGAGATGGAGCTCGAAGACCGCGCGTCACTGCGGCGCGTCGCGGGGCTGTCCACGGAGCTGGACGACGTCACCGAGGTCGAATACCGGCAACTGCGGCTGGAACGCGTCGTGCTGGTCGGCGTGTGGACCGAGGGCACGGCCCTGCAGTCCGAGGCGTCGCTGGCCGAGCTGGCGCGCCTGGCCGAGACGGCGGGCTCGGAGGTCCTCGAAGGCCTCATCCAGCGGCGGACCAAGCCGGACCCGGCCACCTACATCGGCTCGGGCAAGGTGCGCGAGCTGCGGGACATCGTCGGGTCCACCGGCGCCGACACCGTGATCTGCGACGGCGAGCTTTCGCCGGGCCAGCTGCGGCAGCTCGAGGAGAAGGTCAAGGTCAAGGTGATCGACCGGACCGCCCTGATCCTCGACATCTTCGCCCAGCACGCCCGGTCCAAGGAGGGCAAGGCGCAGGTCGAGCTGGCCCAGCTGCAGTACCTGATCCCGCGGCTGCGCGGGTGGGGTGCCTCGCTGTCCCGGCAGGCCGGTGGCCGGGCCGGCGGCGCGAACGGCGGCGTGGGCCTGCGCGGTCCGGGTGAGACCAAGCTCGAGACCGACCGGCGGCGGATCAACAAGCGCGTGGCGAAGCTGCGCCGCGAGATCGCGGCCATGGACACCATCCGCGAGACCAAGCGCGGGCGGCGGCTGGCCAACGAGGTGCCCAGCGTGGCGATCGTCGGCTACACCAACGCCGGCAAGTCGAGTCTGCTCAACGCGCTGACCGGGGCCGGGGTGCTGGTGGAGGACGCGCTGTTCGCCACCCTCGACCCGACCACGCGGCGCGCGCAGACGCCGGACGGCCGCGGCTACACGCTGACCGACACCGTCGGGTTCGTGCGGCACCTGCCGCACCAGCTGGTGGACGCCTTCCGCTCGACGCTGGAGGAGGCCGCCGACGCGGACCTGCTCGTGCACGTGGTGGACGGGTCCGACCCGGCGCCCGAAGAGCAGGTCAGCGCGGTGCGCGAGGTGCTCGGCGAGATCACGCGCAAGCGCAAGGAGCCGCTCCCGCCGGAGCTGCTGGTGATCAACAAGACCGACGCGTCCGACGAGGTCAGCCTGGCCCGCCTGCGCCACGCGCTGGCCGGGTCGGTCCAGGTCTCGGCCCGGACCGGGGCGGGCATCCCGGAGCTCGTCGAGGTGATCGCCGACCGCCTGCCGCGGCCGGAGGTCACGGTCGAGGTCCTCGTGCCCTACTCGCGCGGCGAGCTGGTCGCGCGGGCGCACGCGGACGGCGAGGTCCTCGAAGAGGAGCACGCCGAGGAGGGCACGCGCCTGCTGGTGCGGGTCCGCCCGGACCTGGCGGCAACCCTGCGCGAGTACGAGACCAACTCGACCAGGGCCTGACACGTCTCCGTAGTGTGCGACTCGAAGGGGTCGCACACTACGGAGGTGGCTGGGTGCGCTGGGTTGTCGCGGTCGCGGCGGTGTTCGTGGGGGTGCTCGGTAGTCCCGTGCCGGCTTCGGCGGCTCCCGCCCCGGAGAAGTTGTGCACGGTGAAGGACTCGCGCATCGGCGAGCTGTCCGGCCTGGTCTCCGACGGCGAGCGGCTGTACGCGATCAACGACGGCGGCAGCAAGGTCCAGGTGTTCGTGCTGGGCCGGGACTGCAAGGTGCAGAAGGTCCTCACGGACAAGACCGACCCGTTCGACGTCGAGGACCTGGCCCGCACGCCCGACGGGACGCTGTGGCTGTCCGACACCGGTGACAACAAGAAGGGCAGGCTGACGGTCGCCCTGCTCGAGCTGAGCCCGCAGGGCAAGCTGACGCTGCACCGGCTCACCTACCCGGACGGCCAGCACGACACCGAAGCGCTGATCTTGGACAAGGCGGGCACGCCGTACCTGATCACCAAGGACATCCTCGGCGAGGCCCGCGTGTACCGGCCTTCGGGGCCGCTGGCCAGCCCGGGACCGACCCCGCTGGAGAAGGTCGGCACGGTGAAGATCGCGACGACGGACACCCAGGGCGGCCCGGTGGGCTCGATCGGCTCGGTCCTGGTGACGGGCGGTGCTTCGATGGCCGACGGCAGCGCGGTCGCGCTGCGGACGTACACGGACGCCTACGTGTACGCGGCTCCGGACGGCGATGTACTGGCGGCGCTGCAGCGCACCCCGGTGCGGATCCCGCTGCCGGGGGAGAAGCAGGGTGAAGCGATCGCGTTCGACCCGGACGGGACGCTGGTCTCGGGCAGCGAAGGCGTCGGCGAGCCCCTCCGCACGGTGCGGGGCGCGGCGGCACTGGCCGCGCAGTCCGGCGCACCGGCGGAGGGAACGACCTCGACCGGGACGAGCACGTCCGCCGGCTCGGCGGGGGACGGGGCCGGGCTCCCCATCCTCCCCGCCGCCGGGATCACGCTCGCGGTGGTCGGCCTCGGCTGGTTCGGCTTCAGCAAGCTACGCCGCCGAGCCCGCCGCTGACCCCCGGCTCCCCACGGCCGAAGATCATCCGATCCGGTGAATCTCATGCACCTACCTCAGCTGTGCGAAACCTCCGGGCGGCTACGCCCGAGGTGACCGAGGCGGGGGTCCGGGGCTTGCCCCGGGCGGGGTCTGGGGGTTGCACCCCCGGAAGACACGGCGGGAGACGCAGGGCGAGTGCTCTCCGCGAGCAGACTCCACCCGCGTCTCACGCCCTCACAACCGCCTTAGCACGGCGACGACCTTGCCGAGCACCGTGGCGTCGTCACCGGGGATCGGCTCGTACGCCTCGTTGTGCGGCATCAGCCAGATGTGGCCGCCCTTGCGCTTGAACGTCTTGACCGTGGCCTCGCCGTCGATCATCGCCGCGACGATCTCGCCGTTGTCCGCGTCCGGCTGCTGCCGGACCACGACCCAGTCGCCGTCGGTGATGGCCGCGTCGACCATCGAGTCACCGGTGACCTTCAGCAGGAACAGCTCGCCCTCGCCGACGATCTCCCGCGGCAGCGGGAAGACGTCCTCGATGGCCTGCTCGGCCAGCACCGGGCCACCGGCGGCGATCCGGCCGACCAGCGGCACGTACGCCGCCTTCGGCATCACCGGCTGCTGGTCCATCTCGATGCCCATGGGGTTGTCGTCGGTCGCCGCGAGCACGCCGACCGCGCGCGGCCGGTTCGCGTCCCGGCGCAGGTAGCCCTTGCGCTGCAGCGCGCGCAGCTGGTGCGAGACCGACGACGTCGACGTCAGCCCGACCGCTTCGCCGATTTCGCGGACGCTCGGCGGGTAGCCGAACCGGCTCACCCACGTGCGGATCACGTCGAGCACCTGCTGCTGGCGGACGGTGAGCGTCTCGTCAACGTCGTACACCTCGGGCATGGCGTGCACCTTGCCCGAGTCGCCGGGGGACCCACTGGTCCTGCCCGCTTTGTTCTCCTTCGCCACTGCGTCGCCTCCCAGACGTTCGCTGCACGTATCTGCGCGCCGGCCGCCGCCCGCGGGGTTGCGGGCACGCTCGCCGGCGGCATCTGCCCGGCAGATGCCCTGGTCACCGACGTTAGCCCCCGGGCACGACGATTTCAAACATCTGTTCGATCGACACGCCGTGTCCGCTCGATTTTGTCGGTGGCAGGTGGTAGACCTTCGCACGGGCGTTCGATAGAACGCCTGTTCGACCTTGATCCACGGGCCGCGTCCGGTCCGCGAATCGGGCGGACACCAGGGTTTCGAGGAGGTTCGGATGTCCATTCTGGCCGAACGCGGACACGCGCGCCCGGCGACCCCGGTCCCGGCGCCCCTCCGGCCGGTCCGCGTCCTGCGCGGACGCCGCGGCGAGGTGCACCGCCCGCCGACCCGCGCGCGGGTCGTGGCGGGCCGCCGCCCGGCGGGCTCGCCGTGCGCGGCGCCCCGGCGGGTGGGGGTGCGGTGGCCGTGGCTGGTCGCGCTCGCGGTGGGCAGCTGCCTCGTGGTCACCGCACTGGGGTTGTCCGGCGGCGGGGCGGCGGAGGCCCCGGTCCCGGTGCGGACGGCGACGGTGTCCGTGGGCCAGGGCGACACGCTCTCGTCGATCGCGGCGCGGTTCGCGCCGGACAGCGACCCGGGTGCCGTCGTCGCCCGGATCGAGGAGCTGAACCGGCTGGACGGCGCGGTGCTGGTGCCGGGGTTGCCGCTGACGGTCCCGGTCGCCGGCGACGTTCCGGCGCCCTGACGGCCGCGGATCGACCGGCTGAAGATCACCCGCTTCGGCGAACTTCGCATTAGGCCGGACCGGTGAACGCCAGGTCGTCGCGGACAGGCTCGTCCGCAGCTCACCCACGCGAGGTGGAGCAGGGCGGTCCGGCTTGCGCACACCCCCTCCGAGTTCTACGCTCGCCCGCTATATGTAGTAGTTACACCGCTGTAGTTGGTCCACAGGTTGGGGTAGACTGGGCAGCAGTTGTCCACAGCTGGTCGGCTTTTACCCACCGGATGTCCACAAAACGATCACCAGGTGCAGGGGTGCGTGGTGGCCGTCGGATGTCGACCGAGGGCGGCCGGCGCGGAGGGGAAGGTGACTGGCGGATGAGGTGCCCGTTCTGCCGGCATGCGGACTCTCGGGTCGTCGACTCCCGAGAGGTGGATGAAGGCCAGGCGATCCGCAGGCGGCGCTCGTGCGCGTCGTGCGGACGGCGGTTCACGACGTCGGAGACGATGGTGCTCGCCGTCGTCAAGCGGTCCGGGGTCACCGAACAGTTCAGCCGGGACAAGGTGGTGAGCGGCGTCCGCCGCGCCTGCCAGGGCAGGCCGGTCGACGACGACGCGCTGCAGCAGCTCGCGCAGCGCGTGGAGGAGTCGATCCGCTCCGCCGGGCTGGCGGAGATCCCGAGTCACGAGGTCGGCCTGGCCATCCTGGGCCCGCTGCGTGAGCTCGACGGGGTCGCCTACCTCCGGTTCGCCAGTGTCTACCGCTCCTTCTCGTCGGTCGAGGACTTCGAGAAGGAGATCGCCGACCTCCGTGAGGCCATGGCGGGTGCTGCTGCCCAGGAGGACAGCGATCAGCGCGAAGACGGCGACTGAGCCGTCCCGCTGCGGGAGAGGGTTCAACCGATGACGGAAACCGTGGGAACGGGGGCCCGCGCGGCCACCGGCAAGAAGAGCAAGGCCGCCGGCGGGCTGAGCGTGCAGCGCGTCTTCACGACCGAAGGGCAGCACCCGTACGACCAGGTCACCTGGGAGCAGCGGGACGTCGTCATGACCAACTGGCGTGACGGCTCGGTCAACTTCGAACAGCGCGGCGTCGAGTTCCCCGATTTCTGGTCGGTCAACGCCACGAACATCGTCACCAGCAAGTACTTCCGCGGCGCCGTGGGCAGCCCGCAGCGCGAGCGCAGCCTCAAGCAGCTGATCGACCGGGTCGTGCACACCTACGTCAAGGCCGCCCGCGACTTCGGCTACTTCGCCACGCCGCAGGACCTCGAGATCTTCGAGCACGAACTCACCTGGATGCTGCTGCATCAGGTCTTCAGCTTCAACTCGCCGGTCTGGTTCAACGTCGGCACCTCGTCGAAGCAGCAGGTCAGCGCCTGCTTCATCCTCGCCGTCGACGACACCATGGAGTCGATCCTCAACTGGTACCGCGAAGAGGGCCTGATCTTCAAGGGCGGCTCCGGCGCCGGCCTCAACCTCTCCCGCATCCGCTCCTCGAAGGAGCTGCTGACCTCCGGCGGCACCGCGTCCGGCCCGGTCTCGTTCATGCGCGGCGCCGACGCGTCCGCGGGCACCATCAAGTCCGGCGGCGCCACCCGGCGCGCGGCGAAGATGGTCGTGCTCGACGTCGACCACCCGGACATCGAGGAGTTCATCCAGACCAAGGCGCGCGAAGAGGAGAAGATCAAGGTCCTCCGCGACGCCGGGTTCGACATGGACCTCTCCGGCGCGGACATCTCCTCGGTGCAGTACCAGAACGCGAACAACTCGGTCCGCGTGTCCGACGAGTTCATGCACGCGGTCGAGAACGGCACCGACTTCGGCCTGCGCGCCCGGCTCACCGGCGAGGTCATCGACCGCACCGACGCCAAGAAGCTCTTCCGCACGATGGCCCAGGCCGCGTGGGAGTGCGCCGACCCCGGCATCCAGTACGACGGCACGATCAACGACTGGCACACCTGCCCGGAGTCGGGCCGGATCACCGCGTCCAACCCGTGCAGCGAGTACATGCACCTGGACAACTCGAGCTGCAACCTCGCGTCGCTGAACCTGCTGAAGTTCGTCACCCCCGAGGGCACCTTCGACGCGCCGCTGTTCGCCCGTGCCGTCGAGTTCGTCATCACGGCGATGGACGTCTCGATCTGCTTCGCGGACTTCCCGACCGAGCCGATCGCCGACACCACGCGGAAGTTCCGCCAGCTCGGCATCGGCTACGCCAACCTGGGCGCGCTGCTGATGGCGCTCGGCCACGCGTACGACTCCGAAGGCGGCCGCGCGCTCGCGGCGGCGATCACCTCGCTGATGACCGGCGTGTCGTACCGGCGTTCCGCGGAGATGGCCCAGGTCGTCGGCGCGTACGAGGGTTACGCGCGCAACGCCGAAGCGCACCAGCGCGTGATGCGCAAGCACGCGGCGGCGAACGAGCTCGTCCGCACCTACCACTCGAACGACGCCGCGGTCCGCGCGCTGGCGACGGAGGAGTGGCAGAAGGGCATCGAGATCGGCGTGAAGCACGGCTGGCGCAACGCGCAGGCGTCGGTGCTCGCGCCCACCGGCACCATCGGCTTCATGATGGACTGCGACACGACCGGCATCGAGCCGGACTTCTCGCTGGTCAAGTTCAAGAAGCTGGTCGGCGGCGGCTCGATGCAGATCGTCAACCAGACGGTGCCGCGCGCGCTGGAGGCGCTGGGCTACCCGGCCGAGCAGGTCGAGGCGATCGTGGAGTACGTGGCGCAGCACGGCCACGTCGTCGACGCGCCGGGGCTGCGTCCCGAGCACTACGAGGTGTTCGACTGCGCGGTCGGCGAGCGCTCGATCGCGCCGATGGGGCACGTCCGGATGATGGCCGCGGTGCAGCCGTTCCTGTCGGGTGCGATCTCCAAGACGGTCAACATGCCGGAGTCGGCGACGGTCGAAGAGGTCGAGGAGATCTACTTCC
This sequence comes from Amycolatopsis sp. Hca4, assembly GCF_013364075.1. Taxonomy (GTDB): domain Bacteria; phylum Actinomycetota; class Actinomycetes; order Mycobacteriales; family Pseudonocardiaceae; genus Amycolatopsis. The sequence goes on from NZ_CP054925.1 coordinate 8,754,189, forward strand.
AGGGCTGGAAGCTCGGCCTCAAGGCCCTCGCGATCTACCGCGACAACTGCAAGGTCGGCCAGCCGCTGTCGACGGCGAAGAAGACTTCGGAGACCGCCGCCGCCGAGCCGGAGAAGGTCGTCGAGTACCGCCCGGTCCGCAAGCGCCTGCCGAAGAAGCGCCCGAGCCAGACGGTGTCGTTCACGGTCGGCGGCGCGGAGGGCTACCTGACGGCGGGCTCGTACCCGGACGACGGCCTCGGCGAGATCTTCGTCAAGCTCGGCAAGCAGGGCTCGACCCTGGCGGGCGTGATGGACGCGTTCTCGATGTCCATTTCGGTCGGCCTCCAGCACGGCATCCCGCTCGAGTTCTACGTCTCGAAGTTCTCCAACCTCCGCTTCGAGCCGGCGGGCATGACGGACGACCCGGACATCCGGATCGCGACGAGCGTGATGGACTACCTGTTCCGCAGGCTGGCCCTGGACTACCTGCCGTACGAAAAGCGTTCCCAGCTGGGCATCCTCTCGGCAGACGAGCGCTCGGCCGAAGTCGAGGCGGCGTACGGCAACCCGGGTGTGGACCTGGAGGCCCTGCAGTCCACAGTGGACGCCTCACCGGAGCCCCACGCGGAGGAACCGCAGCACCCGCACCGCGAAGCCCAGACGACAACGGAGCTGATGGAGCTCCGCCTCGGCAAGGCCGCGGACGCCCCGCTGTGCATGACATGCGGAACGAAGATGCGCCCGGCAGGCTCGTGCTACGCCTGCGAAGGCTGCGGCGCGACTTCGGGTTGTAGCTGAGAAGTTTTTCGGCTGAGCCGGGGCAACCCGGCTCAGCCGAAAACACGCCCGCAGAGACCTTCCGCTATTCGTCGTGGTCGTCCGCGGCCTCGGCGTCCCAGTGCTTGGCCTGCCCGCGCAGGAACGCGGCGTAATCGCGGAGTGCGCCGGCGGCGAGCGGCCAGCCGGCCTCGATTTCGTCGGCCCAGGTCTCGTAGGTCTCTGCGGACGCTCGTTCTTGATCACCGCCTTCGTAGATCCCGCGTGTCGTGAAACCGACGTTGTTGCCGATTCCCCGGGCGAATCCGGTCCGAAGGTCATGACCGTCTTCGAGATCGAGGACGTCGCGAACGGCCTCGGTGGGCCAGCTGCCGTCGACGCCGGGCGGCCCCGCCGCCAACAGCGTGCCGATGGCTTCGTCGCCCGTGCGTAGCATGCCGATGGCATCGAGAAGTTCACGCGCCTTGCGCACCCAGTCGAGCAACCGGGTCCGGTCCACCTTGTCACCGTCTTGCCCGGGCACGCACCGCAAATGTTCTCCGGTCCACCAGAACCCGTAGGCCTTCGGGTTGAGCTTCTCGTTGGGCAGGTAACGGAATCGGTGCAACTCGACGAAGGCGGCCGGGTCGTTGGCGATCAGCTTCAGCAACGCCCGGGGTGCACGGTCGTGGAACAGGGGAGCGAACGCGATCTCCCACTGTGCCACCTTGCCCAGGTCGTGGCCGGACAAGTGCAGGTGATCCAACAGACTGCCGATCGCGTACACGGTGTGCGAGGTTATCTGTGCGGAGGTGTTCAGCAAACCGTCGAAGGCCGCCTCGACGAGTTCGACGGGTGGCTGCCAGCCCTTACCGCCGCCGTGCAGCGCAACCGACATGGCTTCGACGACCTCTGCCGCGCGCTGGTGACCGAGAACTTCGGCGAGGTACGCCTCCGGATGCTCGGCCGGAAGGTTGAGGGCCGCGGTCAGGGTCCAGAACCGGTCGCGGACAGCAGCATCCTCATGAGCCAGCAGCTCGACGGCCCAGTCGACGGGCAGGGCCAGAAGAAAGGCTGTCCGGCGAGCGGGATCCTCGGGAAGACCGGCGGACAGCTCGACCGCCCAGTCGCGGCCGGCCGCTTTGGCTCGGCCGCGGATCCAGCCTTCCCCCAGCGGTAGGGTGAGCCGGGCGATCATCTCGTCCCGGACGGCGTCTTCGGCCACCTCGGCGAGCGTCCAGCCGACAGTCTGGCCGACGTCGCTTGCCTCCGCCAGACGAGCCAGGCCGTCGACACCGTGCTGCGACAGCTCTTGGGTGACCACCTCACGACGAAGCACTCCGACCGCAGCGGTGTGAGCGTCGACATCGGTCAGCTCGACGTCGGGGATGTCCGGGTGCCAGGTGAACAGCCACGCGTGCCGGGTCGGATCGGTGACCGGTTCGATGGTGGTCAAGAACGAGGACAAGCGATCGACCACCTCCGCGGGAAGAAAGCGCGGCATCGGGGAACCGCGCCGCTCGGAATTCACGAGTTCCGTGCCCTGGCGCCAGAGCGCAAGCACGGTCTTCGGTTCAGCGCCGGTGAAATCCGTGCCTTCGAGAGCCGTGAGGAGCGCGTCCTGACGGGCGGAAGTCAGGCTGGTCAGCCGCGGGAGCCAGGTCACCCACCGGTCGGGAACGCTGCTCAGGTCAGCCAGCACGGCGGTGAAGATGGCTTCCCAGTACGTCTTGATCGAGTCCGAGGACGTGGGGGCGGGACCGAGCCAGTCGTGCCGGACGCTCGGTCGGGCCAGCGGCATGAGCAAGAAGCGCCTTTCGGTGAGGTCGCTCACCAACCGCCATCCGATATCGGGGTACTTGGTGCGGATCTGATCGATGACGGCGACCCGGCGCTCGATCGGCAGCGGGCTGTCCGGGGCGGGGGCGACGAGGGCGACCAGGGAATGGGCCGGCCGATTGCTCAGCTGCCCGCCGGGGTCGATGCCGGCCAGCCGGGCCAGCAGAAGGGCGGCTTCCGAGCTGTGCTGCGGCGCCCAGGTGACCTTCTCGATGGCCCAGAGCAGCCACGTGTGTCCCGAATGCCGGTGGAGCGTTCGCCCCTTCGCGTCCTCGAACATGACCCGGAGCAGCGGATCCGATCCGCGTAGACCGGCGGTGACGGCGTCGAGGAAGACCCGGGGAGCGGCCTCGGCGAGCAGAGGGAGGACGTCACGGAGCGAACGCCAGGCCAGGCCGGTCCGGTCGGCGTTGGCCTGCTGCAGCAACTGGTGGACGACCGTGGCGGCGATGTCTTCCGCGGACCGGCCGGCGATCCTGACGGATCCGGACTCGCCGAGCCGGGCCAGGCCGTGCGCGATTCCCTGCCGGAGATCGTCCGACCAGGACCTCACCGCGCCGGTGACCTTCGCGGACGCGACCTCGGGGTCCGGCAGGGAAAGCACAGGGTCGATTTCGCTCAGGACGTCGAGCGCTACCTCCTTGAACCGGCGGACGTCCGTGTCGCTGACCTGGGCCATCAGCTGAGACCACGCGTCGAAGGGGTCGACGAGCTGCCACCGTGAGCCGCTGCGGTGGAGAAACGGGTCCGCCGAAACGGAACTGACCGTGGCGAAGCGCTCCACGCGCGAGTAATCCTCTCCGGTGATCCGGGCGATGACCGCGTGGTCGGCTTCGTTGTCCGTCGACCACCTGCTGACGAGGGAAAGGGGAACGGCGATCGCCGAATCCGGCGGCCGCACCCACTGGGGACGGGGCGTGTTCGGGCTCAGCCGGCGGATCAAGGCCTGGGAGCTACGGCGGGCCAGCCCCGCCAGCTCGTCGGCTTGGTGTAGCGGGACTCCCACGGCCAGGAAGGAATCGCGGGCTTTGTCCCTCGGGACAGGGGGCAGGACCAGACCGCTGGTGCCGTGCTCGAACCCGTCGCGCGCGATGATCACGTGGCGATCGGCCTGCGACTCGTTCACCGGGACGTCGTCGCTCACCACGACCGCCGGGAACGAGGGCGGGATCTTGGCGGTGCGCTCCCAGCCCGCGGCCGAGGTGACCCTGACCGCGTGGTGACGTGGGTTGTGCTGGTCCAGGACAGCAGCCGCGAACGCGGCGACCTCGTCGAGCGTCCGACCCCGGATGACCAAGTTCGCCGGCGGCCCGGTCAACCACGACTGCACGTGCGCGATCTGCTCGTCCCGGCCGAGCAGGTCGAGGTGGGCGGGCAACCGGGAACTGGTCAGCTCGGTACGCTCGCGATACCACGTCGCCAGGTCCTTGACGCCGTCCCGGACGCCGATGCTGAGCTCGGGAGCGGCGTCGATCAACCGGTCGATCAGACCGGGAATGGCGTGGGCGTCGCGGTAGGTGAGCCGGATGTATTGGCAGTTGGCCAGTGCGGCGAGATCCGGGGGCAGGTTCTCGGCGGGGTGCATGCGGCCGCTGTGCTCGAGAACGGGGATGACCGGCTTGCCGGCCGCGAGCACTCGGGCGATCTCCTGCCGGACGACGTCGTCCGGCTCGAACAGCCGAGGGCCGAAATCGGCGAGCCACCTTTCTCCGATGATGGCGATCATCGCGGAGCAAGTGTCGACCGCGTCCCACATGATCGGCTCGTAGTCGTGGCCGAGGTCGATGGACCGGCTCGACCGGAAGACCTGGTCCTTGCCGAAGACGGCACCGAGCTCGGCATCCAGCCATGCCGCCTTGTCAGCTCCGTCGCCGACGCGGAAGTTGATGAACAACATGCGGCGATCGTGACTCGCTCCGAACAGCGCTTCAAGGGGTTTCCTGTTGCCTACTCGGAAAGGTGAACTTTCACCGGACCTCCACGGAAGCCGATCACCCGGCTCCACAGCCACGCGGCATCATCGAAGTAACCGAGGCAAACGTCGCAGACAACGCGAAGACCCGATGTGGGCGCGAAGCGTGAAGCTCCACTCCGACATCGCCGAGAGCGTGCAGCGGTTTGGGTCGGGGAAGCCTGCGACGGAGCCAACCTCATCACGAAGGCCGCCGGCGACGACCTCTACCTCGCCGCGGAGGCCGTCGCGCTGCGGTATTACCGCGCCCTGCGGGACGGCATCGGTGAGCCACTCGTCTCGCAGGGCGCGGCGCACACCCTCGCCGATGAGCAGCGGCACGTGTCGTTCCACTGCCACCGGCTGAAGATCGCTTTCCAGGGATCCGGCCCATCGAGGAGGGCAGCGGTGTTCGGCGCTTGGCGGATCCTCGGCTCGGCGTCGCCATCGCTGTCGCCGCCGATCACAGAGCCCCGTTGAGACGGCTCGGTGTCGGGCGGGTCGTCTTCGTCGCCGACGTTTGCACCGCATTCGCGCGGATTCGCGGCGAACGTTCGAAGTCGCCGTGCGTCCCGAAGCGCGCATGGCCGCGCGGGCTCTTCTAAAGCAGATTGGCCAGCCACCGCAGGGTTGCGGCGATCCGCTCCGGCGGCACGCCGCGGGACGCCTGGTGCAGGAACAACTCGGGCGCCAGCGGGGCCAGCAGCACGTCGGCCAGGACGTCCGGATCCGCCGCGCCGGCCGCTTCACACAGGACGCGGACGTGTGTCCACCAGAACCCGTACGCACCGGTCGTGAAGCGGGAATGGCCGACTTCCGCGCCCAGCACCAGGGGCGCGTGCCGCTCCAGCAGCTGCACCATCGCCGTATAGAACGCCGCCAGGCGCTCGGCCGGCGGGGCGCCCGGACCCAGGGGCGGGTCGCCGCGGAGCAACGACTCCTGCAGCCGGCGCTCGTGCTCGTCCAGCAGGGCGATGGCGATCGACGCCCGGTCCGGATATCGGCGGTACAGCGTCCCGCGGCCGACGCCGGCCGCTCGCGCGATGTCCTCCATCGTCACTTCCGCCGCGCCGCGGGTGGTGAACAGCTCCTCGGCCGCCGCGAGGACCTTCGCGCGGTTGCGGGCCGCGTCGGCGCGTTCGGGCATAGGGCCACCCTAGGAATAAGTGGACGCTGTGTCCAGTTGAGTGGAGGGAACTGGGAGGAGGCCCCATGGGTTGGATCACGCTGATCGCCGCCGGGCTCGTCGAGATCGCCTGGTCGCAGAGCATCAAGCCGACGGAGAACTTCACCCGGCCGTGGCCGACGCTCCTGTGCTTCGCGCTCGGCGCCGCCGCGGTCTACCTGCTGTCGCGGGCGATGGACACCGTCCCGGTGGGCACCGCCTACGCGGTGTTCACCGGGATCGGTGCCGTCGGCGCGATCGTGCTCGGCGTCGTCGTGAACAAGGACCCGCTCAGCCTCGGCCGGGTGGCCGCGCTGGCCCTGATCGTCGGCGGCGTCGTGCTCGCGCGGGTCACTTCGTGAGCTGCTCCCACAGGAACTCGAACACCAGCGCCCACTTGAACGCCAGCTGCTCGTTGTCCGCCGCGGCGCCGTGGCCGCCTTCGATGTTCTCGTGATACCGGACGTCGTGCCCCTGCTCACGCATCCGCGCCACCATCTTGCGGGCGTGGGCGGGGTGCACGCGGTCGTCGCGGGTCGAGGTCACGAACAGCGACGGCGGATACGTACGTCCACTGTGGACGTTCTGGTACGGGGAATAGCGGGAGATGTACTCCCACTCCGCGGCCTCGTCCGGGTCGCCGTACTCGGCCATCCAGGACGCGCCGGCCAGCAGCAGGTGGTAGCGGCGCATGTCCAGCAGCGGCACCTGGCTGACGATCGCGCCGAACCGGTCCGGGTAGCGCGTCAGCATCACGCCCATCAGCAGCCCGCCGTTGCTGCCGCCCTGGATCCCCAGCCGCGACGGCGTCGTGATCCCCCGCGTCACCAGGTCCGCGGCCACGGCGGCGAAGTCCTCGTACACGCGGTGCCGCTCGGCCTTGATGGCCTGGGTGTGCCAGCCGGGCCCGTACTCGCCGCCGCCGCGGATGTTCGCCACGACGTACGTGCCGCCGCGGGCGAGCCAGCCGCGGCCGACCATCCCGCTGTAGGACGGCGTCAGCGAGACCTCGAAGCCGCCGTAGCCGGTCAGCAGCGTCGGGCCGCCTTCGGCGCCGGACGGCCGCACGACGAAGTACGGGATCTTCGTGCCGTCCTCCGACGTCGCGAAGTACTGCGCCACGCTCATACCCGAAGCGTCGAAGAACGCCGGAGCCTGCTTCAGCACTTCGACCTCTTCGCCGACGTGCCCGTAGCTGAGCGTCGACGGCTGGAGGAAGCCGCTGGAGTCGATCAGGTACTCGTCGCTGACGTCGGGGTCGGTGTCGAAGATGTCCGCGCTGCCGAACTCCGGGCCGCCGGCCAGCGGCTCGTCGGTCCAGGCGCCGGGGCCGGGGCCGGGTGTCAGCGTGCGCAGTTCGGTGCGGACGTCCCGCAGCGTGCCGAGCAGCAGGTGGTGGCGCGTCCAGGCCCAGTAGCTCAGCGAGGTGTGCTCGTCCGGCGTGAACAGCGTGGTGAAGTCCCGGTCGCCGGCCAGGAAGGCGTCGAAGCCGATGGCGATCAGGGAACCGGCCGGGTGTTCGGTGCCGCCGGTGGTCCACGCCGTCCGCGGCCGCACCAGCAGCCATTCGCGGTGCACGGACGCGCTCGCGTCGTCCGGGACGTCGATCTTGACCAGCCCGCCGGGCGTCTTCAGGTGCAGTTCCGAGCGGTAGAAGTCGATCGCGCGGCTGACGAAGTCGCGCTCGAAGCCTTCGGTCGGGTCGTGGAACGCGCCGATCGAGACGTCGTCGGGCTTGCCCTCGAAGACCGTGACGGCTTCTTCGATCGGGGTGCCGCGGCGCCACTCCTTGGCCAGCCGCGGGTACCCGGAGCTGGTCAGCGACCCCGGGCCGAAGTCCGTGCCGACGTAGACGCGGTCTTCGTCGATCCAGCCGATCCGGGTCTTCGCCTCCGGGAGGGTGAAGCCGTCTTCGACGAACTCGTGCGCGTCGAGGTCGAACTCGCGCACGACCGTGGCGTCGGCGCCGCCGCGGGACAGCTCGACCAGGCCGCGCCGGTAGGCCGGCCGCAGCACGGTCGCGCCCTGCCAGACCCAGTTCTCGCCCTCGGCCTCGGCCAGCGCGTCGACGTCGAGCAGCAGTTCCCACTCGGGCTCGGCCTGCCGGTAGGACTCCAGCGTCGTGCGCCGCCACAGGCCGCGCGGGTGGCTCGCGTCCTGCCAGAAGTTGTAGAGGAACTCGCCGCGGCGGCGCACGTACGGGATCCGGTCGTCGGCGTCGAGCACCTCGCGCAGCTCGTCACGCAGTTCGGCGAACCGGGCGCCGGTGGTCAGCTCGGCCAGCGTCTCGTCGTTGCGCGTGCGCACCCAGCCGAGCGCGTCTTCGCCGGTCACGTCTTCCAGCCACAGATAAAGATCCTCGACACTCATGGGGTTCAGTCTCGCCTGGTCCGGGCCCCGGCGGCTACCGGGTGGCGTTTTCGTTTCGTGATCCCTGCCTCCCGGGGTGTCCGTATGCTGGTGCCACAGAGCAGGGGGAGATCGTGAACGACGCCGAACCGCCGTGGCCGGCTCCGGCCCGGCCGCCGGAACCCGCGTGGGCGCCGGAGCCGAACCCGTGGGCCCCGAGCTGGGCCGCGGCCCCGCCCGTCCCGATCGCGCCGCCGCGCAGCCGGTTCTGGGGCGCGGTCACCGGCGTCCTGATCGTCGTCGTCTCCATCTCCCTGATCGCGGCCACCATCCCGCGCCGGGTGGACGGCCGCGCGTTCGCTGCGGAGGGCGCCGACACCGGCCGGGCGTACGACGGCACGGGCAAGACGCCGAAGGCGGTGCCCGAGCTGGCCCGCAATCCGCTGCTCGGCGAAGGCATCAGTCCCGGGCCGGCCACCTGCAACCTGCCCGACCTCGGCCGGGCGGCCGAGCAGCTCAAGGCCTACTACGGAGCCCTCGTCGCCTGCCTGGAGCAGTCGTGGCGCCCGGCGCTGGAGAAGGCGAACGAGCCGACGCTGGCCGTCACCGTGTCGGTGACGCTCCCGGAGCACAGCTCGTGCGGTGCGGCGCCGACGGAGAACGAGGCCGTCGCCTACTACTGCGGCGGCGACAAGACGATCTACGCCCCGACCGACTGGATGCTCACCGACGCCGGCCTCAACAAGGCCCGGCACATCGCGACGCTCGCCCACGAGTACGGCCACCACGTGCAGCGCGAAAGCGGCATCCTCTCCGCGGCGGCGGACAAGATGACCTCGCCGAACGAGGACAGCGCGGCCGACAAGGAGGTCGTGCGCCGGATCGAGCTGCAGGCCAACTGCTTCGGCGCGCTGTTCCTGACCGCCGTGGCCGGCAGCGGCTCGATCACCCGGTCGCTGGCGAACGCCGCGGTCGCCGACTACGGCCGGGCCAACGACAGCGACACCCACGGCTCGCGCGAGCACCAGCTGTCCTGGGCGAAGGCGGGCTACGAGGGCAAGGCCACGAAGGCGTGCGACACGTGGAGCGCGCCGGTCGCCGAGGTCAGCTGAGGGACCAGGCGGGGTCGCGGCCGAGGAGGGCGAGGAACCGGTCGAGCTCGCTCGCGCCCGGCGGCACCTCGACGCTGCGGGCGAACGAGCCGTTCCGCTCGCGGCCTTCGTCCGGGATCCGCTCGGCCAGCTTCGTGGCGACGTACACGGCTTCGGCGTCCGGCTCGTAGGGCAGGTCGAGCGTGCGGGCCAGGTCCCAGCCGTGCGCGAGGGTGTCGACCAGGTGCATGTGCGCGGCGATCGCGCCGGGGAACGTGCCGAAGTGGTTGATGGTGAGCTGCCGCTCGAGCACGGCGTCGCCGGCGAAGGCGTCGAGGAAGTCGTCGACGGACGCCCGGTACGCGGCGTAGGGGTCGTCGCCGAGGACGCCGGCGTCCCAGTCTGGCGCCGAGCCCTCGCGGGCCGCGGTCGCGAAGGCGTGGTTCTCGCCGACCTGGTGGCGGAGCAGGTCGGCCAGCGTCCAGCCGGCACACGGGGTGGGCCGCGCGAGGTCGGCCGGGGTCACGCCGGCGACGAGCTTGTCGAGGAGGAGCAGGGTACGGCGGTCGAGTTCGCGGAGATCCATGCCCGGCACTTTAGGAGGCCCAGCGGACCACGGACAGTGCCAAATCCGTTCCAACTTTCGTGGGCCAATCTAGACTCGGGCCGGTGGAGATCCACATCGACCTGACCGGCACGCGCGGCCACCGCGACGCGATCTACCGGCAGCTGCGCGCGGCGATCCTGGCCGGGGAGATCCGGCCCGGCGAGGCCTTGCCGCCGACCCGCGAGCTCGCGCAGCGGCTGGCGGTCTCCCGCACCACGGTCAGCGCGGCCTACGACCGGCTCACCGCCGAAGGGTTTCTCGCCGGGCGCGTCGGCGCAGGCACGTTCGTGACCGCTTCGCCCGCGGAGCGCCCTTCGCCGGCTCCGGACGGCCCGGGCGTGCGGCCGCTGCCCGAGTGGGACGCCGTCCCGCCGCCGCCCGCGCCCTTCGCCCCGGCGCCGGAGTTCGACTTCCGGCCGGGCGTCCCCGACCTTTCGCTGTTCCCGTTCGACACCTGGCGGCGGTTGATCACGCAGCGGCTGCGGGCCGGCCGGGCCGATCTGATGACCTACGGCGACCCGCAGGGGCACCCCGCGCTGCGAGCCGAGATCGCCCGGCACGCAGGTGTTTCGCGCGACGTCCGGGCGAGCGCGGCGCAGGTCGTCGTCACCGCAGGCGCCCAGCAGACGACCGACCTCGTCGCCCGGGTGCTGTTGCGCGACGGCGACCTCGCCGCCGTCGAGGACCCCGGCTACCCGCCGCCGCGGCTGGTGCTCGGCGCCCGCGGCGTCCGCGTCGCCCCCGTGCCGGTGGACGCTTCGGGGATCGTCGTCGACGCCATCCCGGCGGGGACGCGGCTGGTGTACGTGACGCCGTCGCACCAGTACCCGCTGGGGCTGTCGATGTCGCTGGACCGGCGGCTCGAGCTGCTGGACTGGGCCGAGCGCACCGACGCGGTGCTCGTCGAGGACGACTACGACACCGAGTTCCGCTACACCGGACGGCCGCTGGAACCGTTGCACAGCCTGGATTCCAGTGGCCGGGTCGTGTACGTCGGCTCGTTCTCGAAGGTGCTTTCGCCGTCCCTGCGGCTGGGTTTCCTCATCGCGCCGCCGTCACTGGTGCCCGCACTGGTCAAGGCCCGCTACCTCACCGACTGGCACGCGCCGAACGTCGAGCAGGCGGCGCTGGCGGCGTTCCTGGCCGAAGGCGGCTTCGCCCGGCACGTCCGGCGGATGCGGAAGGTCTACCGGGCCCGGCACGAACTCCTCACCGCGGCGCTCGCCCGGGACTTCGCGGACTTCCTGACGCCGTTGCCGTCGACGGCCGGCCTGCACCTCAGCGCGGTCACGGAGGCGGACTGCGGCGGGCTGGTTCGCGCCGCCCGCCGCCGTGGCGTACGGCTGTACTCCTTGGGGGACTTCGGGGTGGGGGAGCGGCGGCACGGGCTCGTCTTCGGTTACGGTGCGGTCGCGGCCGAGCGGATCGAGCCGGGGCTGGCCCGGCTGCGGGCACTGGTGGACGAAGGAGCGGGATGACCGACGACGTGATGGTGGCGATCGACGCGGGTCTGCGACAGCACGTCGGCGGCGACCGCGCGGGCGCGTACGCGACCTTCGCCGAGTTGTGGTCTTCGATCGGCGAAGACGGCGACCCGCTGCACCGCGTCGCGCTGGCGCACCACATGGCCGACGTCTGCGACGACCCGGCCGAGGAACTCGAATGGGATCTGCGCGCCCTGGCCGCGGCCGATTCGCTGACCGACGCGCGGGCGCAGGAGTACCACTCGTCCCTGGCCGTGCGCGGCTTCTACCCTTCGCTGCACCTGAACCTCGGCGAGGACTACCGCAAGCTCGGCGACCTGACCGCGGCCCGCGCGCAGCTCGAGCTGGCCCGGGCACGCCTGGACGCGCTCGCCGACGACGACTACGCGGCCGGGATCCGGCTGGCCCTCGACGGACTGGCCGAACGGCTCGGCTGAATCGGTTCCAATACCACGAAGACGCCCCGTTTGCCGGACTTTCGCGGGGCGCGTGCGGGCCCTAACCTGTGGTGATCCAGCTCACCGACGGGAAGGATCGCCATGCGGATTGCGGATCTGCTGCGCAAGAAGGGGTCGGCGGTCGCGACGGTCACCCCGGAGACGACGGTGACCACGCTGCTGGCCGGACTGGCCGACCACAACGTCGGCGCGATGGTGGTCGTCGCACCGGACGGTTCCATCGCCGGGATCGTCTCGGAACGCGACGTCGTCCGGCGCCTCAACGAACACGGCCCTGGCCTGCTCGACGGCCCGGTGTCGGAGATCATGACGAAACTGGTGGCGAGCTGCACCCCGGACGACTCGGTGGACCAGCTCTCGGTGCTGATGACCGAACGCCGCATCCGCCACGTCCCCGTGCTCGCCGACGGGCGGCTGGCCGGCATCGTGTCCATCGGGGACGTCGTGAAGAACCGGATGGAACAGCTGGAGCAGAGCCAGGAACAGCTGCAGGCCTACATCGCCCAGGGTTAGCGGGCGGGCCAGCTGTATTCGTAGCTCAGGGAAAACGTGCGGTCGACCCAGTCGCCGGCCGGCTCGCCCGTGGCCGGGCGGGCCGGTGCGACCGCGCGGACCGCGTCCAGTTCGGAGGAAACGTCCTCGGCCGACACCAGCGCGCCGTCGCGAAAGGTCAGTTCGCGGACTTCGGTGCACACCCAGGCGGGCAGGAAGCCCATGCTGAGTGAGGGGCGCTCGGCCCACCGGCCACGCCCGAGCAGCAGCCGCCCGGTGAACGCCGTGGCGACGGCCAGTTTCCGGTACTGCCAGGCTTGGTCCCGGTCGCTCCACCGCGGGGCGACCCCGTCGAGCGGAGGCGGGGTGTCGGCCGAGCCGGCCCGCAGCTCACGCAGGACCAGCCGCTTCGCGCTCACTTCGTACCGCTCGACGTGACCGCGCCAGCAGCCCGTGTGGATGGACCGCGGTTCGATCCCGTGCGCCGCCGGGTCGAACAGCCCGGCTCCGGCCACCGCGGTGATCCCGAACCACCGGCCGCCGAACCGGACTTCGTCGGACTCCTGTGCTGTCACCGGGTTTCCTACTCCCGCCAGCCCGAGAGCTCCACGCCCTTCGCGACGTCGACGCGGTAGGACAGCCGCACGTCCTTGGTCTCCCCGGGTGCCAGCGTCAGCCGCCAGGTGAACTCGCCCAGCTCCGACGTCTCCACCGGGTCCGGTGCGGTCTTCACGTCCCGGACCGTGATCGCGTCGTCGCGGGAGACCGGCGCCTGGTCCAGCACGGTGACCGTGGCGGGCCGCGGCCCGTGGTTGCCGACCGAGATCCGGTACTCCGCTTCGCGCCGCTTCTGCCCGGACAGCGTCGCCTTGGACGCCGTGCGGCGCACCAGTTCCCGCTCGACCCGGATCCGGTCGTCGACGCCCAGCGCCAGTTCCAGCTCCTCCCCGGGCGCCCATGGTTCGAGCACCGTCGTTCCGACGAACTCCGCGTCGTGGAACACCGAAGCGCGGCCCGGGCGCAGCGCGTACTCCGACGTGTTCGCCACCGTGGCACGCAGGTACGCCTCCTCCGCCAGCACCGGCGCCGTCACGTACCCGAGGTCGGCCGTGAGGTCCAGCTGCGCCAGCGTCGTCCGGTGGCCCTGCGCGCCGGACGGCACCGCGACCGGCCGCGACGGGCGGTAGGTGACGGCCGTCGTCCCCTGCTCGACCGAAGCCAGTTTCGGCGCCATGGAAGCCGCCGAGGCCATGTACTGCCGTCGCGCGCCTTCCGGGATCCCGCCGCCGGATCCGCCGTACGCCGCGGGGGGCGCGCCCGGCGCCGGCAGGAAGCGGTCGAGGTACCACGGCTGCAGTTCCGGGACCACCACCGCCACGGCGGGCCGGGCCGTCGACAGCGCCAGCTCGCACTCCGGCCAGTCCTCGCCGGTGTGCTGGCTGACCAGCCCGTAGGACACCACGGTGACGTCGGTGCCGCGCACCCGGATGTCGTAGCCCGGCTCCCAGCTGGCGCCGGGGACCACATAGGACAGTTCCAGCTCGGCTTGCGCGGTGGTGTCGGAGATCTCCAGCTCGACGACCACCGAGGTGCTGTCCCGGCCGGGCCCGGCGCCGTGGGCTTCGATCCGGCGGTCGAGCGCGGCGAGGTCTTCGCGCAGCCGCTCGATCCGTTCGCTCAATGCGCGTCGCGCCTTCAACGCCGAAGCGAGCCGCTCGCCCAGCGCGTCGGTGACTTCGGCGACGCGCGAAGGCTCTGCGGTGCCCGCGGCGAGGGCCTTCGCGAAGCTGCCGCCGCTGCGCTTCGCGAGCGAAGTCAGCAGATCCACCTTCATCGTTTCGGCTGCTTCGTCGTCGAGGACGCCGTCGAGCGTGGCTTGATCGGCCCGCCGCTGCTCGACGAGTGCCTGCAGCTCCGCGCCGGCCGGCTCGGCGTGCCATTCGGTGCGCACGTCGACGCCGGTGATCAGCGCGGGCCCGGTGCCGGTGACGCGCACCGAGGCGGGGTCAAGGGCCGGGGGCAGCCCGGCGAACGTCAGGCGCGGCCCGTCGTCGAGCGGAGCCTTGCCGCGGCGGGTGATCCGCGCCTGCTGCGGGTAGACGGTGACGGCGGTGATCGGCGCTTCGACGGTCGGCATGCCTCCGACGTTAGTCTCTTGACACCCCTGAGGGCGGACCGGAAGTGTCTTCAGTCGTCCGCTTCGCCCGGCTTGGGGGTTTGAGTGAAAGCCGCAGTCCTGCTCGCCGCCGTCCTCGCACTGCCGCTGACCGCGGGCATCGCCGAAGCCGCGCCTCCGGCCCCGGTGTTCACCGGCGGCCAGGCGCAACCGGTGTTCGACCCGGCCGACGTCGTCCGCGAAGACGTCTGGGTCACCGCGCCCGTCGACAGCGACCACGACGGCGCCGACGACCTCGTGCACGCCCAGGTCGTGCGCCCGCGCGCGACGCAGCAGGGCCTGAAGGTGCCCGTCGTCTACCAGGCCAGCCCGTACTACGCCGGCGGCAACGACGTGGCGAACCACGACGTCGACGTCGAGCTGTCGGTGCCCGGGTACGCCCGCGGTCCGGAAGGCCCGCGCGTCGCCGCGCACGGCGTCGGCCCGGCCACCCCGATCACCTGGCGCTACCAGGACTACTTCACCGCACGCGGGTTCGCCGTCGTCTACGGCGAGTCGCTCGGCACCGGCCTCTCGACCGGCTGCCCGACCACCGGCGACGTCAACGAGACGATCGGCGCGCGCTCGGTCGTCGACTGGCTCAACGGCCGCACTTCCGCGAAGGACGCGAACGGCGCCGCCGCGAAGGCGGACTGGACGACGGGCAAGACCGGCATGATGGGCGTGTCCTACAACGGGACGCTGCCCAACGCCGTCGCGAGCACCGGCGTCGAAGGGCTCGAGACGATCGTGCCGATCGCGGCCATCTCCAGCTGGTACGAGTACTACCGCCACGACGGTGCGGTCGTCGCGGCCGGCGGGTACCAGGGTGAGGACGCCGACGTGCTCGCCGAGTACGTCCACACCCGCGCCGACCGGCAGGTCTGCCGCCCGGTGATCGACGGGCTGACCCGCGACCAGGACCGCGTCACCGGCGACTACACGCCGTTCTGGGACGTCCGGAACTACCGCAACGACGTCGGCAAGGTGCGTGCGTCGGTGCTGGCGGTGCACGGCCTCAACGACTGGAACGTCAAGACCGAGCAGGTCGCGACCTGGTACGAAGCGCTCAAGGCGCGCGGCGTCGAGCACAAGATCTGGCTGCACCAGTCCGGGCACGCGGACCCGTACTCCCTGCGCCGCGACGTCTGGCTCGCGACGCTGAACAAGTGGATGTCGCACTACCTCTACGGCATCGACAACGGCATCCAGAACGAGCCGAAGGCGACCATCCAGCGCGAGGACAAGTCGTGGGTCGACGAGGCCGACTGGCCGGCGCCGGGCACCGCCGACGTCCGCGTGTACCCGTGGCCGGGCGGCCGGTCGAAGGGCACGATCGACACGCGCAACCCGGTGCCGGGCACGGCGGCCGCCGAGACCCTCGCCGACGACTCGTCGAAGACGATCGAGCAGCTGGCCGGGCTCGCCTCGTCCGGCAACCGCCTGCTGTACGCGACTCCGGCGGCGAAGCAGGCCGTGCGCTTCTCCGGCACGGCGCACGCGGACCTGGCGCTGGCGTTCGACCGGCCGGCGGCGAACGTCACGGCGATCCTGCTCGACCGCGCGCCCGACGGCACGTCCCACGTGATCACCCGCGGCTGGACCGACCCGCAGAACCGCACGTCCCCGGCCCGCACCGAGCCGATCACGCCCGGGCAGACCTACCGGATCGGCGTCGACCTGATGCCGAAGGACTACATCCTGGCGGCCGGGCACCGGCTGGAGGTCCTGGTCGCCTCCAGCGACCACGACTACACGCTGCGGCCGAAGCCGGGCGCGGGCCTGGCCCTCGACCTCACCAGGACGTCGGTCACGCTGCCGGTCACGGGCGGCAAGCCGGCGCTGCGGGCCGCGTTCGGCTGATGCTGCCGGAGGGCCTCCGGGCCGACGTGCGCACGTTGTGGGACTACCACGACCTGCGGCACCAGCCGCGCCGGTCGGACGTCGGGATCGGGCTCGGCAGCCGCGATCCCGGCGTGGCCGTCCACGCGGCGGAGCTGTTCCACGCCGGACGGTTCCCGCTGCTGGTGTTCACCGGGGCCAACGCCCCGACGACGGTGGAGCGCTTCCCACGCGGCGAGGCGGTCCACTACCGCGAGATCGCCCTGGACCTCGGCGTGCCGGACGAGGCGATCCTGGTCGAGCCCGAGGCCCGGCACACCGGGGAGAACATCGTGTTCACCCGGCGGCTGCTCGCCGAGCGGGGGATCGCGGTCCGGACCGTGACGCTGGTGTCGCGGCCCTACCAGCAGCGCCGGGCGTACGCGACGGCGAAGCGGCTGTGGCCCGAAGCCGACGTCGTCTGCGCGGCGAAGGGCGTTTCGCTGGAGGACTACGTCGACGGCTGCGAGGAAGCCGAGCGGGTGATCGGCATGCTGGTGGGCGAGACGCAGCGGATCACCGAGTACGCCGAGCGGGGCTTCGCGATCCCGCAGCGCGTCCCGCCCGGCGTCGAGCGGGCGTTCGGCAGGCTGGTCGCCGCCGGGTTCACCCAGCGGCTCGTCGCTTTCCGCGCCGACGATCACTGAATGTAACGATTTTCGCAGGTCAGGCGACTTACCGGCGTTCTATCCGCTGCGAGAGGACCCGCCATGACCTCGACCGCCGACCCCATCTTGGAGAGCCTGCGCACCCAGTTGTCCGGAGCCGTGCTGACCGACGGCGACGCCGGGTACGACGACGCCCGCTCGGTCTGGAACGGCGAAATCGACCGCCGTCCCGCGGTGGTGGTGCGGCCCGCCGGGCCCCAGGACGTGGCGACAGCACTCGCGTACGCGCGCGAAGCCGGGCTCGACGTCTCGGTGCGCGGCGGCGGGCACAACTTCGGTGGCGCGGCGGTCGTGGACGGCGGTCTCTGCCTCGACCTGAGCTCGCTGGACGCGATCACGGTCGACCCGGACGCCCGGACCGCGCGCTGCGGCGGCGGGACCACCTGGGCGCAGCTCGACGCCGCGACGCAGGCGTACGCGCTCGCGGTGCCGGGCGGCACGGTCAGCCACACCGGTGTCGGCGGCCTCACCCTCGGCGGCGGGTTCGGCTGGCTCACCGGCAAGCACGGCCTGTCCTGCGACAACCTGCTCTCGGCCGAGGTCGTCACCGCCGACGGCGAGATCCTGCGCGCGTCGGCCGGAGAGCACCCCGACCTGTTCTGGGCGCTGCGCGGCGGTGGTGGCAACTTCGGCGTCGTCACCGAGTTCGAATTCCGGCTGCACCCGGTCGGCCCGATCGTCCACCTGGGACTGTTCTTCTACGGTCTCGACGACGGCGCGGCCGTGCTGCGCCACGCCCGCGAGCTGCTCCCGGCGCTGCCGGGCGCGCTGGGGGTGCTCGTCGCCGGGCTCAACGCCCCGCCCGCGCCGTTCGTGCCCGAGGCGTTCCACTTCCGCCCGGGCTACGCCGTGCTGATCGCCGGCTTCGACGGGGAAGAACAGCACGTCGAAGCGGTCGAGGCGGCCCGCTCCGGGCCGGCGCCGCTGTTCGAGTTCGTCTCGCCGATCCCGTACGTCGAGCTGCAGCGGCTGATCGACGGCGCCGCTCCGTGGGGCATCCTCGGCTACGAGAAGGCCGCCTTCGCCGAGGAGTTCACCGACGACGTCATCGACGTGATCGCGGACTTTCTGCCGCGGAAGAGCTCGCCGATGTCGATCATGCCGATCTTCGCGCTGCGCGGGGCGTTCGCCGAGGCCGGCGACGACGACACGGCGTTCGGCGGCAGCCGGCGGACGTGCCTGGCCGGGAACGTCGCCGCGATCTCCGCCGAGCCGGAGCCGTTCGCCACCGACCGGGCCTGGGTGCGGGAGTTCTGGGCCGCACTGGCGCCGCTGTCGGCGAACGCCGGAGGCTACGTCAACTTCATGGCCGAGTACGAGGCCGACCGCGTCCGGACGTCCTACGGCCCGGAGAAGTACGCGCGGCTGGCCCGGATCAAGGCGGTGTACGACCCGCGGAACGTCTTCCACCACAACGCGAACATCCCGCCCGCGCCGTGAGGCGTCAGCCGGCGATGCCCGCCCGGTAGGCGAACGCGACCGCCTGCGCGCGGTCGCGCAGCCCCGCCTTGGCGAACAGGTGGTTCACGTGGGTCTTCACGGTCGCCTCGCTGACCACCAGGGTGCGGGCGATCTCGGTGTTCGACAGGCCGGCCGCGATCAGCCGCAGCACGTCGAGTTCGCGGGCGGTCAGGCCCTCGACCTCCTTGACGCGCGCCGGGGTGCTGCGGGCGGCGGCTTCGACGAGCCGCCGCTGCAGCTCGCCGTCCACCGTGGATTGCCCGGCGGCGGCCGAGCGCAGCGCCCGGGCGATCGACTCGGCGTCGGCGTCCTTGGTGAGGAACCCGCGAGCGCCCGCCCGCAGCGCGGCCAGCAGCGACTCGTCGTCGGCGTAGGTGGTGAGCACGACGACCTCGGTGCCGGGGTGCTCGGCGCGGATGCGTTCGGTGGTCTCGACGCCGTCGCAGCGCGGCATCCGCAGGTCCACCAGCACGACGTCGGGGTGGTGGGCGGCGACCAGGTCGAGTGCGGCCAGGCCGTCGGCCGCGGCACCGACCACCTCGACTCCGGGCAGCAGCCCGAGCAGGGTGACCAGGCCCTCCCGGACCACGGCCTGGTCGTCGGCCAGCACGACGCGCAGCGTCACGCCGGCACCGTCAGGTGAATCCGCCATCCGTCCTCCCCGGCCCGCTGTCGAGGCGTCCGTCGAGCAGCGCGACCCGCTCGCCCATCCCGCGCAAACCGTAGCCTGCCGCCGGCGCCTCCGGCGGGCGCCTGCCCTGTCGGTCGGCCACGGTCAGCTCGACGGACCCGTCGGTGTAGCCGAGCGTGACGTCCACCTCGGCCTGCGGCGCGTGCTTGCGCGTGTTGGCCAGCGCCTCCTGCACCGCGCGGACCAGTGCGGTGCCGACCGCCGGGGCGAGCTCGCGCGGGCGGCCTTCGACCGCGAGGTCGGCGCGGGCGCCGCTGTCCAGCCGGTACGCGGCGAGCAGGTCCGCGATCGCGCGTTCGACGCCGACGGCGTCCTCGTGCAGCGCGGCCACGGCTTTGCGGGCTTCGGCGAGCCCGTCCGAGGCCAGCGCCTGCGCCCGTTCGATCTGGGCCAGTGCGTCCGGGCTCGCGCCGTCGCGCACCAGCATCAGCCGCGCGCCCTGCAGGTTCAGCGCCAGCCCGGCCAGTGAGTGCGCCAGGACGTCGTGCAGCTCGCGGGCGATCCGGGCGCGTTCGGCGAGCGCGGCGGCCCGGGCGTGCTCCTCGTTGGCGGTCTGGGCGCGGGCCAGCGCGAGTTCGGTCTGCTCGAGGCGGGCGAGGCGGGCGCGCCGGTTCAGGCCCATCAGGATGACGATCGCGAGGACCGCGTACGTCGACAGGGCGCCTTCCCAGACGTGGTAGCGGGCCGCCCCGACGGTGACCGCGGCGAGGTCGAGCCCGACCGCCAGCACGATGGGCACGGCGGTCTGCCGCAGCACGACGAAGAACGTGGTGCTGAACATCGCCACCGACGCCCAGCTGCTCGGCAGGAGCACCCAGAGCGCGCCGGTGGTGGCGATCACGGCGAGCGGCAGCGCCGCCGTCAGCGGCCGGACGCGGGTCTCGTGGATCCACAGCAGCGGGACCGACAGCACCAGGGTGAGCCCGATCAGGAACCAGGCGAGCGTGCCCGCCCGAGGCATCGCGGCGACCATCGGCACGGCGACGAGGGCCCAGCGCAGCCAGCCCTGGGCCCGGGGGAATCCGGCTGGTCGGGTCGTCATTCCGGCAGTCCTCCGCGGGTGCTTGTACGGAAAATGTACCGACGGGGACTTCCCTGCGTGGAGTCAAGTTGTCCCGTTTGTACAGGAGGTTCCCCATGTCCAGCTTGCGACGGCTCGCCCTGATCGCCGCCGCCGCGGCGCTGCCCGCGCTCGGCCTCACCCTCGCCGGCCAGACGACGGCGTCGGCCGCGCCCAACTTCCAGGTGCCGTTCAAGTGCGGTGTCACGGTGACCGCGGCGACCTTCAGCGGCCACAGCCCGGCGTACTCGGTCGACTTCCAGAAGGACGGCATCACCGGCATGCCGGTGCTCGCCTCGGCGTCGGGCACGGTGACCCGGGTGGCCGACGAAGGCAGCACGAGCTACGGCAAGTGGGTCGAGGTCGACCACGGCGGCGGCTGGCGCACCCGGTACGCGCACCTGTCGGCCCAGGAGGTCTCCGTCGGCCAGTCGGTCGCGGGCGGCAAGGAGATCGGCAAGGCGGGCTCGACCGGCGGCGTCACCGGACCGCACCTGCACTTCGAGGAGCGCCTGGATGGCGTGGTGCAGAAGGCGAAGCTGAACGGCGTCGCGGTGCCGTACTACGGCCACACGAACTTCACGAGCAAGAACAACTGCGGCGGCAACCCGTATTCGGCCGAAGAGGTGTGCGGCGACGGCTTCTCCGTGGTGGACCAGCAGGCGCTGGCCAACTCGTCGGGCACGGCGTACCTGCTGTACAACGCTTCCACGAAGGCGAACTGCGTGACGACGCTGAAGGCCACGTCGCTCGGCACGGCGAGCCCGGTCGAGGCGTTCCTGGAGGTCCAGGGCGCGACCCGGGTGACCGATTCGGGCAGCTTCACGTACTACGCGGGGCCGGTGACGAAGACGGCCGACTCGACCTGCGTGAAGTGGGGCGGCTCGGTGGGCAGCAACACCTACGAGAGCGGCTTCGAGCACTGCGGCTGAGTCCGCTTGCGGGTGTCCGGCCGGTGGGCCGGGCAGCATAGCCCACCCCACCGACAGGAAAGAGCCGCCCGGCCCCGGCCGGGCGGCTTCCGTCCACATCGACCCCCGCCATCCACAGATTTCGCCCCGGCGCCCCATCCGCCCCCGTTCTGCCCCACTGTGGAGGCATGACCACAACCACCCCGCCCGACCTCCGCGACCCGGCCCAGCTGCTGGCCGCGCTCCCGTACCTGATCGGCTTCCGCCCCGAGAAATCCGTGGTGCTGCTCGGCCACTGCCACCCGGGCAACCGCCTGGGCCTGGTGCTGCGAGGCGACCTGCCCCGCCGCGAGCACCGAGCACGCCAGGCGCAGGCACTGGCCCCTCGGTTCGCAGCGGCCGGCCACATCGGCATCACGGTGGTGATCATCGGCGGACGGCGAAGACCGGAGAAGCCACCCCCACACACGGCTTTCGTCGGCGACCTCACGCGCGCGCTGGGGGAGTTCGGCCTCCCGGTCCTGCACGCCTTGTGGGCACCGGCGATCAGGGCGGGGGCACCCTGGGTGTGTTACCAAGTCGAAGAATGCGCGGGAGCATTGCCGGACCCCCGAGCAACGGTCCTGGCGGCGGCCGCAACCGAGAGCGGAACGGTGGCGTTCGACAGCCGCGAGGAGCTCGAGGCACTGCTGGCCCCACGATCACCGGAAGCGCTGGCCCGCCGAGCGGATCGCTTGTCCCGCATGACATTGCCACCGTGGCCGGAGCAAACCCGAGTAGACAACGCGGCCGCGACGGTCCGCGCGGCGTTCGAGCGCCACCGCCGCAACGAAGGCCCACCGACGGACGAGGAAGCGGTGCTGCTGGCAAGCGCGTTGAAGCTGCCGGAGATCCGCGACCTGTGCTTGGCAATGGCGGTACCCCCAGCCACGGCGTCGGCTCGCGAAGCGGAGGACGTCTGGCTGACGGCGGTTCGCGAGATCCCACCCCCGGAGAGAGCCGAACCGGCGGCCCTGCTGGGTTTCTCGGCTTACCTCCGCGGCGACGGAACATTCGCGGGAATGGCCCTGGACAACGCATTGGAGGCAGCCCCGGGGCACGTGCTGGCCTCGCTGCTGAGAAGGGTGCTGGACACGGGAACACCCCCGGAGGTGATCCGAGGCTTGGCCGCAGCGGCAGCAGGCCCTCTGGTGGGCTTCGGCTTGGAGCCGGCAGATTTCGAGGCGGACCAGGCGGCATGAGCAGCTTCACCGTGGGCCGCGGTTCGAAGGGAGTGCGGAGGCAGGCTTAATCGTCCATTATGGACGCATGGGGGCGGTCAGCCGGGCCTCGGCCCGGCGTCACCACTGGCGGCCGTGCTAGAGCACAGAAGCCCAGGTCCGCCGCCGGCCACCCAAGGGTCAGCCTCGTGGCGACTGGGTGAATTCCCAAGCGCCTCAAACGATCCCGGTGCGCGTTGGCTTACGCCCGAGTCGACGGCGGCCGGGCTAGGGCGCAAATGCCCCAGCCTGCCGCCGGTCACCCGGGCTCAGCCTCGCCGTGACTGGGTGAATTCCCAAGCGTCCCGAACAATCCCAGCAAGGTCGGTCCGCTCCGGCTTCCACCCGAGCTCCTCCCGAGCTGGGTCACTGGCGGCCACAAGCACCTATGGGTCGTCGCCCCCGCCGCGTAACCAGCGCGGCAGGCGAGGTTGGCTGCCGCTGTCGCGAGCCGGACTGCGGCGGTCCTAACCCGCCACGGAGCCCGTCACCGGCGTCCGGGCCAGGGCGCACAAGCCCCAGCCCGCCGCCCCGAGCTCAGCCTCGCCGTGACTGGGTGAATTCCCAAGCGTCCCGGACAATCCCAGCGAGATCAGTCCGCTCCGGCTTCCACCCGAGCTCCTCACGAGCCGGGTCGCTGGCGGCCACAAGCACCAATGGGTCGTCGCCCCCCGCTGCGTAACCAGCGCGGCAGGCGAGGTCGGCTGCCGCCGTCGCGAGCCGGACCGCGGCGGTCCCAACCCGACACGGAGCCCGTCCCCAGCGTCCGGGCCAGGGCGCACAAGCCCCAGCCCACCGCCGGTCACCCCGAGCTCAGCCTCGCCGTGACTGGGTGAATACCCAAGCGTCCCGGACAATCCCAGCAAGATCGGTCCGCTCCGGCTTCCACCCGAGCTCTTCCCGAGCCCGGTCACTGGCCGCCACGAGCACCGACGGGTCACCCGCCCGCCGCGGAGCCACCGCCGCCGGCACCGGGTGGCCGGTCACCTCGCGACAAGCCTCGATCACCTCGAGAACGGAGAACCCCGTGCCATTCCCCAGGTTGTAAATCCGGTGCTCGCCCGCCGTGGCGTGCTTCAGCGCCAGCAGGTGGGCGTCGGCGAGGTCCACGACGTGGATGTAGTCGCGCACCGCCGTGTGGTCCGGCGTCGGGTAGTCGTCGCCGTAGATCTGGATCTGCTCGCGGTCGCCCGTGGCGACCTGGAGAACGAGAGGAATGAGATGGGTTTCCGTGGTGTGGCGCTCGCCGAAGGCGCCGTACGCGCCCGCGACGTTGAAGTAGCGCAAGCTCACCGCCGCCAGGCCGTGCGCGACGGCGAAGCTGGTGATCGCCGCGTCGATGGCGAGCTTCGTGGCGCCGTAGGTGTTGGTCGGCCGGGTCGGCGCCGTCTCCGGGATCGGCGACTGCTCCGGCTCGCCGTAGGTCGCCGCCGTCGACGAGAACACCAGCCGGGGCGTGCCGTGCTCCTGCATGGCCTCCAGCAGCCGCAGGGAGGTGACGACGTTGCCTTCCCAGTACTTCGCCGGCTCCGTCATCGACTCGCCGACCAGCGACTTCGCCGCGAAGTGCAGCACACCGTCGAAGCCCTCGCGCAGCAGGCTGCCCGCCACCTCGGCGGCGTCGCCTTCGATGAACCGCGCGTCCGGGTGGACGGCGTCGGCGTGCCCGGTGGACAGGTCGTCGACGACGGTGACCTGGTGCCCGGCTTCGACCAGCCGGGCGGCGCAGACACTTCCGACGTACCCGGCTCCGCCCGTCACGACCAGCTTCAGGGCGTTGCTCTGCTCCGACACATCCAGGCCTTCCTGCCGAGGGTGACTGTGGCCCACAGTCTTCCCCCTCGACGACGCGCGGGTCCGCGCGGGGGTTGCCCCGAGCGGACCCGCGCGGTGTCAGAGCTCGTCGCGGCCGGCGCCGCGCGAAGGCACCGCCGTGAACATCCGCGGCCGCCGGTAACCGGCCTTTTCGTACGCCGCGTCGACGGCTTCCTTGACCCGCTCCAGGTCGGCGTCGCGGACCAGCGCGATCGCCGAGCCGCCGAAGCCGCCGCCGGTCATCCGGGAGCCGAGTGCGCCGGCCGCCCGCGCCGAGTCGACCGCGAGGTCCAGCTCGGCCGTGGAGATCCGGTAGTCGTCGCGCATGCTGACGTGCGAAGCGTCCAGGTACGGCCCGATCTCGGCCAGCCGCCCGGCGCGCAGCAGCTCGACCGTCTCGAGCACCCGCTGGTTCTCGGTGACGACGTGCCGCACCAGCGGCACGAGGTCCTCCGGGAGCCGGTCGAGGGCATCGGAAAGACCCTCGACGGTGACGTCACGCAGCGCCTTCACCCCGAGCAGCTCGGCCGCCCGCTCGGTGCCGCGGCGGCGCTCGCCGTAGCCGCCCTCGGCGTGCGAGTGCTTGGTGCGGGTGTCCATGATCAGCACCTGCAGCCCGGCCTCGGCGAGGCCGAACGGCACCTGCTCCTGCTCACCCGAGCGCACGTCGAGGAACAGCACGTGCGACTCGGTGCAGCAGAGGGACGCCGTCTGGTCGAGCAGGCCGGTGGGGGCGCCGACGAAGTCGTTCTCCGACCGCTGCACCCACCGCGCGATCTCGGGCCGCGACGGGACGTCGTCGCGGCTGCCGTCCAGCTCCAGGCCGGCCAGGCCCAGCAGCGCCAGCGACACCGCGCACTCGAGCGCGTGGGAGGAGGACAGCCCCGCCCCGGACGGCACGTCCCCGGCGATCACCAGGTTGGCGCCGTTGGGGAAGCCCTGGTCACGCAGCACCCAGGCGACGCCCGCCGGGTACGCGGCCCACCCCTCGACCGAGCCCGGCGCCAGGTCGGCGATCTTCAGCTCGCCGGAGCGCTGGAGCTGGCCGTCGTCGCCCAGGGTGGCCACGGACAGCACGCCGTCCTCGCGGGGCGCCGCCGCCACGGCCAGCCGGTGCGGCAGGGCGAACGGCAGCACGAAGCCGTCGTTGTAGTCGGTGTGCTCGCCGATCAGGTTGACGCGGCCGGGCGCCGACCAGACGCCGGCCGGCGCCGAGCCGTGGACCGTGCGGAACGCCGCCACGGCCTCCGAAGACGGGCTCATCGGGCCTGCGCCAGGACGGCGTGCAGCGCGGAGCTGGCGACCTGGGCGGTGGTGTCCCCGCCGGTGACCTCGATGGTGCCGCCGTTGGCCTTGCCGACGGTGACCGTGCCGCCCGGCACGATGCCGACGGACTTGAGCTCGGTCATCAGCGACTCGTCCAGCTGGACGTGCTCGGCGATGCGCCGGATCTCGACGCGGCCGCCGCCGGTGCGGGCGAACTCGTCGAGCCGGACCAGGTCGGCCTCCGCGGGCGGCGCGGGTTCTCCGTCGCCCAGCTTGTCGAGGCCGGGGATCGGGTTGCCGTAGGGCGAGGTGGTCGGGTGGTCGAGCAGCTTGACCAGCTTGCGCTCGACGGCCTCGCTCATCACGTGCTCCCAGCGGCACGCCTCGTTGTGCACGTGCTCCCACTCGAGCCCGATCACGTCGACGAGGAGGCGTTCGGCCAGGCGGTGCTTGCGCATGACGGCGATGGCCAGTTCCCGGCCGTGGTCGGTCAGCTGCAGGTGCCGGTCGTCGGCGACGACGACCAGGCCGTCGCGCTCCATCCGGGCGACCGTCTGGCTCACGGTCGGGCCGCTCTGCTGCAAGCGCTCGGCAATGCGGGCGCGCAGCGGAACGACACCTTCCTCTTCGAGCTCGTAAATGGTACGCAAGTACATCTCGGTGGTGTCGATGAGATCGTTCACGCTGTCCCCTTCGTCCGCGTTGCTCATCGTAGTCGTTGACCCCGACAGCGGCGGCGGCCCTCGGGAGTAACAACTCGCCGGTGGGGGATATGTCCGCACCCCGGCGCGGCCGGGTGGGCGGCCGCTGGAAGATGGGAGGCATGCGTCCGCTGATCAGCACCACCGACCTCGCCGCCGCGCTGGCCGGCCCGGCCGGGGACCGCCCCGTGGTCCTCGACGTCCGCTGGCGGCTCGCCGGCCCGCCCGGCGCCGACTCCTACCGCGAGAGCCATGTGCCCGGCGCGGTGTTCGTCGACCTCGACCGGGTGCTCGCGGGCGAGCCGGGCGAGGGCGGCAGACACCCCCTGCCCGACCCGGCCGACCTGCAGCGCGACCTGCGCGCGGCCGGCGTCCGCGAGGGCGTCCCGGTGGTGGCGTACGACGACGCGGACGGCTCGGTGGCGGCGCGCGCCTGGTGGCTCCTGCGCTGGGCGGGCCACGAAGAGGTGACGGTCCTCGACGGCGGTTACGCGGCGTGGTCATCCGAGGGGCGTCCGGTGAGCACGGAGGAGGAGCACCCGGAGCCGGGCGACTTCACGGTCCACCCGGGAGGCATGCCGGTCCTGGACGCGGACGAAGCGGCTGCCTTGGCCCGCGAGGGCCTGCTGCTCGACGCCCGGGCAACGCCGAGGTACACGGGCGAGACGGAGCCGGTGGACCCCCGGGCGGGTCACATCCCGGGAGCGGTGAACGCCCCGTTCTCGGCCCACATCGGCCCGGACGGCCGCTGGCGGCCCCCGACGGAGCTGGCGGCGCACTTCGCGAACCTGGGCCTGCGCCCGGGAGAGCCGGTCGCGGCGTACTGCGGCTCGGGCGTGACGGCCAGTTCGGTGGTCCTGGCCCTGGAGCTGGCGGGCCACCCGGGAGCGGGCCTGTACGCGGGCTCGTGGTCCCACTGGTCCCGCAACCCGAACCGCCCCGCGGCGACGGGCCCCCTGCCGGGCTGACGCCCACCTGAGCAGGCCGAAGGCGACCGGGCCGCGCGGGTTCGAACTGCCCCGGCGGCAGATGCCTGGCCGGGCTGGCCACCACCGGAGCCGGCCGAGGGTGATCGGGGCCGCGCGGCCCGCACTGCCCGGGCCGCGGCGCGGGCGCGGCCCGGGCGGAGGCGGCATCCCCCGTGCGGTGATGAGCGGGCCGGCCGCAGGTGCGGCTGATCGTCACCCGAGCAAGCCGAGAGCGGTCGGGCCGCGACACCCCCACTGCCCGAGAGCCAGCGCCGCGTCGTGCTGAGCGGCGGTGGGGCCGGGGTGGCATCCCCGATGGCCGGATGCCCTGCCGAGCCGATCGCCGCCCGGCGGCCGCAGTGGACAGCGCCGCGCGATCCCGCAGCACCGGGGGCGACCAGCACCCCGCCGGGCCGCGCCGACCCCCGGCGCCCACCTTGCCCCGCTCGCCACCCCACGCGTCCCCGCGATCGGCACTAGAGTCGACCGCATGTCGCCTGCCGTTGTTTGGGATCGTGGGCTGCTCGGTTATGACCTGGGTGGGGATCACCCCTTCAATCCCGTGCGGCTGGAGCTCACCGTCCGGCTGGCCACCGAGCTCGGTGTCCTCCAGGACGTTCCGCTGCTCGTCCCCACCGGGGCCGGGGACGAAGAACTCCTCCGGATCCACGCCCCCGAATACCTCGCCGCCGTGCGGGAGGCGCCTCTTGTCGGGTGGGATGTCGGGCACGGGCTCGGGACCTCCGACAACCCCGTCTTCTCCGACATGCACGATGCCTCCGCGCTCGTCGTCGGGTCCACCCTGCTCGCCGCGCGGAAGGTCGCCGAAGGCGAGGCCACGCGGGCCGTCAACATCGCCGGGGGGCTGCACCACGCCATGCGGGACCGGGCCGCGGGCTTCTGCGTCTACAACGACTGTGCCGTCGCCATCTCGTGGCTGCTCGACCACGGCTTCGACCGCATCGCCTACATCGACACCGACGTCCACCACGGCGACGGCGTCCAGGCCGCCTTCTACGACGACCCGCGCGTGCTCACCATCTCGATGCACCAGCACCCGTTCACGCTCTGGCCGGGCACCGGCTACTCCGCCGAGACCGGCCGCGGGAAAGCCGACGGCACCGCCGTCAACGTCCCGCTGCCGCCGCGCACCAAAGACCCCGGCTGGCTGCGGGCCTTCCACGCCGTCGTCCCGTCCCTGCTCGCCGACTTCGAACCGCAGCTGCTGTTCACCCAGTGCGGGGTCGACTCCCACGAAGAGGACCCGCTGGCCGACCTCTCGCTGAGCGTCGACGGCCACCGCACCATCTACGCCACCCTCCGCGACCTCGCCGAGACCTACGCCGGCGGGAAGTGGATCGCCGTCGGCGGTGGGGGCTACCAGCTGATCCGGGTCGTTCCGCGCTCGTGGACGCACCTGATCGCCACCGTCCTCGACCGGGACGTCGACCCGGCGACGCCGCTGCCGCCCGGCTGGCGGGAAACCGTCACCAAGGCCGCGCCGCACGCCGAGCTCCCGCAGACCATGACCGACGACCGCGACACGGAGTTCAAGCCGTGGGGCGACGGCGAGGACGACCCGGTCGACATCGCCGTCCGGGACACCCGCCGCGCCGTCTTCCCGCTGCACGGCCTCGACCCGGACGACCCCAGGGACTGACCATGGCCGGACGGGACCCCTTCGACTACCCCCGCGACTGGGAGGCCGACGTCGTGCTGTCCGACGGCGGCACCGTCCACCTGCGCCCGATCGTGCCCACCGACGCCGACGGCCTCGTCGCCTTCCACGCGAAACTCTCCGAACGCACCCGCTACTTCCGCTACTTCGGCGCCTACCCGCGGATCCCGGAAAGGGACCTGAAACGCTTCTCGACCGTCGACCACCACGACCGGGTCGCGTTCGCCGCGTTCCTCGGCGACGACATCGTCGCGGTCGGCCGGTACGAACGGCTCGACCACGGCCCGTCGGCCGAAGTCGCCTTCGTCGTCAGCGACGCCCACCAGGGCCGCGGCCTGGGCTCGATCCTGCTCGAACACCTCGCCGCGGCCGCCTCCGAATGCGGGCTGCGCCGGTTCGTCGCCGAGGTGCTCGCCGAGAACGCCGCCATGGTGCGCGTGTTCCGCGACGCCGGCTACCAGGTCAGCCGCGAGATCGAGGAAGGCGTGCTGCACCTGGAGTTCGACATCGACCCGACCGAGGAGTCCCTCGCCGTCGCGCGCTCCCGCGAGCAGGCGGCCGAGGCCCGCAGCGTGCACAACCTGCTGCACCCGTCCTCGATCGCGGTGATCGGCGCGTCCGCCGAGCCGGGCAAGGTCGGCCACGTCGCCTTCGTGAACCTCCTCGCGGCCGCGTTCACCGGCACCGTCTACCCGGTCAACCCCGAGCACCGCGCGATCCGGGGCGTGCGCGCCTACCCGTCGGTGCTGGACATCCCGGACCCGGTCGACCTGGCCGTGGTCGCGGTGCCCGCCGAGGCCGTCGAGTCCGTTTTGGACGCGTGCCTGGCCAAGGGCGTCAAGACGCTGCTGATCCTGTCCAGCGGGTTCGCCGAGGCCGGGCCGCACGGCCTGCACGCCGAGCTGCGGCTGGTCGGCGAGGCGCGGGCGCACGGCATGCGCGTGGTGGGCCCGAACGCGCTCGGCGTGCTCAACACCGCCCCCGGCATCCGGCTGAACGCCACCCTCGCGCCCCGGCTGCCCGGCCGCGGGCGCACCGGTTTCTTCTGCCAGTCCGGCGCGCTGGGCACCGCGATCCTCGCCGACGCCGAAGCGCGCGGGCTCGGCCTGTCCACGTTCGTCTCGGCAGGCAACCGCGCCGACGTCTCGGGCAACGACCTGCTCCAGTACTGGGAAACCGACCCGGACACCGACCTCGTGCTGCTGTACCTGGAGTCCTTCGGCAACCCGCGCAAGTTCGCGCGGCTGGCCCGGCGGCTCGCCAGGACGAAGCCGATCGTCGCCGTCAAGTCGGGCCGGCACGCGGTCCGGCCGCAGCTGGCGGCCACGTCGACGGAGATCGACGAAGCCAGCGTCCAGACGCTGTTCGAGCAGGCCGGCGTGGTGCGGGTGGAGTCGCTGGCGCAGCTGTTCGACACCGCGCTCGTGTTCGCCCACCAGCCGCTGCCCGCCGGGCCGCGGGTGGGGATCGTCGGCAACTCCAGCGCGATCGGGCTGCTGGCCGCCGACACCGCGCGGATGCAGGGCCTGCGGCTGGCGTCGGACCCGGTGGACGTCGGCCCGCAAGCCGGGCCGGAAGAGTTCGCCAAGGCCGTCCGCGAGGCCCTCACCTCGCCGGACACCGATGCGCTTGTCGTCGTGTTCGCCCCGCCGATCGCCATCCCCGGCACCGCGTACGCGCGGGCCCTGCGGGAGACCGTCGTCGAACTGGGGCAGCGCAAGCCGATCGTCTCGACGTTCCTCGCCGCCGAAGGCGTGCCGGACGAACTTGCGGTCCTGACCGAAGACGGTGTGCCGACGCGGGGCTCGATCCCGTCGTACCCGAGCCCCGAACGCGCGGTGAACTCCCTCGCCCGGGTCGTCCGGTACGCGGCGTGGCGGCAACGCCCGCAGGGCACGCTCGTGCGGCCCGCGGGGATCCACACCGAACAGGCGCAGGGCATCGTGCGCGAGCTCCTCGAAGCCGACAGCGGGAAGACGACGCTGCTCTCGGACGCCGAAGTCGTGCGGCTGCTGGACTGCTACGGCATCGACGTCGTGCCGTTCCGCATCGTGTCCACAGTGGACGAAGCGGTCGCGGCGGCGGCCGAGCTGGGCTACCCGGTGACGCTCAAGGCGGTCGACGAGCGGCTGCGCGGCCGGCCCGACCTGGCCGGCGTCCGGCTGGACCTGGCGTCCGAAGACTCGGTGCGCAACGCCTACGAGACGCTGCGCGAGGTCTCCGGCGACGACGAGGTCTACGTCCAGCGGATGGCACCCAAGGGCCTGTCGTGCGTGATCGGGCTGCAGGACGACCCGTCGTTCGGCACGCTCGTGTCGTTCGGGCTGTCCGGGCTGGTCAGCACGCTGCTCGGCGACCGGGCCTACCGCGCCGTGCCGCTCACCGACGTCGACGCGGCGACGCTGCTGCGCGAGCCACGGACGGCACCGCTGCTCACCGGCTACCGCGGCGACGAGCCCGCCGACCTCGCCGCACTGCAGGACATGGTGCTGCGGGTGGCGGCGCTGGCCGAGGACAACCCGGAGGTCCGGTCGTTGGTGCTGGACCCGATCCTGGCCTCGCCGGACGGCGCGTTCGTCGCCAACGCCCGCCTGGTGCTGGGGGCACCGCCCTCGCGCCCCGACACCGGCCCGCGCCGCCTGCGCGCCATCAATCCCCAGGACTGACCATGGCCGCACTGACCGAGCTGCTGTCCCGCCACCTCGGCGACCAGCCGGGCGCGGTGGCGCTGGTCGCCCGCGGCGAACAGGTCGAAGCCGCCGCCGTCGGTTCGGCCGACGTCGAGGGGACCGTCCCGATGGCGCGGGACTCGCTGTTCCGCATCGCGTCGCTCACCAAGCCGATCACCGCCGCGGCCGTCCTCCTGCTCGTCGACGACGGCGAGCTGGCCCTGGACGACCCGATCGCGCGGTGGCTGCCGGAGCTGGCCGCGCCGGTGGTCGTCCGCACGCCGGACGGCCCGGTCGACGACGTGGTCCCCGCCGTCCGCCCGGTCACGGTCGCCGACCTGCTCGCCTTCCGCTGCGGGTACGGCCTCGCCGCCGACATGACGCTGCCCGCGGTCGACCTGCTGCTGCAGGTGCTGGGGCACCCGGCCGCGTCACCGCGGGCGCTGTCGCCGGACGCGTGGCTGGCGGCGCTGGCGCAGGTGCCGATGCTGCACCAGCCGGGGGAGGCGTGGCTCTTCGAGACCGGCTCGGACCTGCAGGGCGTGCTGATCGCGCGTGCGTCCGGCCGTCCGCTGCCGGACTTCCTGGCGGAGCGGCTGTTCGAGCCGCTCGGCATGGCCGACACCGGGTTCACCGTGCCGACGGCCGCGCTCGGCCGGTTCACCAGCGCCTACCGCCGCGGCGAGGACGGCCTGCGGCTGATCGACTCGCCGGAGGGCCGGTGGAGCGCGCCACCGCCGTTCCCGTCCGGGGCGGGCGGGCTCGTCTCGACGGCCGACGACCTCCTCGCGTTCGCCCGCTTCCTGCGCGACGGCGGCACGGCGGCCGGCCACCGCCTCCTGACACCGGAATCGGTGCACCGGATGACGACCGACCACCTGACGCCGGCCCAGCGCGCGGCGGCCCGGCCGTTCCTGCGCGGCCAGGGCTGGGGCTACGGCGGTTCGGTCGACGTGGACCCGCAGGAGCCCTGGGAGGTCCCGGGCCGCTACGGCTGGGTCGGCGGCGCGGGAACGGCCCTGCACCTGGTCCCGTCGACGGGCACGGTCTCGGTCCTGCTCACCCAGGTCGAGCTGACCAGCCCCGAGCCGACGCCGCTGATGAAGCAGGTCTGGACCTACGCGGCGAGCTAGCGAGGGCCCGCGAGGAGGTCGCCCAGGGTCAGCAGCTGGTGGGTGGCCCCGCCGAGCTGGAACTCCAGGCGCTTCGCCGCCGCGAAGTACCGGTGGACCACGTGGTCGACGTCGATGCCGACGCCGCCGTGGACGTGCACCGCCGTGTGGGCCACCCGGTGGCCGGCCTCCGCCGCCCAGAACTTCGCCGTCGCCACCGCCGGAGCGGCCGGCACCTCGGACGTCAGCTGCCAGGCCGCCTGCAGGGTGGTCAGGCGGACCGCTTCCACGTCCAGGTAAGCGTCCGCGAGCCGCTGGCGGACCGCCTGGAAGCCGCCGATCACGTGGTCGAACTGCTTCCTCTCGGCCGCGTACGCCGCGGTCAGTTCCAAGGCCCGCTCGACCACGCCGAGCTGCTGCGCGCACACCCCCACCGTCCCGCGCAGGCGCAGCCACTCGCCGATGTCACCCAGCGGCACCCCGGGCACTTCGGACAGCGACAGCAGCGCGGCGTCCGCGTGGTCCACCGTCTGCTGCGGCTGCACCGAGACCCCGGGCCCGGCCGCGTCGACCAGGAACACCTCGCCGGGCGTGGCCACCAGGAACCCGTGCGCGAAGGCGCCGAACGGCACCGCGGTCTGCGTGCCCGACACCCGGCCGGCCACGGCGGTGAACCCGGACAGCGCCACCGCGAGGACCCGCTCGCCGCGCAGCACCGGCAGCACCCAGCGGTCCACCAGCTCCGGCGTGCCGAACTCGGCCAGCGCCGACGCGGCCATCGTGATCGACGGCAGGTAGGGGACTGCCGCCACCGCGCGGCCGATCTCGGTCAGCACCGAGCACTGCTCCAGCAGCCCGAACCCGCCGCCGCCGAGCGACGACGGCAGCGCCGCGTCCAGCACGCCCGCCTGGCCGAGGGCCGTCCACGCGACGGTGTCGAAGCCGCCGGTGCCGTGCGGGTCGTGGGTGACCTTGTCGGCCAGCAGCCGCCGGGTCAGCGCGGCGAGGTCGGCCGACGCTTCGGAAGGGGTGAAGTCCATACGTCGCTCCTAGCGCGTGACGGGCAGGCCGAGGGCGGTGGCGGCGATCATGTCCCGCTGGATCTCGTTGGTGCCGCCGCCGAAGGTGAGGATCAGCGCCGAGCGGTGCAGCCGCTCGATCCGCCCGGCCAGCAGCGCGCCCGGCGAGCCGTCGCGGACGACGGCGGCCGCGCCGAGCACCTCCATCAGCAGCCGGTAGGCCTCGATCGCGAACTCCGTGCCGAACACCTTCGTCGCCGACGCCTCCGCCGGGCCGAGCTCGCTGGCCGCGGCCGCCCAGGCGATCCGCCAGTTCCGCAGCTTCAGGTACTCCGCGCCGGCGTGCACCCGCGCCAGGTTCACCCGCACCCACTCCTGCTCGATGGCGCCGGTCTCCTCCGCCCACGCCAGCACGTCGGCGAGGGCCTTGCGGATCGGTGCCGACGACGTCAGCGCGACGCGTTCGTGGTTGAGCTGGTTGGTGATCAGCGGCCAGCCCGCGTTCTCTTCGGCCACGCGCGCCGACACCGGCACGCGCACGCCGTCGTAGTAGGTCGCGCTGGTCCCGGCGCCCGCGACCGTGTGCACCTTGGTCCAGGAGAACCCTTCGGCCGAGGTCGGCACGATGAGCATCGAGAGCCCGCGGTGCTTCTTCGCCGCAGGATCGGTCCGGACGGCGAGCCAGACGTAGTCGGCGTACTCGATCAGGCTCGTCCACATCTTCTGCCCGGTGACGACGTACTCGTCGCCGTCGCGCTCGGCGCGGGTCCGCAGGGACGCCAGGTCGGTGCCGGCCTCCGGCTCGGAGTAGCCGATCGAGAAGTGCAGCTCGCCGGCGGCGATCTTCGGCAGGTAGAACGCCTTCTGGTCTTCGGTGCCGTAGCGCATGATCGTCGGGCCGACGGTGTTCACCGTCAGGAACGGCACCGGCACCCCCGCGACGGCCGCTTCGTCGGTGAAGATGAGCTGGTCGAGCATCGACCGGCCCTGCCCGCCGTACTCCGGCGGCCAGCCCAGCGCGAGCCAGCCGTCCTTGCCCAGCTGCCGCACGATCTCCTTGTACGCCAGGCCATCGCCGTACTCGCCCCCGCCCGAGCGGAGGCCCGCACGCCGTTCGGGCGTCATCAGCTCGGCGAAGTACTCCCGGAGCTCCGCGGCCAGCGCGTGCTGCTGGAGCGTGTAATCGATCCGCACCCGTCACCTCCACCCGGTCCGGCTCGTTGTGGTGCCGTACCGGCTCCCGGCGTTACAGTAGAACCTGTTCTAGTTGTACCAGGGCTCGAGCGGCGGAGGAAGCATGGAGATCGGCGTCGACCGGCTGCTGTGCGAGGCGAACGCGGTGTGCGTGGGGCTCGCCCCGGACGTCTTCGACCTCGACGACGAGGAAGAGCTGGTGATCCAGCCCGGTCCGGTGCCGGACGACCAGGTAGAACGCGTTACCAGTGCAGTCAAGGGCTGCCCGAAGAATGCCCTGTTCATCACGGGTTAGCACTGTTCACTCAAAGGGTTGCCTCGAACGAGAACAGATTCTACTGTAGGCCCGACATCCCGGACTCGGCGAGGAGGTCCCCGCGGTGAGCTTGACCGGCAGGACGGCGATCGTCACGGGTGCCGCGGCGGGGCTGGGGCGGGCCGAAGCGCTCGCGCTCGCGGCCGGCGGCGCGACGGTGGTCGTCAACGACATCGGCGAGCCGAAGGACGTGGTCGCCGAGATCGAAGCGGCCGGCGGCAAGGCCGTCGCGGTCGACGGCGACATCGGCGAGCGGGCCACGGCCGACGCGCTCGTCGAAGCCGCGCTCGACCTCGGCGGGCTCGACATCGTGGTGAACAACGCGGGCGTCCTGCGCGACAAGATGCTCTTCTCGATGTCCGACGACGACTGGGACACCGTGCTGCGCGTGCACCTGCGCGGCCACTTCCTGCTGTCCCGCAACGCCGCGAAGCACTGGCGCGACAAGTCCAAAGCGGACGGTGCGCCGGTGTACGGGCGGCTGGTCAACACCGCGTCCGAGGCGTTCCTCATCGGCTCGCCCGGCCAGCCGAACTACGCCGCGGCGAAGGCCGGCATCACCGCGCTCACCATGTCGGCCGCCCGCGGCCTGGCCAAGTACGGCGTCCGCGCCAACGCGATCTGCCCGCGCGCACGGACGGCGATGACCGAGGGCGTGTTCGGTGCTGCTCCCGCCGAGGGCACCGATCCGCTCTCGGTCGAGCACGTCGCCCCGTTCGTCGCCTACCTCGCCTCCCCGGCGGCCGAGCACGTCAACGGCCAGGTGTTCGTCGTCCACGGCGGCTCCGTCGCGCTGGTCGAGGCGCCGCGGATCGAGCGGCGCTGGCAGCTCGACGAGCTCGAGACGTCCTTCACCACCTTCTTCGCCGACCGCGACCCCGGCCGGATGTTCGCCGCCACCGAAATCCTGGGAGAGTCATGAGGCTGGACGGGAAGATCGCCCTGATCACCGGCGCCGCGCGCGGGCAGGGCGAGGCCGCCGCTCGCGCGTTCGTCGCCGAAGGCGCGCGCGTGGTGATCGCCGACATCCTCGACGACGAGGGCAAGCAACTGGCCGCCGACCTCGGCGAGCGGGCCGTCTACCAGCACCTCGACGTCGGCGACGAGGACGGCTGGGCCGCCGCGGTCGAACGCGCGACCACCGAGTTCGGCCACCCGAACGTGCTGGTCAACAACGCCGGCATCCTGCACTTCTCCGAGCTCGCGCAGACGACGCTGGCCGACTACGAACGTGTCATCCGGGTGAACCAGATCGGGGCGTTTCTCGGCATGCGCTCGGTCGTTGAACCGATGACCGCCGCCGGCGGTGGCTCCATCGTCAACGTGTCCTCTGTGGAGGGTCTGGCCGGGATGCCCTACCTCGTCGCCTACACCGCGAGCAAGTTCGCGATCCGCGGGATGACCAAGGTCGCGGCGATGGAGCTCGGCAAGAAGCACATCCGCGTCAACTCGGTGCACCCCGGCGCGATCGACACGAAGATGGTCGAGACCGCGGCGGGCGGCCAGAAAGTCGACATGTCGTACGTCGGGAAGAAGGTCGCGCTGAAGCGGGTCGGGCAGCCCGAGGACATCGCCAAGCTGGTGCTGTTCCTGGCCAGCGACGAAAGCGCGTACTGCACGGGCGCGGAGTTCGTCGCGGACGGAGGGGCGACGGCGACGCACGCGCTCAACTTCTGACGGACAACGCTGAGTAAACACCGCTAACGAAAACTGTGGACCGGGTGTGGAGAAGACTCGGAGGTCAGTGACGACCTACTGGGAGGCGTAGTGAGCGAGAGCACCGGCACGCTCCCGGGAACCGCGGCCCTGACCCAGGTCGGCCGCCTGGCGACGCTGTCGTGGGAAGTCCTGCGCGCGATCTTCAAGCGCCCCTTCCAGGCCCGCGAGTGGATCCAGCAGTGCTGGTTCTTCGCCAGCGTCACGATCCTCCCGACGGCACTGGTCGCCATCCCGTTCGGCGCGGTGATCGCGCTGCAGCTCGGCTCGCTCACCGCGCAGATCGGCGCTCAGTCGTTCACCGGCGCGGCCAGCGCGCTGGCCATCGTGCAGCAGGCCAGCCCGCTGATCACCGCGCTGCTCGTCGCGGGCGCGGGCGGCAGCGCGGTCTGCGCGGACATCGGCGCCCGCAAGATCCGCGAAGAGATCGACGCCATGGAGGTCCTCGGCGTCAACCCGATCCAGCGGCTGATCGTGCCGCGGGTGCTCGCCGCGATGGTCGTTTCGGTGCTGCTGAACGGCTTGGTCAGCGTGGTCGGCGTGCTCGGCGGCTACTTCTTCAACGTCGTCCTGCAGGGCGGTACGCCCGGTGCGTACCTGGCCAGCTTCAACGCCCTCGCGCAGGTGCCGGACCTGTGGATCAGCGAGATCAAGGCGCTGCTGTACGGCTTCGTCGCCGGGGTCGTCGCCGCCTTCCGCGGCTTGAACCCGGCGGGCGGCCCGAAGGGCGTCGGCGACGCGGTCAACCAGGCCGTCGTCATCACGTTCCTGCTGCTGTTCCTGATCAACGTCGTGCTCACCGCGATCTACCTGCGGATCGTCCCGCCGAAGGCGATGTGATGACGGCCGTCGACACCGACCGGACGCTCGAGTACATCGCGCGTCCCGGCCAGAGCCTGGAAGGCCTCGGCAAGCAGCTCGCGTTCGCGGCGAAGGCGCTCGCCTGGTCGCCGCGGACGATCCGCCGCTACAGCCGCGAGACCCTGCGGCTGCTCACCGAGGTCTGCTTCGGCACCGGCGGGCTCGCGGTCATCGGCGGCACGCTCGGCGTGATGATCGGGATGACCCTGTTCACCGGCCTGATCGTCGGCCTGCAGGGCTACTCCGCGCTCAACCAGCTCGGCACGGCCGCCCTGACCGGCTTCATCTCCGCCTACTTCAACACCCGCGAGGTCGCGCCGCTCTCGGCCGGGCTCGCGCTGTCCGCCACCGTCGGCTGCGGCTTCACCGCCCAGCTCGGCGCGATGCGGATCTCCGAGGAGATCGACGCACTGGAAGTCATGGGCGTGCCGAGCATGCCGTACCTGGTGACGACCCGGGTGCTCGCCGGCGTCGCCGCGGTGATCCCGCTGTACGCGGTCGGCCTGCTCTCGAGCTACCTCGCGTCCCGGCAGATCACCATCTGGCTCTACGGCCAGTCCGCGGGCACCTACGACCACTACTTCACGCTCTTCCTGCCACCCGGGGACGTCCTCTGGTCGTTCGGGAAGGTGATCGTGTTCAGCGTGCTCGTCATCCTGTCCCACTGCTACTACGGCTTCAACGCCAGTGGCGGGCCGGCGGGTGTCGGCGTCGCGGTCGGCCGGGCGGTGCGGACGTCGATCGTGCTGATCTCGGTGCTGGACTTCTTCCTGTCGCTGGCGATCTGGGGCGCGAACACCACGGTGAGGATCTCGGGATGAGGCGCGAGCTCTGGCAGCGGCTCCGGTACCAGGTGCTGGGGCTCGCCTTCCTGCTCGTCGCCGCCCTGTTCATCGCGTTCACGCTCGCCGTCTACCACAAGGCGTTCACCCCGGTGACGCTCGTGAAGCTGGAGACCGACCGCGTCGGCAGCCAGCTGCGCACCGGCGGCGACGTCAAGGTCCGCGGCATGCTCGTCGGCGAGGTCCGCTCGGTGCTGGCGAAGGGCGACCACGCCGAGCTCGAACTCGCGCTGGACCCGGACAAGACCCACGTCATCCCTCGAAACGTCTCCGCGCGCTTGCTGCCGAAGACGCTCTTCGGCGAGCGGTACGTCGCCCTGCAGCTGCCGGAGAACGGAGAACGCCCGATCGAAGCGGGTGACGTCATCCCGCAGGACCGCAGCAGCGCCGCGATCGAGCTGCAGAAGGTCCTCGACGACGTGATGCCGCTGCTGCAGGCCGTCCAGCCCGAGAAGCTGTCGAGCACGCTGACCGCGGTGGCGACCGCGCTCGACGGCCGCGGCAAGCAGCTCGGCCAGACCCTCGTGCAGCTGAGCGACTACCTCGGCAAGCTCAACCCGTCGCTGCCGGACGTCAAGGCCGACATCACCGGCCTGGCGAACGTGGCGAACACCTACGACAAGGCCGCGCCCGACCTGCTGCAGGCCCTGTCCGACCTGACCACGACCAGCCGGACGATCGTCGACCAGCGCGCGCAGCTGAGCGACCTCTTCGCGACCGTCACCGCGGCTTCGGTGGACCTGACGAACTTCCTGCAGGTCAACAAGGACAACCTGATCCGGCTCACCACGGCGGTCCAGCCGACGCTGGACGTCCTCGCGAAGTACGCGCCCGAGTACCCGTGCCTGCTGCGGCAGCTCGCGGAGTCCGTGCCGCGCGCCGAGCTGGCGTTCGGCAAGGGCACCGCGCACCCCGAGGTCAGCCGGGTCACCATCGAGTTCGCGGCCAGCCGCGGCAAGTACCTCCCCGGCGTTGACGAGCCGAAGTACGAGGACAAGCGTGGCCCGCGCTGCTACCCGAGCGTCCCGAAGCCGGGCGTGTGGCCGCAGTACCCGCCGGACGGCGCCATCAAGGACGGCTCCAGCAAGCCCCCGCCGCCGAAATACCCGCCCGAGACGCTGCCGGCCGGCGGCGGCGCCGTCGGCGGCGACGGCACGATCGTCGGGTCGGCCTACGAGAACGACCTGATCGACCTGCTGGCCTCGCCCGCCCTCGGCGCCTCGCCGGGGAACGTGCCGGGCTGGGCCGGCCTGCTCGTCGGACCGCTCTACCGCGGGGCGGAGGTGGAGCTGAAGTGAGGAGTTTCGTCCCGTCGCTGATCAAGCTGGGGATCTTCGCGGTCGTCACCGTGCTGCTCACCGGGATCCTCGCGGCCACCATCGCCAACACGAACTTCGGCGAGACGTCCGGCTACCTGGCGAAGTTCACCGACGCGTCCGGGCTCAAGGAAGGCGACGACGTCCGCATCGCCGGGGTCAAGGTCGGCCAGGTCGACGCGATCGAGGTGGAAGAGGGGAGCGGACCCTGGCGCGGGTGCGGTTCGACGTCGAGCACGCCTACCGGCTGCCGGAGACGGTGACCGCGACGATCAAGTACCGCAACCTGGTCGGCCAGCGCTACCTCGCGCTCGGCACCGACGTCCCGGGCGATCGCGCGTTGCCCGAAGGCGGCACGATCCCGCCCGAGCGCACGAAACCGGCGTTGAACCTCACCGTGCTGTTCAACGGGTTCAAGCCGCTGTTCAAGGCGCTGAGCCCGAAGGACGTCAACCAGCTCTCGGCCGAGATCATCAGCGTCTTCCAGGGCGAGGGCGGCACGATCACCAGCCTGCTGCAGCACACCGCGTCGCTGACCAGCGCGATCGCGAGCAAGGACCAGGTGATCGGCCAGGTCATCGCCAATCTGAACACCGTGCTCGGCACGGTCAACGCCCACGGCGCCCAGCTCGGTGACCTCGTCGAGCAGACCCAGAAGCTGGTGAGCGGCCTGGCCGAGCAGCGCAAGCCGATCGGCGACGCGGTCAGCGCGCTCGGCGACCTCGCCGTGTCGACCACCGGGCTGCTGGCCGACGCGCGCCCGGCGCTCAAGGACGACGTGGCGCAGCTCGGGGTGCTGTCGCAGAACCTCGGCGACTCGGGCGTGCTGCTCAACCACTTGCTCGAGGTGCTGCCGGGCAACCTGCAGAAGTTCACCCGGACGCTGAGCTACGGCAGCTGGTTCAACTACTACCTGTGCGGGATCACCGGCACCATCGGCATTTCCTCGCTCGACATCACCCTGCCGATCATCCCGATCCCCGGCACGCAGCGCGCGGAGAGGTGTGGTCCGTGAAGCCGCTGAAGGAACGCAACCAGGCCGCGGTGGGCACGGTCGCGCTCGTGCTGATCGTGCTCGTCACGGCCACGACGTACTTCTCCGACCAGCTCCCGTTCTTCGGCAACGGCACGACGTACTCGGCCTACTTCGGCGAGTCCGCCGGGCTGGCGCCGGACAACGAGGTCGAGGTGGCCGGCGTCAAGGTCGGCACGGTGTCGTCGGTGAAGCTGGCGGGCAAGCAGGTCCTGGTCCGCTTCCGGGTCAAGGGCATCCGGGTCGGCGACGCGACGACGGCGTCCATCGAGATCAAGACGCTGCTGGGGGAGAAGTACCTCGCGCTCGACCCGAAGGGCGACGGCGCGCAGGAGCCGGACCAGACGATCCCGCAGGCCCGCACGCGCACGCCGTTCCAGCTGCAGGACGCCTTCGACCAGCTGTCCACGACGGTCGGCGACATCGACACGAAACAGCTGGCCGACAGCTTCAACGCCCTCTCTGACAGCCTCTCCGGCAGCCCGCAGTACCTGAAGGACACGCTGAGCGGGCTGTCGTCGCTGGCCAAGACTGTGTCGTCCCGTGACGCCGACCTGCACACGCTGCTGGCCAACACGAGCCAGGTGTCGAAGACCCTGTCCGACCGCAACGCGCAGCTCCAGCGCGTGATCAGCGACGGCAACCTGCTGCTCACCGAGCTGCAGAACCGCAAGACCGCGATCAACGCCCTGCTCACCGGCACCCAGCAGCTCTCGCAGCAGCTGACCGGGCTCGTCCGTGACAACCGGGACCAGCTCAAGCCGACGCTGGACAAGCTCGGGAAGGTGACCGACATCCTGCAGCGCAACCAGGGCAACCTCGACAAGAGCCTGCAGCTGATGGCGCCGTTCGCCCGCGTCGGCGCGAACGCCACCGGCAACGGCCGCTGGTTCGAGGGCTACCTGTGCGGGCTGCTGCCGCCGACGATCACCGTGGGCGGGCTGCACATCAACCCCGAAGGCTGCACCCCGCCGATCGCGGCGCCGAACCAGGGGGTGGGCCGCCGATGACCATCCACACCGCCCGCGGCCGCAGCCTGGTGACCTGGCTGGCGTTCGCGTGCGTCCTCGCGCTGATCGTCACCGCGGGCCTGTACCTGGTGTTCCGGTCGTCGAACGGCGTCAAGCTGTCCGCGTACTTCGGCAAGACCGTCGGGCTGTACGCGGGCTCGTCGGTGCGGGTGCTCGGCGTGCCGGTCGGCCAGGTCACCGACGTCACGCCGGAAGGGGACGCGGTCCGGGTGGACATGGAGGTCGACGGTGCCCCGCTGCCGGCCGACGTCGGTGCCGTCGTCGTCGCGCCGAGCCTGGTCAGCGACCGGTACGTCCAGCTGACCCCGGCTTACGACAACGGCCCGGTGCTCGCTTCGGGCACGGTCCTGCCGCGTGGGCGCACGGCCACGCCGGTCGAACTGGACGACCTGTACTCCAGCCTCGACAAGCTCTCGACGGCGCTGGGCCCGAACGGCGCGAACTCCGGCGGCGCGTTGTCCGGTGTCCTCGACACCGCGGCGAACACGTTGAAGGGCAACGGCACTTCGCTGAATTCGACGGTCGGGCAGCTGGCGCAGCTCGCGAAGACCCTCGACGGCTCGAAGGACGACCTGTTCTCGACCGTGCAGAACCTGAACTCGTTCACCGGTGCGCTGGCCCAGAGCGACCAGCAGCTCAACGAGTTCTACGGCCGCGTCGCCGACGTCAGCCGGTTCCTCGCCGCCGACTCGAACGACGTCGGGGCCGCCCTGCAGTCCCTGGGCGGGGCGCTCGGGGACGTCCAGCAGTTCGTCAACGACAACAAGACGGCGCTGGAGTCCAATGTGGACAAGCTGGCGTCGCTGTCGAAGGTGCTGGTCGACCAGCGCGCCGCACTCGCCGAGGTGCTCGACATCGCGCCGACCGGCGCCACGAACTTCATCAACTCCTACGACGCGGCGTCGGGCACCATCGCCGTCCGCGACAACCTCAACGAGCTGACCAACCCGCCGATCCTCACCGTGTGCCGGCTGATCAGCTCGTTCACCCCCAAGGAAGTCCCCGACACCCTCGGGAACATCTGCAAGCAGCTGGCGCCGGTCCTGGACGGCGCGCTGAAGCTGCCGACGATCCCGCAGGTGCTCAACTCCCTGCAGAACGGGACGCTCCCGCCGTTGCCGCTCCCGTTGGTCGACGTGATGGAACAGCTGTCCGGCGGTGCGAAGTGAAGGGGCGCAAGCGGATCGCCGGTGCGCTGGCCGGGGTGCTCGTGCTCGCGGGCTGCAGCGACGGCGGGTTCAACGGCCTCTACGGCACGCCGCTGCCGGGCGGTGCCGACGTCGGCGACCACCCGTACCACGTCACGGCGCTGTTCACCGACGTGCTGGACCTGGTGCCGCAGTCGAGCGTCAAGGTCGACGACGTCGCCGTCGGTCGGGTCGACAAGATCACGCTGACCCCGGACACGCGCTCGGCGCTGGTGGCGATGACCGTCAACGGCGACATCGCGCTGCCCGCGAACGCGCGTGCCGAGCTCAAGCAGTCTTCGCTGCTGGGCGAGAAGTTCGTCGAGCTGAGCGTGCCGACGGCCGAACCCGCTTCCGGCCGCCTGGCCGACGGCGGGCAGATCCCGCTCGGGCGGACCAACCGCAACCCCGAGGTCGAGGAGGTGCTCGGCGCCCTCTCGCTGCTGCTCAACGGCGGCGGCGTCGAGCAGATCCAGAAGATCAGCCACGAGCTCAACGACGCCCTGTCGGGCAACGAGCCGGAGATCCGCGCCCTGCTGTCCAGAGTGGACGAACTGGCCACCCAGCTCGACGGCCACAAGACCGAGATCCTGCGTGCGATCGACGGCCTGGCCAAGCTTTCGAAGACGTTGACCGGGCAGACGCAGAACCTGACGAACGCGCTGGACAACCTCGCGCCGGGCCTGAAGGTGGTCACGGACCAGCGTGACCAGCTCGTGGGCATGCTGAACGCGCTCAATGCGCTGTCCGGGGTCGCGGTGGACACGGTGACGAAGAGCCGGGACCAGCTCGTGGCGAACCTCCGCGCCCTGCAGCCGACGTTGACGAAGCTCGGCGAGGCGGGCCAGAACCTGCCGAACGCGCTGCAGATCCTGCTCACCTACCCGTTCCCGGATTACGCGGGCAATGTGATCAAGGGCGACTACGCGAACGTCGAGGCGAACGTGAACCTCGACCTGGACGTGCTGATCTCGAACTTCACGAACTCGTCGCAGCCGCCGATCGCGCTGCCGTCCGGAACCGGTGGCCAGCAGACTCCGGTGGCGCCGCCGTTGCCCCTGCCCGACCTGGGGTCGGTGCCCCCGGCGGCAGGCCCGGGCCTGCTGGGCGGGCTGCTCGGCCTGATCGGGGGCGGCCGGTGACCCGCAAGATCCGGATCCAGCTGTTCGCGTTCGTCGTCATCGCCGTGGTGTCGGTGGTGTACGCCGGCGGCCGGTACGCCGGGCTGGACCGGTTGTTCGGCAACCGCGGGTACGTCGTCACCGCGCAGCTGACCGACTCCGGCGGCATCTTCGTCAACTCCGAAGTCGCCTACCGCGGCGTCACGGTCGGCCGGGTGACGTCGATGACGCTCACCGAGCACGGCGTCGACGTCGCCCTCGACATCGACGCGGGCGCGCCGGACATCCCGGCCGACGCGCACGCGCAGGT
Source organism: Amycolatopsis sp. Hca4 (assembly GCF_013364075.1). Lineage (GTDB taxonomy): Bacteria > Actinomycetota > Actinomycetes > Mycobacteriales > Pseudonocardiaceae > Amycolatopsis. The sequence continues at coordinate 8,798,603 of NZ_CP054925.1, forward strand.
GGCGAACCGATCGGCGGTGGGGGAGCAGTTCGTCGACCTGCTGCCGTTGCACAACGGCGGTCCGTTCCTGAAGGACGGCTCGGTGATCACGGCGGACAAGACGTCGCTTCCGCCGTCGCCGGACACCGTGCTCACCCACCTCGACGACCTGGTGGCGAGCGTGCACCCGGAGTCGCTGCGGACGGTCGTCGACGAGACGTACAACGCCTTCGCGGGGCGGGCCCGGAACTGCAGCAGCTGCTGGACAGCACGGGCTCGCTGACGGCCGTGGCCGCGCAGTACGTGCCGCAGACGCAGGGACTGCTGGCGAACTCGCGGATCATGCTCGGCACCCAGGAGCGGCAGGCGGCGAACATCACGGACTTCGCTGCCGGTCTTCGCACGATCGCCGGCCAGCTCAAGAAGTCCGATCCGGACCTGCGGCGGGTGATCGCGCAGGCGCCGCAGCTGAGCCGGCAGATCTCCGACGTGCTGGCCGCGTCGGGCACCGACCTGGGCGTGCTGTTCGCCAACCTGCTGACCACCGCGCAGATCACGACGTCCCGGAAGGACTCGATCGAGGAGCTGCTGGTCGCGTACCCGATCATCTCGGCGTTCTCGCCGTCGACGTCCCCGGACGGCACGGGTCATCTGGGCGTGGTGTTCAACTTCTTCGACCCGGCTTCGTGCACGAAGGGGTACGAAGGGACGAAGCAGCGTCCGGCGAACGACGAGTCGGAAGCGCCGGTCAACATGAACGCCTACTGCGCCGAGCCGCCCGGGAGCCCGACCGGGGTGCGCGGGGCGCAGAACGCGCCCTACGCGGGGAAGCCGCCCGCGATCCCGGCGGCGCCTTCGCAGACTGTTTCCGCGCCTTCGCAGGCTCAGTTGCCGGGCATGCTGAGCTTGCTCACGGGGCCGTCGTCGGGCGGGCTCGGCCGGTTGCTGGGTGCGCCGTGAAGCTGCGCCTCCTGGCGGTCTTCGCGTTCTTGTCGGTCCTGGCCGCGGCGTTCGCGGGCTGGTCATGGTGGCGCGCGGCCGCGGACGAGTCGTACGCCCGCGGCCGCGAGCGCGACGCGGTGCTCGCCGCGGCGGGGCCGTACCTGGTCACGTTGAACACGATCGACTACCGCACGGCGGCGGCGGACGTGGACCGCTGGATCGCGGCGACGACGGGGCAGTACTTCAAGGACCTTTCGGGCGACCGTCAGCTGCAGATCGACCGCGCTGCTGCGTCTCGGACGGTGTCCTCGGCCTCCCTGGTCCAGGCGGCGGTGACGGAGGTCGATCCGGCCCGCGGGTCGGCGCGTTTGCTGGCGGTGCTGGACGTCCGCGTGTCAACGGGCGGCGCGCCCCCTTCGGCCCGCCTCAACCGCCTGACGGTGGACGTGTCCCGCTCCCCGGACGGCTGGAAGATCTCCGGGGTCCAGGCGGCAGGCTCATGAACCGGCTGCTGGTCGTCGTGCTGGCACTGGCCCTGGGCTGCACGGCCTGGTTCGGCATCGAGGCGGCTTCACTGTCCCCTGGGGACAATCAGGCCTTGGTGGATTCTTCGGCCACGGCCGAGGTTTCGTCTTCGGTGAGTGACGCGGTGAAGGCAGTGTTTTCGTACGACTACGCGAACCTGCCCCGCACCGAGCGAGCGGCCGCGGAGGTCTTGACGGGCGAGGCGGTGCGGCAGTACCAGACGCAGTTCGCTTCGGCTCGCACGCGGGCGCAGTCGGAGAAGCTGACCCGCACGACGACGGTCCGGGCGATCGGGGTCCGCTCGTTGCGGGGGGATTCGGCGGAGTTGCTGCTGTTCTTGGACCAGCAGACGGTGGCGCAGGGCGGAGGAGCGCCGACGTCGTCGGTGGCCCAGCTGGCGGTGACGGCGAAGCGGGTGGACGGCCGCTGGAAACTGGCCACGCTGACGGCGCTTTAGCCGTAACGGAGTCGGCGTTCGAAGCGTTCTTGCCTGCGGAGACCGATCGAACCGGAGTGCGTGATGAAACCTCGTACGTTCGTGGCTTCGGCCTCGCTGGCGGTTGCCGTCGGCGCCCTGATCCTGCTGCTCGTCAACGTCAAAGCCACCGCTGCGGGCGGGCAGGCCGTCGCTTGCGGGACCGGCTTCAAGACCGACATGAGCCAAGCCGCGCACGATTCGAACGTTCACGAGCTCACCAATGCCATGCTCGCCGACAACGGCCTCGGCTACCTCGCCACGGAAGATACTTCCACTGGGTATGCGGCCGCCTGCGACAGGGCGCTGTCGACTCGTCGCAGCTGGGGCTTCGGCCTGCTCGGCGCAAGTGCGCTGGTATTCGTCGGTGCCCTGGTGGTTCGCCGGCCCACGGACGCGTCGCCACCGGCCGCCACCGCGTGACCTCGGCCGCGGTCAGCCGTCCCACACAGCCGCGCCCTGGCGGACAACCTCCACATCGGACCGTGACTCCACCGGCCACAGCTCCACCACGTACCGGTAGTGCTCCCCGAACTCGTGCTCGTTCCACGTCACCGCGGGCGGACCGGCCGGCACGTACGAAACCCGGGCCCGGTACAACCCCGGGAGCACCGAAAAGTACTTCTCCTGCGACGGGTAGTCCGCCGGCCCGGAAATCACCAACCGCCCGCTCGGAACCGGAAGATCCGCTTCCACCACGTGCTCGGCATCGGCCGCGACAGCGGGCGGGGATGGCAGCAGCGTCACCGACGACTCGACGACGTCCGACCGGGCCGTCGCGATCGCGATACCGCCCGGTTCTGCCCCGATCCGGTGAAGCTCGACCGCGGAAGCAGTCCACCCGCTGCCCGTCAACCGGGTGGAAGAATCCCGGACGGTGAACTGGCGCTGGTCGGCGTGGACGACGAGATGCACACCGAGCACCCTAGCCAGGACCCGCCCCGAAATGGTATCGACGGCGGGTTTAGCGTTGAGGCCATGACCACTGCTTCCGTCGACGTCGACACGGCCCGCAGCGACTACGCGGCCCTGGTCGGCCGAGGCCTCTCCCTGGACATCACCCGCGGCAAGCCGTCCCCCGAGCAGCTCGACCTTTCGAACGCGCTGCTCTCCCTCCCGGGCGACGGCACCTTCAAGGCCGAGGACGGCACCGACGTCCGCAACTACGGCGGCCTCAACGGCCTGCCCGAGCTGCGCCGCATCTTCGCCCCCGCGCTGCAGGTGCCCGCCGGGCAGCTGCTCGCCGCCGGGAACTCGAGCCTCGAGCTGATGCACGACGCCGTCGTCCAGGCACTGCTGAGCAAGCTGCCCGGTGCCGAGCGCCGCTGGGCCGACGAGCCGCAGGTGAAGTTCCTCGCCCCCGTCCCGGGCTACGACCGCCACTTCGCGCTCACCGAGCGCTTCGGCATCGAGCTCGTCGGAGTCGCGATGACCGACGAGGGCCCGGACATGGACGTCGTCGAGACGCTGGTCGCCGAAGACCCGGCCGTCAAGGGCATCTGGTGCGTCCCCAAGTACAGCAACCCCACCGGCGTCACCTTCAGTGACGACGTCGTCAAGCGGCTCGCGACCATGCGCACCGCGGCGCCCGACTTCCGGATCTTCTGGGACAACGCCTACGCCGTGCACCACCTCACCGACGCCGAGCCGGAACTGGCCGACGTCCTCGCCCTGGCCGCCGAGGCGGGCAACGCCGACCGCGTCTTCGTCTTCGGCTCCACCTCGAAGATCACCCTCGCCGGCGCCGGCGTCGGGTTCTTCGGTGCGTCCGAGGCCAACCTCGCCTGGTGGACCGGCAACATCGGCAAGCGCACCATCGGCCCGGACAAGGTCAACCAGCTGCGCCACGCGCACTTCCTGAAGGACGAAGACGGCGTGCGCGCCCACATGCGCAAGCACGCCGAGATCATCGGCCCGAAGTTCGCGGCCGTCGACCGCATCCTCTCCGAGGAGCTGGCCGACCTGGCGTCCTGGACCAAGCCGACCGGCGGGTACTTCATCACGCTGACCGTCCCGCAGGGCACCGCGAAGGAGGTCGTGCGGCTGGCGAAGGAGGCCGGGGTCGCGCTGACCCCCGCCGGCGCGACCCACCCGCACGGGAACGACCCGGAGGACGCCGTCATCCGGATCGCGCCGACCTTCCCGAAGCTGGAAGAGGTCGAAGAGGCCGTCCGCGCGCTCGCCGTGTGCGTCCGGCTCGCCGTCGCGCAGCGCAGCTGACCTGGGGAAACGCAAGTCGATCAAAATTTTTCCCGTTTTGACCGAGCCGGGGGACGCCCAGGTACGTATGACCGGTGGGTGAGGTGGACGAACTCGTCACGAGAGGACGTCCCCCGGTGTTCGGAAAACGCTACACGGAGCAGCTGATCGAGCGCAGCGCGGAGAACGCGACCGACCGCCGCCGCTTCCTCAAGGCTGCGGGAGCGGCGGGGCTCGGCGTCGCGGGTGCCGGTGCGCTCGGCACGGCGCTGTCGCTGGGCCTCGGCTCGGCCGGTGCCACTTCGCAGTACGGAGCGCAGGGAGGTGACAAGGGGAAGGAGGCGGCGAGCGACGCCGCGGTGCTGAACTTCGCACTGAACCTCGAATACCTCGAGGCGAACCTCTACTCCTTCGCCGCCTACGGCTACGGCCTGAACGAGAAGTACGTCAACGGCGTCGGCAACCTGGGCAAGGTCTCGGGCGGCCACGGCGTGAAGTTCAAGAGCGAGCACACGAAGCAGATCGTCCAGGAGATCGCCGGCGACGAGGTCGCCCACGTGAACTTCCTGCGCAAGGCCCTCGACAAGGCCGCCGTCGCGCAGCCGGAGATCGACTTCCAGAACAGCTTCACCGCCGCCATGCAGGCCGCGGGCGTGATCAAGCAGGGCCAGACGTTCGACCCGTTCGCCAGCGAGAACAACTTCCTGCTCGCCGCCTACCTGTTCGAGGACGTCGGCGTCTCCGCCTACAAGGGCGCGGCCCCGCTGGTGAACAACAAGACGTTCCTCGACGCGGCCGCGGGCATTCTGGCCGTCGAGGCCTACCACGCCGGGATCGTCCGGTCCGCCCTCTTCGAGCGCGGCCTCGGGGACATCACGAACAAGATCTCCGACGCCCGCGACAGCCTCGACGGCAAGGCCGACGACGACGAAGGCGTCCTCAAGGACGGCAAGGCGAACCTCGTCCCCGCCGACGCGAACGGCATCGCGTTCGGGCGATCCGCGGACCGGGTGCTCAACATCGCCTACCTCAACCCGGACAAGGTGTCTTCGGGTGGCTTCTACCCGCGCGGCCTGAACGGCGAAATCGCCACCAGTGGTGCGAAGGAGAAGTAGGCACCGCGTGCCGCCGTCACGGTAACGTCTACGACGGCGGCACGCGGAGTCGAGGGGGCGAAGTGCGGGTACTGGTCGCGGGTGGCGGCATCTCGGGCACGGTGACGGCGATGGCGCTGAAGCTCGCCGGGCACGAGCCGGTGGTCTACGAGGCCTACCCCGCGGGCGGGGACGACATCGGCGCGTTCCTCACCCTCATGCACAACGGCATGGACGCCCTGCGCGCGATCGGCGCCGACCGGCCGGTGATCGACAGCTCGTTCGCCGCGTACGGCGTCGAGCTCGTCGCCCCGACGGGGGAGACCGTCGGGCGGACCGAGTTCGACACCGAACACCTCGACGGACCGCGGACTCTCACCCGCGCCACGCTCTACCGCGTGCTCCAGGACGAGGCCGCGCACCGCGGCGTCCCCCTGGAACGCGGCAAGCGGCTGGTGGGCGCGAAGGCGGGCGAGGGCGGGATCACGGCCGAGTTCGCCGACGGCACCACCGCGGCCGGCGATGTCCTGGTCGGCGCGGACGGCCTGCGTTCGGTGGTCCGGCGGCTGATCGACCCGGCGGCGGACGAGCCCCGCTACACGGGGCTGACCGTCGTGTACGGCTACACGCGGGCGGAGGGACTGCCGTCGGCGCCCGGGATCTACCGGATGGTCCGCGGCAGCCGGGCGGCGTTCGGGTTCACCACGGCCCCGGACGGCGCCACGTTCTGGTTCGCCCGCATCCCGGATACCGAGCGGCCCCGCGAGGAGATCGCGGCGGTCACCCCGGCGGGCTGGCGCGACTTCGCGCACGCGGCCTTCGACGGCGATCCCTTGCCCTGCGCGGACATCATCGCCGCCACGGGCGACGACGTCTTCGGCGGTCACTCGTACGACGTCCCGGAGACCCGGGTCTGGTCGACCCCCGAGATGGTCCTGACCGGGGACGCCGCCCACGCCGCGTCCCCGGCGGCGGGCCAGGGCGCGTCGATGGCACTGGAGGACAGCGTCGTGCTGGCCCAGTGCCTGCGCGACCTCCCGGACCCGCCCTCGGCGTTCGCGGCGTACGAGGGACTGCGGCGCGAGCGGGTCGAAAAGCTGGTGAAGGCGAGCGCGGGCGGCGACGTCGGCGAGGAACGCGGCTGGGTTTACGCGCACCACATCGACTGGGACGCGAAGATCACCGTGTAGCGCCGCACGAATCGCGCACGACCAGTTTCGTGGGCAGCAGCACCGGTTCCGGTGCCGTCGACGACTCGAGCATAGCCAGCAGCGCCCCCGCCGCCGCCGTGCCGAAGCCCGGCTTGTCCTGGGCCACCGTCGTCAGCGCCGGGTCCACCAGTGACGCCACCTCGATGTCGTCGAAGCCCACCACCGCCAGGTCCGACGGCACGCGCAGCCCGGCCGCGCGGGCCGCCAGCATGGCGCCGACCGCCATCTCGTCGCTGGCCGCGAACACCGCCGTCGGCGGGTCCTTGCGGGCCAGGAGCCGGCGCATGCCGACGAAACCGCTCTCGCGGTAGAAGTCGCCGCCGATCACCAGATCCTCCGACACCGGCAGGCCGGCTTCGGCCAGGCCGCGGCGGTAGCCCTCGGTGCGGGCCGCCGCCGGGGCGTTGCCGCGGGGGCCGGTGATCGTCGCGATCCGGCGGTGGCCCAGCGCCGCCAGGTGGCGGACCGCTTCCGCCGCGCCGCCTGCGTTGTCCGACGTCACGTGCGTCGCCCGCGGGCCCGACAGGGCGACGTCCAGCGCGACGCACGGCAACCCGGACTGGGCGAACGCGGTGAACGCGTCGGCGTCCGTCCCGCTGTCGATCAGCACCAGCCCGGCCAGGTGGTGGCGCCGGGTCATGCTGACGTACCCGATCGGGTCGGCCAGTGACACGCCCGGGTGGCGGTCGCGGGCGTCGTCGCTCGTCGCGAGCAGCAGCAGGTGGTAGCCGTGTGAGCTCAGCGCGGATTTGAGGCCCAGCAACAGGTCCTGCAGGAACGGGTGCCGCCAGCCGGGCCGCCGGTGGTCGGTGTCCCAGACCAGCCCGACCATCGCCGACTGCTGCCGCGACAGCGCGCGGGCCGACTCGTTCGGCGAGAAATCGAGGTCGCGCGCGACGCGTTCGACGCGTTCGCGCGTCGCCGCGCTGACCGTGGCGGGCCGGTTGAACACCCGTGACACGGTGGCGACGGAAACCCCGCAGAGCTGCGCGACCTCGCGGGCGGTGACCATGGCGACCTCCGGTTCTTGTAACCGGTTACATCTGTAGCACACGATCTCTGACTGCGTAAACGCCGGACTGCTTTATCATTTCGTTACTTGACGGCACCGTGCTGGGAGCGCTCTCATGGGACCCGCGTTTTCCGACCGGCCCGCAGAACAACGGAGATCTCATGCGCCCGAAAACGAGAAACCGCCGGATCCGCCTGATCGCCGGGGTGAGTGCCACCCTGGTCGCGCTCACCGCGCTGAGCGCCTGCGGGGACAGCGGCGCCGCCGGCGGCAAGGTCAAGCTGAGCCTCGGCCTGTTCGGCAACTTCGGCTACACCGACCTGATCAAGGAGTACCAGGCGGCGCACCCGGACATCGAGATCACCGAGCGGACCGCTTCCTACTCCGACCACCACAAGAACCTCGCCGCGCACCTGGCCACCGGCGCCGGCGCCGCGGACATCGAGGCCATCGACACCGGCTACGTCGCCCAGTTCAAGGCGACGCCGGACAAGTTCGTCGACCTCAACACCGTCGGGGGCGACCAGCTCAAGGACCGCTGGCTCGGCTGGAAGTGGGCCGCGTCGGTGGGCAAGGGCGGGCAGCAGATCGGCTACGGCACCGACGTCGGCGGCCTGGCCATCTGCTACCGCCGCGACATGTTCAAGACCGCCGGGCTGCCCGAAGACCGCGACGCCGTCTCCGCGCTCTGGCCCACCTGGCAGGCGTTCTTCGAGACGGGCAAGCGCTTCCAGGCCCAGGCGCCCCAGGGCGTCAAGTTCATGGACGGCGGCCCGACCGTGCTCAACGCGATCGTCGGCCAGGCCCCGCAGGGCTACTACGACCAGAACGACCAGATCATCGTCGGCAGCAACCCGGCGCTGCGCCAGGGCTGGGACCTCGTGGTCGACGCGGTCAAGGCGAACCTGAGCGCCGGCCTGCTCTACAGCACGCCGCAGTGGAACACCGGCTTCACCCAGGGCCAGTTCGCGACCGTGACCTGCCCGGCGTGGATGATGACCAAGATCAAGGACCAGGCCCCGGACACCGCGGGCAAGTGGGACGTCGCGGCCGTGCCCGGTGGCGGCGGCAACTGGGGCGGCTCGTACCTGACCGTGCCCAAGCAGGGCAAGCACACCAAGGAAGCCGCCGAGCTCGCCGCGTGGCTCACCGCGCCCGAGCAGCAGGCGAAGGTGTTCACCAGCAAGGGTCTGCTGCCTTCGGTGCCGTCGCTCTACGACGACGCGAAGATCACCGGCTACACGAACCCGTTCTTCAACAACGCTCCGGTCGGCAAGGTGTTCACCGACGCGGCGAAGAAGCTGAACCCGCAGTACCAGGGCCCCAAGGCCGGCGACGTGCAGACCGAGTTCGGCAACGCGATGCAGCGCGTCGAGCAGGGCAAGCAGGACGGCGCGGCGGCGTGGGAGCAGCTGGTCGGTGACGTCGCGAAGATCAAGTAATGGCGCTCACCTTCGCCGAGCGGCGGCAGAAGTGGGACGTCAAGCTGTCGCCGTTCGGCTTCATCAGCCCCTACTTCCTGATCTTCGGCGTCTTCGGGTTGTTCCCGCTGCTGTACACGGCGTTCGTGTCGCTGCAGAAGCGGAACCTCATCGACGCCGAAGGCGCGCAGTTCATCGGGTTCGGCAACTACGAGCAGCTGCTGTTCCACGACCCGTACTTCTGGAACGCGATGGGGAACACGGTCAGCCTGTGGCTGCTGACCACGATCCCGCAGATCCTGTTCGCGCTCGGCATCGCGCACCTGCTCAACCGGCGGCTGCGCGGGCGGATGTTCTTCCGGATGGGGATGATCCTGCCGAACATCACCTCGGTGGCGGCGGTGACGATCATCTTCGCCCAGCTGTTCGGCCGGGACTTCGGCCTGGTCAACTGGGTGCTGAGCTGGTTCGGCGCCGGGCAGGTCGACTGGCAGGCCGGCACGGCCAGCTCGCACACCGCCATCGCGGCGATGGTGGTGTGGCGCTGGACCGGTTACCACGCGCTGATCTTCCTGGCGTCGATGCAGGCGATCCCGTCGAGCATGTACGAGGCCGCCACCCTCGACGGCGCCAAGGGGTGGCAGCAGTTCTGGCGGATCACCGTGCCGCTGCTGCGGCCGCAGATCATCTTCTCCACGGTGATCGCGACGACCGGGAACATGCGGCTGCTGGCCGAGCCGCTGCTGTTCAACCCGGGCACGGCGGCCGCCACCGGCGGCTCGGACCGGCAGTTCCAGACCGCCGCGCTCTACCTCTACGAACAGGGTTTCACCAAGTACGACTTCGGCTACAGCTCGGCGATCGCGCTGGTGCTGGCCGTGGCCACGATGCTCGTCGCGGGCCTGTCGTACCTGGTGACCCGGCGCATCCAAACGGACTGAGGAGCGGACATGACCACCGTGCTGACCCCGGCCGCGCCCGCGCCGCCGGCGGCACCCGGGCGGGCCCGGCGCATCGCGCGCCGGGTCGCGAGCCCGTGGACCTACGCCGCGCTGATCGCGATCCTGGCCGGCTCGGCGTTCCCGGTGTACTGGTCGTTCGTCGTCTCCTCGCAGACGACGGAGGCGGTCGGGAAGGTGCCGCCGGTGCTCGTCCCCGGCGGGCACCTGTTCGAGAACATCGCCCGCGTCTTCGACGAGACGGACTTCGCGCTGGCGCTCGGCAACTCCCTGATCGTCGCGGGCACGATCACCGTCTCGGTGGTGCTGTTCTCGACGCTGGCCGGGTTCGCCTTCGCCAAGATGCGCTTCCGCGGGCGGACGGCGCTGCTGCTGCTCGTGGTCGCCACCCAGGCGATCCCGACCGAGCTGGGCGTCGTCCCGCTGTACATGATGATGGCCGACTTCGGGTGGGCCGGGCAGCTGCAGGCGGTGATCGTGCCCGGCCTGGTCACCGCGTTCGGCGTGTTCTTCATGCGCCAGTACTTCGAGCGGGCGCTGCCGCTGGAGCTGCTGGAGGCGGGCCGGATGGACGGCTGCGGCTCGCTGCGGCTGTTCTGGCACGTGGCCCTGCCCGCCGCCCGCCCGGCCGCGGCGGTGCTCGGGCTGTTCACCTTCATGCAGGCCTGGAACGACTTCTTCTGGCCGCT